>NZ_JBJGZS010000009.1:0-141927 GCF_054050635.1 Geodermatophilus sp. SYSU D00079 | reverse complement strand
GGGCCCCGACGGTTTCCGTCGGGGCCCCACTCGTCTGTGCGGTCGCTCAGTCGCGCGGCTCCTGCGGCCGGCCACCGTCAGCGGGACGACCGGAGGAGGTGAGCTCGCGACCCGCCTCGGCCGAGGCCTGACCGTGCTCCTCGCGCCGCTGCTCCAACTCCACCTGCGCCGGCTCCTCGACGGGCGTGAAGAACCCGCGGATGGCGCGGCGGGCGCCGCCCACGTGGTTCATCCGCTTCGGCACCGGGGCGCCGCCGTAGGCGAGCGCACCGTGGCCGTGCTCGTCCACCGGGCCGAGCGGCTGGTGGACCTCGATGAACTCGCCGTTGGGCAGCCGGCGGATGACACCCGTCTCGATGCCGTGCTCGAGCACCTCGCGGTCGTGCCGCTGCAGGCCCAGGCAGATCCGGTACGTGAAGACGTAGACGACCGGCGGGATGATGATCAGGCCGATGCGTCCGAACCACGTCATCGCGTTCAGGCTGATGTCGAACTTGTCCGCGATGACGTCGTTGCCACCCGAGATCAGCAGGATCACGTAGAAGGCGATCGCCATCGTCCCGAGGGACGTGCGCACGGGCACGTCGCGCGGGCGCTGCAGCAGGTGGTGCGACGCGGTGTCACGGGTGAGCTTGCGCTCGATCATCGGGTAGAGCGCCAGGACCGTGAACATCAAGCCGGCCACGACGACGGTCGGCCAGAACAGGGCCGGGATGGTGTAGTCGCCGGGCAGGTTGATGTCCCAGGCCGGGAACAGACGCGTGGACCCGTCGAGGAACATGATGTACCAGTCCGGCTGGGACGCCGCGGACACCTGGGCCGGGTTGTACGGGCCCCACAGCCACACCGGGTTGATCTGCACCAGGCCACCCAGCGCGGCGCAGACGCCGAACACGATGAACAGCAGGCCCGTGGCCTTCCCGGCGAAGGTCGGGAAGAGGCGGTTGCCGACCACGTTGTGCTCGGTGCGACCCGGGCCGGGGAACTGCGTGTGCTTCTGCTTGACCAGGATCAGCAGGTGCACCGCGATCAGGGCCAGCAGGATCGCCGGGATGATCAGCACGTGGACGATGTAGAAGCGTCCGATGATCTCGGTGCCCACGAAGTCGCCGTTGAAGACCGCGAAGTGGGCCCAGGTGCCGATGACCGGGACCGACAGCAGGATCGCGCTGATGATGCGGAGCCCGGTGCCCGACAGCAGGTCGTCGGGGAGGGTGTAGCCGGTGACGCCCATGAGCAGGGCGAGGACCAGCATGACCACGCCGATGAGCCAGTTGCTCTCCCGCGGCCGGCGGAAGGCGCCGGTGAAGAAGATGCGGAACAGGTGCACCACGATGGCCGCGACGAACAGCAGCGCCGCCCAGTGGTGGATCTGCCGCATGAAGAGGCCGCCGCGGACGTCGAACGACAGCTGCAGCGCCGAGTCGTAGGCCGCGGACATCTCCACACCGCGCAGCGGTGCGTAGGAGCCCTCGTACACGACCTCGGTCATCGAGGCGTCGAAGAAGAACGTCAGGTAGGTGCCCGACAGCAGCAGGATGATGAAGGCGTACAGGGCGATCTCGCCCAGGAGGAACGACCAGTGGTCCGGGAAGACCTTGTTCAGCGTGCGCCGGACCGGGCCGGCGACGATGAGACGGTCGTCGACCTCGAAGGCCGCCTTGCCCAGCCGTGTGGTCGGGGTCCCCGGCGCCGTGGCGGTGCGAGCCATCAGATGCGCTCCCGGTTCCAGTAGGTCGGGCCGACGGCTTCAATGTAGTCACTGCGGGCCACGAAGTAGCCCTCGTCGTCGACCGTGATCGGTAGCTGGGGCAGGGGCCGGGTGGCCGGGCCGAAGACCGGCTTGGCGCCCTGGGTGATGTCGAACATCGACTGGTGGCACGGGCAGAGGATCCGGCTGGTCTCCTGCTCGTACAGCGACACCGGGCAACCGGCGTGCGTGCAGATCTTCGAGAACGCCACGTAGTCGCCGTAGGCGAAGTCGTCGTGCCCCTCACGCGGGCGCAGCACCTCGACCTGCTCGGGCCGGAGGCGGAAGAGCATCGTCGGGGCGTCGGACTCGCGGTTCCCACCCGGGACCGCCGGGAACACCGTCTCGAGCGAGCCGGGCTCCTGGTCGCCGGGGCGGATCGGGGTGCCATCGTCACGGACGAGCCGCACACCCTCGGCCCAGCTGGTGGTGCCCAGGGGGTCGCCCTTGTTCGGGTTCTTGATCAGGCCACCGAGCGGCATGATCAGCATGAGCCCCAGGCCGCCGCCCATGAACGCCATCGAACGGGTGAGCAGCTTCCGACGGGCCAGGCCGCTGTTGTGCAGCCCGCCGACGAGGGTCGCGCCGGTGGTGACCCGGTCGAAGTGCGAGCCGTCGTGCTTGTCCTGCACGGCGGTCTCGTGCGGCAGCAGCTTCTTGGTGTAGAGCACCAGGCCGACGCCGACGAGCGCGAAGGCCAGACCCATCAGCACGCCCAGCAGGGGCGTGAACAGGGCGCTCCACCCGCTGTCGGTGATCTGCCAGTGCCAGTCCGGCAGGAACCAGCCCGAGCCGACGTACACGACGACGAAGGCGAGCGCGGCCACGCCGGCGAGGGCGAAGGCGAGCCCCACCTGGCGCACGGCCCGCTTCTCCAGGCGCGACCCGGGCTCGGGGCCCGGGTCGACGTGCAGGATCTCGACCCCGTCGTAGCGGGCGCCCAGGCGGTCGAGCTCCTCCCGCGGCATGGCCGCGAGCTGCTCGGGGGTGTAGTCGTCGTCCGGGCCGCTGTGCAGCGGTCCGGGGACGTCCGCGCCGCCGGTGGAACCGGGGCGGGTGTCGCGCGTGCTCACGCTTCCTCCTCGCTGACCCACGCGGTCAGCGGTCGCTGGGCCGAAGTCGCCGGTGCGGAGTCCCTGGGCGTGCTCACGCCTTGCTCCCCATCCAGAAGATGCCGAACAGCAGGGCGCTGATGCCCACGACCCAGATGACCAGGCCCTCGGCGACCGGGCCCATGCGGCCGACGCCGAAGCCGCCCGGGTCGGCCTGCCCCTGGATGGTCTGCACGTAGTTGATGATCGACCGCTTCTCGTCGGGGGTCAGCTGGTTGTCCCCGAAGACCGGCATGTTCTCCGGCCCGGTCAGCATCGCGGTGTAGATCTCGAGGTCGTTGACGTCGTTGAGGCTCGGTGCGCGCTTGCCGGAGGAGAGCGCGCCGCCCTCGCCGACGAAGTTGTGGCACGACGCGCAGTTGAGCCGGAACAGCTCGCCACCGAGGGCGAGGTCGCCGTCGCGGAGGTCGCCGGAGGGGAGGGTGGGGCCACCGCCGTTGGCTTGGACGTAGGCCATCAGCTGGTCGATCTCCTCGTCGGAGAAGACGGCCGGCTTGTCCGGAGCCTGGGCCTCCTGGCGGACCAGCGGCATGCGACCGGTGTGCACCTGGAAGTAGACGGCCGCCTCGCCGACGCCGATGAGGGAGGGCCCGCGGGCGGGGACGCCCTCGAGGTTCTCGCCGTGGCAGGTGATGCAGCTGCGCTCGTACAGCTCACGGCCGGCCGCCTCCGCGGAGGACTCGCTCGCGGTGGCCTCGTCGGTGGCGTACGCAGGTGACAGCGCCGAGTACAGCGTGCCGGTCAGCACGAGGGCGGCCATCAGGCCGGCCACGTTGACCACCCGACGGCGGTGCTTCGAGCGCCGGCGGGCGCGGGCCGCGGCGGCGGGGGAGCCCTCGGTCGGACGGCGTGACCAGCGGGCGCGGCCGCTCGGCGTCACGTCGTCGGGCTGGGCGTCGGACTGCGGGTTCGTGGTGGACACCGGTTCCCTAGCGGATCAGGTAGATCGTGGCGAAGAGCCCGACCCACACGACGTCGACGAAGTGCCAGTAGTAGGAGACCACGATGGCCGCGGTCGCCTGGGCTGGCGTGAAGCGGCCCATGGTGGACCGGATGAGCAGGTAGACGAAGGCGACCAGACCCCCGATCACGTGCAGCGCGTGGAAGCCGGTGGTCAGGTAGAAGACCGAGCCGTACGTCGAGCTGGAGATCGTCGTGGCGTGGTCGACGACGAGCACGCGGTACTCGTTCGCCTGGGCGAGCACGAAGACCAGGCCCATGACGAAGGTGATCGTGAACCAGCGCCGCAGGCCGTAGACGTTGCCCTGCTCCGCCGCGAACACCCCGAGCTGGCAGGTGACCGAGGAGGCCACCAGGATGATCGTGAAGATCAACGCGTAGGGCAGGTTCAGCTCGGTCGGCTCGGGCGGCCACCCCTCGGTGGCACGAGCCCTCGCGGTGAAGTACATGGCGAACAGCCCGGCGAAGAACATCAGCTCGCTGGAGAGCCAGATGATCGTGCCGACACTGACCATGTTCGGACGGGTCAGGGAGTGCACCCGCGAGGTGTCGAAGGTGCCGCTCGCGACGGGAGCCGTTGTCACGTGGCCATCATGGCATCGGCCCCGTCAAGGTCACGACCGCGGGTGGGCGGGCGTGGCGGCGCCGTGACCTCCCCGATACCTCGCGACGGTCGTCGCCGGCGGCGGGTGCTCCGGGCACTAGTCTCGGCCGGGTGAGCGACGCGCCGGCCACCGTCCTGGTCTACAGCTCCCGGCCCGAGGTACGCGCTGCGGTGCGGACGGCCGTGGGCCGCCGGCCGGCGGCCGACGTGGGCCCTCTCACCTGGGTCGAGTGCGCCACGGACCAGGAGGTCATCGAGTCGGTGGACGAGGGCGCCGTCGACCTCTGCATCCTCGACGGCGAGGCCCAGCCCGCCGGCGGGCTCGCGCTCAGCCGGCAGATCACGGTGGAGGTCGCCGACCGTCCGGCGCTGTGCGTGCTGATCGCCCGGCAGCCCGACCGCTGGCTCGCGCACTGGTCGCAGGCCGACGCGACCCTGCCCTTCCCCGTCGACCCGCTGACCGCTCCCACCGTCGTCGCCGACCTGCTGCGCGACCGGGTGGGGCGCCGGCCCGTTCCGCGCCGGTGAGCGCGCGCACGCCCACCTGGCCCGCGCTGCTGACCCGGCTGCTGGCCCGCGAGGACCTCTCCACCGACGACGCCGCCTGGGCGATGCGGGAGGTCATGGCGGGGGAGGCGACGCCGGCCCAGATCGCCGCGTTCGCCGTCGCGCTGCGGGCCAAGGGGGAGTCGCCGGAGGAGGTCGCCGGCCTGGCGGCCACCATGCTGGAGCGCGCCACGCCGGTGCACCTGCCCCTGGACTGCGTCGACATCGTGGGTACCGGGGGTGACCAGGCGCACACGGTCAACATCTCGACCATGGCCGCGGTGGTGACCGCCGCCGCGGGCGCGCCGGTGGCCAAGCACGGCAACCGGGCCGCGTCGTCGTCCTCGGGGGCTGCGGACGTCCTCGAGGCGCTCGGCGTCGTCATCGACCTGCCGGCCGCGGCGGTCGCCTCGTGCGTCCAGGAGGCCGGGATCGGCTTCTTCTTCGCGCCGGTCTTCCACCCGGGGTTCCGGCACACCGCCGTGCCGCGGCGGGAGATGGGCGTCGGGACGGTCTTCAACTTCCTCGGCCCGCTGGCCAACCCGGCGCGCCCGGTGGCCGCCGCCATCGGCTGCGCCGACGCGCGCATGGCCCCGGTGCTGGCCGCCGTCCTGGCCGGGCGCGGCACGCGCGGCCTGGTGTTCCGGGGGGACGACGGCCTGGACGAGCTCACGACCACCACCACCTCGTCGGTGTGGGTGGTCCGCGACGGGGACGTCGAGGCCGACCGGCTCGACCCGGCCGCGCTCGGGATCGAGGCCCCGCCGGCCGGTGCCCTGCGCGGCGGCGACCCGGCCTTCAACGCCGACGTCTTCCGGCGCGTGGTGGCCGGTGAGCGGGGGCCGGTCCGGGACGCGGTGCTCCTCAATGCCGCCGCCGCGCTGGCCGCGTTCGACCAGCGGGCCGGACGGCTGCACGACGTCCTCGCCGCCGGGCTCGAGCGGGCCGCCGCGGCGGTCGACGACGGGCGCGCCCAGGCCCAGCTGGAGCGCTGGGTGTCGGTCAGCCGGTCGCTGCGCGCCTAGTCCCCCTGCAGGGTCCCGGCGCGAGCTCGCGAGTGGTGGGGGCAGGGCCTCCGTCAGTCGGCGGTGTCGAAACCGATCGCGAACGCCGCCTCGAGGTCGTGCCGGGAGTAGGCGCGGAAGGCGATGTGGGTGTCGGTCTCCAGGACGCCGGGCACCTTGTTGATCCGCCCCGCCACGACGTCGGCGATCTGCTCGAACTCGCGCACGCGCACCACGGCGATCAGGTCGACGGTGCCGGCGACCGAGTAGACCTCGCTGACCCCGTCGAGGTCGGCGACGGCCTCGGCCACCTCGGGGATCGCGTCGGTGGCCGCGTCGATCATGACGATGGCGGTGATCACGCCGGCGATGCTAGCCGGGCCGCGGCCGGGCCGGCGGCTGCGCGGGGCCCGGGTGAGATCCGGTCCGGCCGCGCGCGGGTGCCGAGCGAACGGGTGTCGGCGAAGGGGTCGCGGCCGGAGTGCCCCGCCTCCACGCGGTCGAGGAAGGCGGTGTAGCCCCCGGTGCCGGGCACCGGGCAGGCGAGGGTGCCGGACACCTGGACGAGGCGGGTGCCGGGCTTCTCCATCCAGCGCAGCACCAGTTCGGTCTCGTCGACCGACGCGGCCAGCTCGTCGTCCGGGCCCAGCGGGGTCTCGGCGGTGGACAGCAGCCCGGCCAGGGTGTCCCGGACCGACGTCCCCCGGGGCGCGCAGCCGGCGGCCACCAGCCGCCCCCGGCGGACGACGGACAGGTGCCAGCCGCCCGCCCCGTCGGGGCGGGCCAGGACCAGCTCCGGTACCGCGGCCAGCGACTCCAGCCGCTGCCGGCGGCGGACGGCGCGCACGAGGACCGCCACCCTGTCCCGGAGCACCGCCGCGTCCTCGTAGCGCTCCTCGGTGGCCAGCCGGTCGACGCGGGCCAGCAGCGGTGCGAGCAGCGCCCGGGGGTCGGCGGCGACGGCGGCGCGGAAGACCTCGGCGATCCCGGCGTACTCCTCGACCGACTGCGCGCCGGTGCAGGGGGCGCCGCACCGGCCCATCCCGGCCAGTGCGCAGGCGGTGCCGAGCACGCGCAGCGACAGCCGGCCGGTGCACTGCCGCAGGGGCAACGACTCGTGGATGGCGGCGACGGCGGCGTCGGCGGCGCGCCGGTCGGGGAACGGGCCGAGGAACACCCCCGCGCCGGGGCGGACCCGGCGCACCACCGACAGCCGGGGGAACGGCTCGTCGGTCAGGCGGACCCACAGCGCCCGTTCGGGGAACCGGGAGCGCCGGTTGTAGCGGGGCTTCTGCTCGGCGATCAGCCGCAGCTCCCGGACGGCGGCCTCGAGGTCGTGGGCGCAGGGGATCGCGTCGACCCGCTGGGCCAGCGCGACCATCTCGGTGATCCGGCTGCGCTGCTCGCCGGCGGTGAAGTAGCTGCGGACCCGGCTGCGCAGGTCGTTGGACGTGCCGACGTAGAGGGGCTCGTCGCGCGGGCCGCGGAACAGGTAGACGCCGGGCCCGGTCGGGACGGCGTCGGCCAGGTGCCGCTTGCGCAGCCGCTCGGGGTCGACCTGCCGGGTGAGGCCGGTGAGCTCCTCCAGGCTGGTGATGCCCAGCGGGCCGAGCCGCTCGAACAGCCCGTGCAGCACGTCGACGGTGGCCCGGGCGTCGGCCAGCGCGCGGTGGCAGGGCTCGGTGGTGGTGCGGAAGTAGGGCGCCAGGGTGGCCAGCTTGCAGTTGGGCACCTCGTCGCGGGTCAGCAGCCGGCGGGCGAGGACGGCGGTGTCGACCGAGGCCGTGGCCGGCCACGGGATGCCGTTCTCCGCGCAGGCGGCCTTGAGGAACCCGAGGTCGAAGGGGGCGTTGTGGGCCACCAGGACCGCGCCCCGGGCGAACTCGAGGAAGCTCGGCAGCACCGCGCCGATGCGCGGGGCGGTGGCGACCATCGTGGAGGTGATGCCGGTCAGGACGCTGATGTAGGGCGGGATCTCGCAGCCCGGGTCGACCAGGGTCTGGAACTCGCCCAGGACGGCGCCGCCCCGGACCTTGACCGCGCCGATCTCGGTGATGGCGCTGTCCTTCGGCGAGCCGCCGGTGGTCTCCAGGTCGACCACCACGAACGTCACCTCGGCCAGCGGGGTGCCCAGCTCCTCGATGGTGGCCTGCTCGTAGCGGGGGAGCCCGGCGGCGGCTCGTGCGGCTGTGCCGGCGGCGATCCCGGCCAGCCGGGCGGGGGAAGAGGGCACGGGGCGGACGGTAGGTCGGGGCAGTGACAGTCCCGGGGACGCGCGCCGGTGTCCCGCCCGATGGCGGGGAGGCAGCCGACCGCGGTCGCGCGGAACTGTCGGAGCCCGTCCCTAGCGTCCGGCGCGGACCGACCGGGGCCGTGGAGGGCCTCTGCGACGAGGTGTCGGTCAGCAGAGGAGTGGGCCATGTTCATCGACTGCGACACCTGCACCGCCCGGGGCACCGGCTGCACCGACTGCGTCGTCACCGTCCTGCTGGGCGCCCCGCCGGGCTGGGAGACCGCCGACCCGACGGTGGTGCCGATGGCCGGCCGGCGCGACGGCGGCAGCGCCCAGACCGCCGAGGACGTCGTGGTGCCGCGGCCCGGCGTGGTCGTGGAGTTCGACGACGTCGAGCGGCGTGCGGTGCGGGTGCTGGCCGAGGTCGGCCTGGTCCCGCCGCTGCGGCACCAGCCGTCCACCGGTGGGCGTCCCGGCGGCGCGGCCCGGGAGCGGCGGCGCACCGGGTGAGCCGCACCGGCCGGGCCTCCCGCCGGCAGGCACGCAGCGTCGACGTCCACGGTGACCGTGCGTGGCCGCCGGCGTGGCGCGGGCCGGACGTGTGGCTGTTCCCACAGTCCACGCAGACCCCGTTTGTCACATCTTCATCACGCCCGTACGGTGAGCCGGTCCGACCGGGCGGTCGTCACCCGCGAGAGGTGACCTCGGGCGGACACCGCCGAATCCCCTGACGCGCCCCGTGCGGCGTCGAGGGGGAACCGGGGACCCACCGCAGCACTGGGGTGAGTTCTCGCGTGCGCCGGTGACCCGGGGCACACGCGCCGCCCGTCGGCGCGCAGAGATAGGGCACTTCTTCCCAGCCCGAACCCGTCAGCTAACTCGGTAGGCGGTTGCTGAGGAAGAAACGGAGAGCCGCCGACCGTGGCGACGCCTCGCCCTGCCCTGGGGCATGCACTCGACCAGTCCCACCCCGACCTCCCGGTCCTGTTCCGCCGCCCCCGCCTGGCCCGCCGACTCGGTCGCGGGCTCGTCCTGGGAGCCACCGCCACCCTGGCCCTCACCCTCCTGCCGGGTACGGCCGCCGCGGACCCGCAGCAGGCCGGTACCGCCGCCCAGGCCGCCCAGCTGGTCGCCCAGGCCGGTCACGAGCTCGAGGTCGTCACCGAGCAGGTCAACGAGGCCCGCGAGGTGCTCGCGCAGCAGCAGGCCGCCGCGGACGGCGCCCGCCAGGCCGCCGCCGACGCCCAGCAGCAGCTCGACGCCCTCGACGGTCAGGTCCGGCAGGTCGCGCGCACCGCCTACACCGGCGACGGGATGACCCAGCTGGACCTGTTCATGACGAGCACGTCGGCGGAGGACTTCGTCTCCCAGCTGGCCACCCTCGAGGTGATCGCCGGTCACACCACCGACGTCCTCGCCCAGGTGGCCGAGCGGGCCGCTGCCGCCGAGCAGGCCCGCGCCGACGCCGACGCCGCGCAGGCGCAGGCGCAGGCCACCCTCGACGACGTCACCGCCCGGCAGGCCCGGCTGGAGTCCGACATCGCCGACTACCGGGCCCAGTACGACGCGCTCTCGGCACCGCAGCAGCAGGAGGTCGTGACCGCGCACGCCGGCCGGCCCGTGGTCGCGCCCGCGCCGGCCGCCGCCGCCAGCGGTGCCGCGCAGGCCGCCGTCGACACCGCGCTCGCCCAGGTGGGGGACCCGTACGTGTGGGGCGCCGGCGGCCCGAACGCCTTCGACTGCTCGGGGCTCACGCAGTACGCCTACGCCGCGGCCGGCATCAGCCTCCCGCACTCCAGCCGCATGCAGTCGACGATGGGCACCGCCGTCTCGCGGGCCGACCTGCAGCCGGGCGACCTGATCTTCTACTTCAGCCCGGTCAGCCACGTCTCGATGTACATCGGCAACGGCCAGATGGTGCACGCCTCGACGTCCGGTCAGCCGGTCAAGGTCGTCAGCGTCGACTCCATGGGCGGGATCACCGCCATGCGCCGCCTCGCCTGAGGGAGGCCCGGGCACCCCGCCGCCCGGCGACGGGGAGGACGGGGTCTGCTCGGGGACTCCTAGGATCGGCCGGGTGAGCGCCCGTCGGGCCGCGCTGCTGGTCGCGGGTGTGCTCGGGGCGGCCTTCGTGGTCGTCGTCGCCGTCGGCACGCCGTGGACGCTGCTGCCCGAACCGCCGGGCGGGGCCAGCCCGGTCCGGCCCGGCGCCGGCCTGGCCCCCGGCGTCGTCGAGCGCGCTGAGTCCTTCGCCGCCGCGATCCGCCCGGCGTCCCTCGCCTCGCTGGGACTGGGGCTGGCGGCCTCGGCGGTCCTCGCCCTGACCCCGCTGGGGCGGTGGCTGGTCCGGACCGTGGCCCGGCCGCTGGGCGGTGGATGGGTCTGGCAGGTGCTGCTGGGCACGGTGGCGCTGACGGTGGTGGGCCGGCTGGTCACCCTGCCGCTGTCGGCCTACGGGGAGGTGGTCCGCCACCGGTTCGGGCTGTCGACGCGCAGCTGGCCGCTGTGGCTGCGCGACGTCGCCGTCTCCACCGCCATCAACGCCGCGCTGACCGCCCTCGCCCTGCTCGCGGTCGTGTGGCTGGCCCGCCGGGCGCCCCGGACGTGGTGGGCGTGGGCTGCCGGGGCCGCGGCCGCGCTGGTCGTCGTCGGCTCGTTCCTGTACCCGGTGCTCCTCGAGCCGGCGTTCAACCGGTTCGAGCCGCTGCCGGCCGGGCAGCTGCGCACCGACCTGCTGGAGCTGGCCGAGGCCAACGGCACCCCGGTCGAGGACGTGCTGGTCGCCGACGCCTCCCGGCGGACGACGGCGCTCAACGCCTACGTCTCCGGGTTCGGCTCCACCCGGCGGATCGTGCTGTACGACACGACCCTCGACCAGCTGCCCGACGCCGAGATCGAGTCGATCGCCGCGCACGAGCTGGGCCACGTCGCCACCGACGACGTCCTGACCGGGACGCTAGAGGGGGCGCTCGGCGCGGCCGCGGGGGTCGCCCTCCTCGGCTGGCTGCTGTCCTGGTCGCCACTGCTGCGCCGGGCCGGGGCCGACTCGGCCGGGGACCCCCGCGTGGTGCCGCTCGTGCTGTTCCTGGCCGCGCTCGGCACGCTGGTGTCCACCCCCGTGCAGAACCTGGTGTCCCGGCAGGTGGAGGCGCGCGCGGACCTGCACGCCCTGGACCTGACCGGGGACGCCGAGGCGTTCGTCGCCATGCAGAACCGGCTGGCCACCGCGAACCTCTCCGACCCCGATCCGCCCGCGGCCTGGCAGTGGTTCTTCGGCTCGCACCCGACCGGACCGCAGCGGATCGCCTTCGCCGAGGACTGGCAGCGGCTGCAGGAGGCCGGGTGAGGACGCTCGTCGTCACCAACGACTTCCCGCCGCGCCAGGGCGGCATCCAGACCTTCGTCGCCGCGCTGCTGGCCCGGCGCCCGCCGGACTCCCTGGTCGTGCTCGCCTCCCGCTCGCCCGGCTGGGAGGAGTACGACGCCGCGCTGCCGTACCCGGTGGTCCGGCAGCGGACCGGCATGCTCCTGCCCACGCCCGCCACGGCGCGCGCCGCCACCGACCTCGCCCGCCGGTACGGGTGCGACACCGCCTTCTTCGGGGCGGCCGCGCCCCTCGGGCTGCTCGCCCCCGCCCTGCGGGCGGCCGGGGTCGGCCACCTCGTCGGCGCCACCCACGGCCACGAGACGGGCTGGGTCGCGCTGCCGGGGGCGCGGCGGCTCATGCAGCGCATCGCCGGCGGCCTCGACGTCCTGACCTACATCAGCGAGTACACCCACGCGCGGCTGGCGCCGGCGCTGGACGGCGCCACGCGCATGGCGCAGCTGTCGCCCGGGGTGGACGTCGACCTGTTCACGCCGGACGCCGACGGCGCGGCCGTGCGCGAGCGGTACGGGCTGGGCGGGGCGCCGGTGGTGGTCTGCGTCTCCCGGCTGGTGCCGCGCAAGGGGCAGGACGTGCTCGTCGCCGGCTGGCCGCGGGTGCTGGCCCGGCATCCCGGGGCCCGGCTGCTGCTGGTCGGCGGCGGCCCGCTGGAGACCCGGCTGCGCCGCGCCGTGGCCGCCGCGGGGCTCGAGCGCTCCGTCGTCCTCACCGGGCCGGTCCGCCCGGACCAGCTGCCGGCGCACTACGCCGCCGGGGACGTCTTCGCCATGCCGTGCCGCACCCGCCGCGGCGGTCTGGACGTCGAGGGGCTCGGGATGGTCTACCTCGAGGCGGCCGCCTGCGGCCGGCCGGTCGTCGCCGGCACCTCCGGCGGCGCGCCGGAGACGGTGCAGGAGGGCGTGACCGGGCACGTCGTCGCCGACCCGCGCTCGCCGGAGGGGGTGGCGGCGACGGTGAACGCCCTGCTCGACGACCCGGACCGGGCGCGCGCCATGGGCGCGGCCGGCCGGGCGTGGGTCGAGCAGCGCTGGTCGTGGTCGACGATCGCCGCGACGTTCGCGGAGCTGCTGCACGGCCCGCGCTAGCGGCCCGGCTCAGCGGCTGTAGAGGGCTTCCACCTCGGTGTCGAACTCCTTCATGACCACGGCCCGCTTGAGCTTCAGGCTCGGGGTGAGCATCCCGTTGGCCTCGGTGAAGTCGGTGGCCAGCACCCGGAACTTCTTGATCGACTCGGCCTTGGACACCGCCTTGTTGGCCTCCGCGACGGCCGACTCGATCTCGGCCAGGACGTCGGGGTCGTCGGTCAGGTCGGCCGCGGTCGTGCCGGCCGGCTTGCCCCGGGACTCCAGCCAGGCCGGCAGCGCCTCCTCGTCGAGGGTGATCAGCGCGCCGATGAACGGGCGCTGGTCGCCGACGACGATGCACTGGCTGACCAGCCGGTGGGCGCGCAGCCTGTCCTCGAGCACGGCCGGGGCGACGTTCTTGCCGCCGGCGGTCACCAGGATCTCCTTCTTGCGGCCGGTGATCCGGATGAAGCCGTCGCTGTCGATGTCGCCGAGGTCGCCGGTGTGGAACCAGCCCTCCGGGTCGATGGCCTCGGCGGTGGCCTGCTCGTTCCTCCAGTAGCCGGGCATGACGATGCCGCCGCGGATGAGGATCTCCCCGTCGTCGGCGATCGCCGCCTGGACGCCGGGCAGCGGCCGGCCGACGGTGCCGATCCGGAAGGCGGCGTCGTGGTTGACCGAGGCCGCGGCGGTGGTCTCGGTCAGGCCGTAGCCCTCGTAGACGGTGACGCCGATGCCGCGGAAGAAGTGGCCGAGCCGCTCACCGAGCGGGGCGCCACCGGAGACCGCGCCGAGGCAGCGGCCGCCGAGCGCGGCGCGCAGCTTGCCGTAGACCAGCCGGTCGAACAGCGCGTGCTGGGCCCGCAGCGCCAGCCCGGGACCGCCGGTGTCCTTCGCCCGCGACCAGTCGATCGCGACCTTGGCCGCCCGGTCGAAGATCTTGCCCTTGCCGTCGGCCTCGGCCTTGGCCTTGGCCTGGTTGTAGACCTTCTCGAACACCCGGGGGACGGCGAGGACGAAGGTGGGCCGGAAGGCGCCGAGGTCCTCGACGAGGTTGGACACGTCGGGGGTGTGGCCGATGACGGTGCGGGTCTTCACCGCGCCGACCTCCAGCACCCGGGCCAGCACGTGCGCCAGCGGGATGAACAGCAGCAGCGACCCGTCCCGGTTCAGGAACCGGTCCAGCAGCGTCATCCCGTTGCCGATCTCGAACAGGAAGTTGGCGTGGGTGAGCTCGCAGCCCTTGGGCCGGCCCGTCGTCCCGCTGGTGTAGATGATCGTGGCCAGGCTCGACGAGCGGAGCGCGGCGCGGCGGGCCGCCAGCTCGCTGTCGGGGACGTCGGCCCCCGCGGCGGTCAGCGTGCCGATGGCGTCCTCGTCGATGACCCACACCGGACCGAGGTCGGGGGTCTGGTCACGGACGGAGTCGACCGCGGCGGCGTGCTCGGGGCGCTCCACGACGGCGGCCCGGGCGCCGGAGTCCGACAGGATCCAGGCGACCTGGTCGGGGCTGGAGGTCTCGTAGATCGGGACGACGACGCCGCCGGCGGCCCAGATGGCGAAGTCCAGGACCGTCCACTCGTAGCGGGTCTTGGCCTGCAGGGCGACCCGGTCGCCGGCCTGGACGCCGGCGGCCACGAGGCCCTTGGCGACGCCGTCGACCTGGGCACCGAACTCGCGCCAGGTGACGTCGTCCCAGCGGCCGTCCCGCCGGACGCGGAGGCCGACCTCGTCGCCGTACGCGGTCACGTTGGTGGTGAGCAGGTCGGGCAGGGCCTCGTCGGGGCCCACCTCGGTCGTCGCCGGGACGCTGAACTCGCGCACGCCTGGTCCTCTCCTCCCCGCCCGACCACGGCACCGTCGCGCGTGGCCCCGGACCGGGACGCGCCAAATCTAGCCGCTGGGGGCTACCCAGGAGTAGCAGGCGCGGGTGCCACGACCGGGCGACAGTGCGGCGAGCGGATAGCCTGCTGCCCATGGCCGACCAGTCCACGCAGTCGATCACCGTCGAGGCTCCCGCGGCGGACGTGATGGCGGTCATCGCCGACTTCGAGGCCTATCCCCAGTGGGTCGCCGCCGCCCAGCAGGTGGAGGTGCTGGAGGCCGGCGCCGACGGCCGCGCCCGCCGGGTGCGCTTCGTCATCGACGCGGGGATGGTCAAGGACGACTACGTCCTCGAGTACGACTGGGACGGCGACCGCTCGGTGTCCTGGCACCTGGTCCAGGGTCAGATGCAGAAGCGCCAGGAGGGCTCCTACACCCTCGCCGAGCGCGACGGCCGGACCGAGGTCACCTACCGGATCACCATCGACACCCACCTCCCGCTGCTCGGGATGTTCAAGCGGAAGGCGGAGAAGGTCATCCTCGACACCGCCCTCAAGGAGCTCAAGAAGCGCGTCGAGGGCTGACCGGCCCGTGCGCACGCTGCTCCTCACCGGTCCCGGTGGGGCCGGTACCTCGACCCTCGCGGCAGCCGCCGCCGTGCGGGCCGCCCGCGCCGGCTCCCGCACCCTGCTGCTGACCGCCGCGGCCCGGCCGGGCCTGTCGGCGGTCCCCGGGCTGTCGGTGGACCCGGTCGAGCCGCTCGGCGCGCTCGAGTCGCTCTGGGGTGCGTCGGCTCCGGTCCTGGCGGCGGCGGCCCCGGGTGTCGACCTGCCGCCGGCCAGCTCGGTCGTGCCCCTGCCCGGCGCCCGTGACCTGGCGCTGCTGGCGCGGCTGGCCCGTGCCCGGGCGGGCGCGGAGGCCGACGTGGTGGTCGTCGACGCCGGCCCGCTGCCCTCGGGCGCGGCCCTGGTCGGGCTGCCCGGCGTGCTGCGCTGGTGGCTGGACCAGGCGCTGCCCACCCGGCTGCGCATGCTGGGCGCAGTCCGGACCGCCGCGGTGCGCTCCGGCGTCGTCCCGCGGGGGCCGGTCGACGCGGCCCTGGACGCGGTCCCGGTGGTCGAGGAGCTGATCTCTGGCGTGGACCTCACCGACCCGGTCACGACCGAGGTCCGGCTGGTCGCCGCGCCCCGCCCGGACGTCGTCCCGGTGCTGCGCGCGGCGGTGACCACGCTGGCGCTGCACGGTCAGCGGCCGACCGCCGTGCTGACGCGGGTGCTGCCCGACGGCGGGACGGGGGAGTGGTGGCGCCGGCGCGCCGCCGAGCAGGCCGCCGTCGCCGAGGCGCTGGCGGAGCTGGCCCCCGTGCGGCGGGTCGAGGAGGTCCCGGAGACGCCGGCCGACGCCGCCGGGCTGGCCGCCCTCCTCCCGGACGAGGACGGCGGCGCACCCGTGGCACCGCTCACCCCCGTGTCCGAGCGGGTGGATGGCGGCCGGCGGCTGGTGCTCGCCCTGCCCTTCGCCGAGCGCGACCGGCTGGAACTGACCCGCTGGCGGGACGACCTCGTGGTCACCGCCGCGGGAGCGCGCCGGTCGATCCGGCTCGACGCGCTCCTGCGCCGGTGCGTGGTCACCGCCGGGCACCTCGCCGACGCCGGCACCGCCCGGGCCCGGCTCGAGGTGACCTTCACACCCGATCCGCAGCAGTGGCCGGCCGATCTGCTGGCCGCCGAGGGGAGCAGGACATGACCGACGGACCCGACTGGGTCGAGCAGGCCCGCCGGCTGGTCGCCGGGCTGGGCCAGACCCTCGGCGAGGCGGCGCGGACCGGGGCGCAGCCCGACGCGGAGGGGGCCGGTCACCCGGCGGACTGCCGCTGGTGCCCGGTCTGCCAGGTGGCCGCGGTGGTGCGGGGCGAGCGCCCCGAGGTGACCGCCGCCCTGGCCGACGCGCTGACAGCCGCGGCCGCCGCGCTGCGCTCCTTCGCCGAGCAGTCCCCGGCCGCGCCTCCGGCTCCGGCCGACGGGTCCCCGACCGCGCCCCCGGCCGAGGAGCCGCCGGCCGCCCCGGAGGCGGCCGCCCCCGAGCCGGTGACCCCGGAGCCGGCTCCGGTGCAGCGCATCGAGATCGCCTGAGTGGCCGGGACCCACGGCTCCGCGGAGCCGGCCGCCGCGGCGCTGCCCGCGCTCGGCATCGACATCGGCGGGACCAAGGTCGCCGGAGGCGTCGTCGCCCCGGACGGGACGGTGGTCGCCACCGCCCGCCGCGCCACCCCCGGGTCGTCGGTGAGCGAGACCGAGGACGCGATCGCCGCCGTCGTCGACGACCTGGCCCGTGTGCACGGCGGCCCGCTGGTCGGCGTCGGCGTCGGCGCGGCCGGCTGGTTCGACCGGACCGGCGACACGGTGCTGTTCAGCCCGCACCTGGCCTGGCGCAACTCGACGCTGCGCAAGGACCTCTCCGCCCGCCTGCAGCGGCCGATGTGGGTCGGCAACGACGCCGACGCCGCCGCCTGGGCCGAGTACCGCTACGGCGCGGCCGCCGGCGCGGACCTCGCCCTGATGATCACCCTGGGCACCGGCATCGGTGGCGGCATCGTCATGGACGGGCGGCTGCGCCGCGGCTCGCACGGCGTGGCCGGGGAGTGGGGGCACATGCGCGTGGTCCCCGACGGTCGGCTGTGCGCGTGCGGCAACCGCGGCTGCTGGGAGCAGTACGCCAGCGGCACCGCGCTCGGTCAGACCGCGCGCGAGGTGGCCCGCAGCTCCCCGGCGGCCGCGGCGCTGCTGCTGGAGCGGGTGGGCGGCGACGCCGACCGGCTCACCGGGGAGCACGTCGCGACCGCCGCGGCCGAGGGCGACCCGCTGGCGCTGGAGCTGCTGGCCGAGGTGGGGTCCTGGCTCGGGCAGGGCATCGCCGACCTCGCCGCCGTCCTCGACCCGGAGATCGTGGTGATCGGCGGCGGGGTGAGCGTGCTCGGCGAGATGGTGCTCGGCCCGGCGCGGGCCCGGCTGGAGCGCGCGCTGCCGGGCCGGGGGTTCCGGCCCGGGCCGCGGGTGGTGGCCGCCCGGCTGGGGGCGCAGGCCGGGCTCGTGGGCGCCGCCGACCTGGTGCGCCGCGCGGTCTGCGAGGGCGAGGCCTGAGGGCGGGGCCGCTCCTCTCCCTGCGGGCCCAGGGCCGGCGCGAGGGACCTCACCCGCCGGTCAGTTCGCGGGCGAGCTCCTCGAGGAACAGCCCGATGTCGGTGACGATGCCCACCGCCTGCGCGCTGCCGCGGTCGGCCAGCTTGGTCACCGTGGCCGGGTTGATGTCCACGCACACCAGCGGCACCGACGCCGGGAGGATGTTCCCGGTGGCGATGGCGTGCAGCATGGTCGCCACCATGATCGCGAAGCCGACGTCCGGCAGCTGGGCCCGCATCGCGCGCTGACCCTCGACCACGTCGGTGTACACGTCGGGCAGCGGCCCGTCGTCGCGCACCGAGCCGACCAGCACGAACGGCTTGCCCGCCCGCACCATCGCGTGCATGACGCCGCCGGTCAGGACGCCGGACGCCACCGCCGCGGCGATCGAGCCGGCCCGCCGGATGGTGTTGATCGCCCGGATGTGGTGCTCGTGGCCGTGCGGCACGCCCGACCCCTTGGCGAGGTCGACGCCCAGCGAGGTGCCGTACAGCGCCGACTCGATGTCGTGGGTGGCCAGCGCGTTGCCGGCGAACAGGACGTCGACGTAGCCGGCGTCCACCAGCCGCACCATCGCCGGGGCCGCCCCGGTGTGGACGACGGCCGGCCCGCCGACCCACAGCACCTTCTGCCCGGCCGCCCTGACCCCCCGCACCCGGTCGGCGATCTGGCGGACCAGCACCGCCTGCGGCTTCTCGCTGGAGGCCGCCGACGACATGAACCCGAAGGCCTCCTCCTCGCCCCGGGCGACCGACGGCGGCAGCTCCACCCGGACGCCGTGCGCGCCGCAGACCACCGACTCGCCGGCCCGCACGTCGCTCACCGGCACCGTGCGGACGACGAGACGCCCGCCCTGCTCGGTGACCACCAGGCCGCAGTCCATCTCGGCGCGGTCCACCGGCAGCCACTCCCGGTCCAGGCGCACGAAGGTGTCCAGGTTGGTCGTGGAGTAGAAGTCGTCGGGGAACACGCCGTCGGCCGGCGCGGGGCGCAGGGTCGCCGTCCCCGGGTCGACGGCGTTGGCGCCGTGGGTCTGCAGGCGCTGCACGATGCGGTCGACCAGCTCCGCGTCCCCGGCGCTGACCCGCACGGTCGCGCGGGACTCGTCCTCGTGCCGGCGGCCGAGGGTGAGGTCCTCGATGAGGTAGTCCCCGCCGTACTCCAGGACGTCGTCGAGCACGCGGGCCAGGACGCCGGTGTCCATCAGGTGCCCGGTGAGCGTGACCGTCGTCGAGTGCGGCGCGGGGTCCACCCGCCGCAGGCTAGGGGAGCCGGCTACACCACGGCGCCGTCGTCGCCGTCCTCCGTCGACCGCTCCCGCATCCGCGACACCAGGAGCGCGACGCCGCCGACGACCGCGGCGACGCCCAGCACCAGGCCGACGTCCGGGGACAGCCGGAGGACGCGTGGCGCCACGACGAGCACCGCGCCGACGGCGATCAGCAGCACCGCGTACAGCGAGGCCGGCGCGGGGGCGGGCACCGGCGGGGGCGGCGGCGGCTCGTAGTGCTCCTCCGGCCGGTCCAGCACCTCGGCCTCGGCCGGCGGCGGGGGCGGGGCGTCCGACGGCTCGGCGTCGACGCCCGTGCGCCCGTGCTCGGCCTCGAACGCGGCCACGATCCGGGCCCACTCGGCGTCCTCGTCGACGTCCGGGCGCGGGGCGCGCGGCGCCCGGGTGCGCTCGGGCACGTGCTCGTCGACGTGCTCGTCGACCAGGGCGCGGCCCTCACCGGTGCGGGCGCGGTCGACGTAGAGGCGGTCGGTCGGCGGGCTGGGCAGGGACACGGTGCGGGTGTAGGGCTCGACGTCGGCCGAGGGCTCCAGGTACGCGGCGATGCCGGCGTCGCGCAGCAGGTCGAGCAGGTGCTCGCCCACCCGCGGGTCGACATCGCGCAGCGGCGTCCAGAGCGCGGCGTCCAGCCCGTTGTCGCGCCGTCCGCGCCGCCCGTTCACGCCCCCTCCTCGAGGGCCGGGATCCGGGCACGGATCCAGTCCACGGAGCCGGCGGCGATGCGCGGGGCGTCGTTGTCCAGGGTGGCCACGTGGTAGCTGTCCTCGAGCAGCACCTCGGTGGTGTCGGTGCTCGAGACGCCGGCCAGCAGCACCCGCACCGAGGCCGGCTCGACGACGTGGTCGGTGACGCTGCGGAACACCAGCAGGGGCGCGGTCACGCGGTGCAGGTCGGCGCGGGTGGCCGTCCACAGCCGGCGCAGGCCGAGGACCGCGCGGGTCGGCAGCCTGGGGTAGGCCAGCTCGGTGACGCCGGGCTTCTTGATGTCGTTGCCGATCGGCGCCCAGCTGGGCGTGAGGCGGGCCAGCAGCGGCAGCAGCTTGGCGTCCAGCCGCTGGGTGAGCAGCGAGGGGTTGACCAGCACCAGCCCGGCGACGTCGTCCGGACGCAGCTCGGCCAGCCGGATGGCCAGGGTGCCGCCCATCGACAGCCCCGCGACGACGACCCGCTCGCACCCGGCGGCGAGCTCGTCGAAGGCCGCGGTGACGGCGTCGACCCAGTCCTGCTCGGTGGTCAGGTTGCAGTCCTGCCACCGGGTGCCGTGGCCGGGCAGCAGCGGCGCCGCGACGGCGAAGCCGGACGCGGCCAGGTGCTCACCCCACGGCCGCATGCTGGACGGCGAGCCGGTGAAGCCGTGCAGCAGCAGGACGCCGGTGCCGCCGCCGGCGGGGCCGCCGGGGAAGGCGAACGGCTCGGCGCCGGGCAGCAGACCGGGGCCGGGTGCCTCGTTCGTGGGCACGGGGGTCCTCCTCGGCGTCGGCGGGGCAGCCGACCGGCAGGGCGGGCGGGGGACCGGCGGTGCAGACCTCACGTTGTCCATCCGCCGCCGGGCTCCTTAGTCTGGCAGCCCCCGAGGGAGGCGTGTTGTTCTACTGGTTCCTCAAGTTCGTGGCGGTCGGCCCGGTCGTCAAGGTGTTGTTCCGGCCGCGGGCCGAGGGCGTCGACAACGTGCCCCGCACCGGAGCGGCGATCCTGGCCAGCAACCACCTGTCGGCGGCCGACTGGGTGTTCATGCCGCTGTCGCTGCGCCGCCGCGTCACGTTCCTCGCCAAGGCCGAGTACTTCACCGGCACGGGCGTGAAGGGGTTCCTGCAGCGGGCCTTCTTCTCCGGCGCCGGGCAGGTGCCCATCGACCGCACCAACGCCTCGGCGGCGGAGAACGCGATCCGCACCGGGCTGCGGATCCTGCGCGAGGGCGGGCTGCTCGGCATCTACCCCGAGGGCACCCGCTCCCCGGACGGCCGGCTGTTCCGCGGCAAGACCGGGGTGGCGCGCATGGCGCTGGAGACCGGCGTCCCCGTCGTCCCGGTCGCCATGGTGTACCGGCCGCGCCGGCTGCCGTTCGTCGGCGACAAGCTGCCCCGGGTGTGCGTGCGCTTCGGGGCGCCGCTGGACTTCAGCCGCTACGAGGGGCTGGCGGGTGACCGCTTCGTCGAGCGGTCGATCACCGACGAGATCATGTACGAGATCATGACGCTGTCGGCGCAGGAGTACGTCGACGTCTACGGCGCCAAGGTGAAGAAGTCCATGGACGCCACCGGCGCCAGCGCCTCGGAGGTCATCCGGGGCATGCAGCCCCCCGTCGACGAGGCCGCCGAGCGGACGCCGGACACCCTCGCCGGCTGAGGTCCGAGGCGGTCCTGCCCGCCCGGTCCGGTCCGGCGGGGGCACCTGGGACGGGGTCCTCCGTCAGGGACGCCACTCGGGGCGGTAGTGCGGGTGGTCGGCGTAGGTCTGCCCGATCAGGCGCAGCGCGTGGTCCATGGTGTCGCCGCGCGCGCCCTGCCGCTCCAGGTCGCGGAAGTACTCGACCAGCTGCCGCTTGGCCGCGGCGTCGCGCAGCACGTGGGCGACCAGGGCCCGGTTGCTCGGTGCGCGGCTGAGCTGGACGAACCGGGCGGCCTCCTCGTCCTCGTCGAAGCGGGCGAGGAGGAACTCCACGAGGTCGCCGTCGCGGAGGGGGAGGTCGGCGTGGCGCTCCTCGCTGCTCATGCCCGGACCGCCCAGCCCCCGGCCCGGGCGAGGGCGGCCCGCCAGCGGTCGTGCCGGCCGTCGTCCCGGCGTCCCGGTCCGGGGTCGAACCGGCGGTCCAGCGACCACGTCGCGGCCAGCTCGTCGGTGGTCGACCACACCCCGGTGCCCAGCCCGGCGAGGAAGGCCGCGCCCAGCGCCGTGGTCTCGGTGACCACCGGGCGGCGCACCGGCACGCCGAGCTGGTCGGCCTGCAGCTGCAGCAGCAGGTCGTTGGCGCTGGCGCCGCCGTCGGCCGACAGCTCCGGCACCTCCAGCCCCGCCTCGTCGACCATGACGTCGACGACGTCGCGCACCTCGAAGGCGATCGCCTCGAGGGTGGCCCGCGCCAGGTGCGCACGGGTGGTGCCGCGGGTCAGGCCGACGATGGCACCCCGGGCGTGGGGGTCCCAGTGCGGGGCGCCCATGCCGGTCAGCGCGGGGACGAAGACGACGTCGCCGGAGTCGGGGACGGTGCGTGCCAGCCCCTCGATCTCGGCGGCGGAGTCGATGAGGCCGAGCCCGTCGCGCAGCCACTGCACCGCCGCGCCGGTGACGAAGATCGACCCCTCCAGCGCGTAGACCAGGCCGTCGCCGAGGTCCCAGGCCACGGTGGTCAGGAGCCCGGCGCCCGAGCGGACCGGGGTCGTGCCGGTGTTGGTGAGGACGAACGAGCCGGTGCCGTAGGTGCACTTGCTCGTGCCGGGGGAGTAGCAGGCCTGACCGAAGAGGGCGGCCTGCTGGTCACCGGCGATGCCCGCCACGGGCAGCTCCAGGCCCAGGAACGCGTCGGGGTCGGTGGTGCCGACGACGCCGGAGCTGGGCACCAGCTCGGGCAGCGCGGACCGGGGGACGTCGAACAGCTCGCACAGCTCCTCGGACCACCCGCCGGTCTCGAGGTCGTAGAGCAGCGTGCGGCTGGCGTTGCTGGGGTCGGTGACGTGCGCGGCGCCGCCGGTCAGCCGGGCGACGAGGAAGGAGTCCACCGTGCCCAGCACCAGGTCGCCGTCGCGGACGCCGGACCACAGGCGGGGCTCCTCGGCGGCCAGCCAGCAGAACTTGGTGCCGGTGAAGTAGGGGTCCAGCCGCAGTCCGGTGAGCCGCGCGACCCGCTCCTCGTGGCCGGCCTCCCGCAGCCGGTCGCAGATGCCGCTGGTGCGCCGGTCCTGCCAGACGATCGCCGGCCGCGGCGCCCGGCCGGTGCGCCGGTCCCACACGACCGCGGTCTCCCGCTGGTCGGTGATGCCGACGCAGGTGGGCTGCTCGTCGGTGCCGCCCAGCGCCTGGCGGCAGGCGGCGAGGGTCGCGGTCCAGATGTCCTCGGGCTCGTGCTCGACCCAGCCCGGGCGGGGGAACAGCTGCGCGAACTCGCGGTAGCCGCGGGGGGGGGGGGGGGGGGGGGGGGGGGGGGGGGGGGGCGGCCGCCCGCCCCGCCCCCCCCCCCCCCCCCCCCCCCCCCCCCCCCCCCCCCCCCCCCCCCCCCCCCCCCCCCCCCCCCCCCCCCCCCCCCCCCCCCCCCCACGACGAGCGCCGTCACCCCGGTCGTCCCCGCGTCGATCGCCAGCACCGGCATGAGGGGGAACCTAACCCGCACCTACGGTGGGTGCGTGCGGCGGTTCTTCTACGACACCGAGTTCATCGAGGACGGCACGACGATCGACCTGGTGTCGATCGGCGTGGTCGACGAGACCGGGCGGGAGTTCTACGCCGTCAGCACGGAGTTCGACGAGCGCAAGGCGATCCCGTGGGTGCGGCGCAACGTGCTCGACCAGTTGCCGCCGCCGGCCGACCGCGCCTGGCGCACCCGGCAGCGGATCCGCGACGACCTCCTGGCGTTCCTCACCGGGCCCGGGGAGGAGATCGAGCTGTGGGCCTGGTTCGGCGCCTACGACCACGTGGCGCTGTGCCAGCTGTGGGGGGCCATGCCGGCCCTGCCCCGGCCGATCCCGCGGTTCACCCGGGAACTGCGCCAGCGGTGGGACGACCTCGGCCAGCCGCCGCTGCCGCCCAAGCCCGAGGGCACCCACGACGCACTGGTCGACGCCCGCTACAACCTGGCCCGCTGGCGGGCGATGGAGGGCACCCGCCGCTGACCCCCGGCCCGCTCAGCCCGTCCGCGCCGGCGTGGGGGAGAAGGTGACCGGCAGCTGCCGCAGCCCCCGCAGGACGCCGCCGGCCGACCACTCCAGCTCGCTCTCCTCCACGGCCAGCGCCAGGCCCGGCAGCCGGGCCAGCAGGGCGGTGAACGCGACCTGTCCCTCCAGCCGGGCCAGCGGCGCGCCGAGGCAGTAGTGGATGCCGTGCCCGAAGGCGAGGTGCCCGGCGCCGCCCGCGCCCACGTCGAGCCGGTCCGGGTCCGGGAAGCGGGCGGGGTCGCGGTCGGCCGCGGCGACGGCGAGCAGGACGACGTCGCCGCGCGGGATGGCCACCCCGCCGATCTCGAGGTCGTCGACGGCGTAGCGGGTGAGCCCGGGGTTGACCGGGCCGTCGAAGCGGAGCAGCTCCTCGACCGCCTGCGGCACCAGGGACGTGTCGGCGCGCAGCCGGTCGAGCTGGTCGGGGGCGCGCAGCAGCGCGAGCGTGCCGTTGCCGACGAGGTTGACGGTGGTGACGTAGCCGGCGATGAGCAGCAGGAAGGTCATGGCGAGCAGTTCCTGCCGGTCCAGCCGCTCGCCCTGGTCGGTGGCCGCCACCAGGTCGGTGAGCAGGTCGTCGGCGGGCCGGGCGCGCTTGGCCTCGACCAGGTCGGCGAGGTAGCCGTGCATCCGCTCGCGGGCCGCCGTCACCCGCGCGAGGTCCTCACCCGGGTCGAACGGCCGGTCCAGCACCTCGTCGGTCCACGCCCGGAAGCGCCCGCGGTCGGCCTCCGGGACGCCGAGCAGCTCCCCGATGACGGTGATCGGCAGGGGCAGGGCGAACTCGCCGATCAGCTCGGCCGTGCCCCGCGGGGTGATCCGGTCCAGCAGCGCGTCGGTGATCTCCTGCACCCGCGGGCGCAGCCCCTCGACCCGGCGGGCGGTGAAGGCCCGGGACACCAGCCGCCGCAGGCGGGTGTGCTCGGGCGGGTCGGTACCGATCATGCTGCGGCTCAGGAAGTCACCGCGCAGCAGCGTGCGCAGGGCCACCGCGTGGTGCGGGTCGTTGCTCAGCCGGGGGTCCGACAGCGCGGCGAGGACGTCGTCGTAGCGGGCGACCACCCACACGGGCAGGCCCAGGCGCGGGTCGACACGGCGGACCGGCCCGCCGGCCCGCAGCGCGGCGAGGACCGGCCAGGGGTCGGCCAGGTCCAGCGGGTCGGCCAGCGGGGTGGCGGGCACGGTCACGACCGTCGTCCTCCGGCGCGCCTCATGTCACGGGGGTCGCCTGGGGCGCCGACTCCGTCCGGGGCACGGGCACCCCGGCGCGTTGCATCTCGGTGAGCGCCTCGATCATCTGGGCGAACTGCTCGGCGTCCGGCGGGACGAACCGTTCCGCCGTCGGGACCTGCTGCAGCACGGCCAGGAAGTCCTCCAGCGCCGTCCCGTCGGCGGCGGGGAGGTGGGCGGAGAAGATCCGGGTGGGCTGCAGCTGCCGCACCCGGTCGAGCACCTGACCGAACCCCACTGGCTCGGTGAGGTGCACCCACGGCGAGTCGGACGTCGCCCAGCCGAGCATGCCGCCGGCCAGCGCCTCCGGGGGGACGTCGGCGGCGCGCTGCGTCGGCTCCGGGATGATCGCCCCGAACGCGTCCACGCTGAACAGGGCGCCGGTGGAGCGGTCGAGCAGGCCCGTGGACATCGGGTTGTCGAACAGCGGCGGGGCGACGGCGGTGAGGGTGCGGTCGCCCACGTGGACGTCGTCGCCGAACCGGATCGCGTGCACCCGGTCCATCGGCACCGGCCACCAGGTGGCCATCCGCAGGGCGGCGTACCCGTGGGTGACCAGCCGCGCGTTCGGCGCCAGTTCCATGATCCGCTGGACGCTGCCGGTGTGGTCGGCGTCGTCGTGGGTGAGCCACACCCAGCGCAGCGACCGCAGGTCCACGATCGAGCTGACCGCGTCGACGAACTGGTCGCCGTCGACGCCGATGCCGGTGTCGACGAGCACCGGCTCCTCGGCCATCAGGAGGAAGGCGTTGATCGGCAGGACGCCGGCTCCGGGCAGCTCCAGGTTGGCGGGGAGCACGTGGACGTCGGGCGCGGCCTGGTACGGACTGTCCATCGGACACCTCCGGACGGGGTGTGCGGCGGTGCCGGGGCTCGGCTCCGCGGAGCCGACGCTAGGCCTCCCCGGGAACGCCGAGCAGGGCCCTAGGGCTCCCTCCGGCGGCCGGCTCAGGAGCGCAGGTGGGCCCAGTCCCCGGGGTGGGCGCGCAGGTGCTCGGCCACCGTCCGGGCCGGGTGACCGGTCAGTGAGGGGACGACGTCGGTGACCGTCGCCATCTCCCCGGCGGCGATCGCGAGGTAGCTGGTCACCCAGCCCTCCACCTCCCAGTCGGGGTGCCCCGAGGGACGCCGGGTCGCCCAGGCCTCCTCGACGGTCTGCCGCCGGTACTCGGCGGGCAGGCCGGTGACCCCGGCCAGCACGGCGGCCGCCTCGTCCAGCGTCAGCGCCGCGGGCCCGGTCACCTCCAGCGTGGCGCCGTCCAGCCCGGGGGCGTCGTCCGCGAGGACGGCGGCGGCGACGTCGGCGAGGTCCTCGCGGGACACGAACGAGGCCCGTCCCTCGCCGGCCGGGGCGGCGATGACGGCGCGGCCGGCCTCGAGCGTGGCGAAGAAGGGGACGAAGTCGGCGTACATCGCGTGCCGGAGGACCGTCGCCCGCAGTCCGGTGGCGCGGATGGCGTCCTCGGTCGTGGCGTGCTGGCGGGCCAGCGTGAAGACGGCGTCGGGCGCGGCCCCGAGGAACGAGGTGTAGACGATCCGGCGCACCCCGGCCGAGGCCGCGGCGGCGACGGCGGTCAGGTGCTGCTGCACGCGGTCCTCGGCCTCCGCGGCCGACACCAGGTACAGGGTGTGCACGCCCTCGAGGGCGGCGGACAGGCCGGGGCCGTCGGTGTAGCCACCCGGCGCGGCGGCCACCTGCGCCCCGGGCAGGCCCGGCGCCCGGCGCGGGTCGCGCACGACCAGCCGCAGGGCGATGTCTCCCCGCGCGGCCAGCCGGGCCGCCACCCGGCCGCCCAGCGCTCCCGTCGCGCCGGTGACGGCGATCACGCGTTGCACGGGACCACGGCTCCGACCTGCGGCATCATGACGGCTGGCAACAGCACACCCGCCACCGATCTTCCGGAGGACCGCACATGCGCATCGGCATCCTGACCGGCGGCGGTGACTGCCCGGGCCTGAACGCGGTCATCCGGGCCGTGGTCCGCAAGAGCGTCACCCAGTACGGCGACGAGGTCGTCGGCTTCCGGGACGGCTGGCGCGGCGTGCTCGAGGCCGACACGGTGCCGATGGACCTCTCCGCCGTCCGCGGCATCCTGCCCCGCGGCGGCACGGTGCTCGGCACCTCGCGGACCAACCCCTACGCCCTCGAGGGCGGCGCGGACCGGGTCGTGGCCAACCTGGAGCGGCTGGGCATCGACGCGCTGGTGCCCATCGGCGGGGAGGACACCCTCGGCGTCGCCACCCGGCTCGCCGAGGCCGGGCTGACGGTCGTGGGCGTCCCCAAGACCATCGACAACGACCTGGACGCCACGGACTACACGTTCGGCTTCGACACCGCGCTGGGCGTGGCCACCGAGGCCATCGACCGGCTGCACACCACCGGCGACAGCCACCACCGCACCCTCGTGGTGGAGGTCATGGGCCGGCACGCCGGGTGGATCGCCCTGCACGCGGGGATGGCCGGCGGCGCGACCGTCGTCCTCATCCCCGAGCAGCCCTTCGACGTCGACGCCGTCGTTGCGCACTGCCAGCACCGCTTCGACTCCGGCTACTCGCCGATCGTCGTGGTCTCCGAGGGGGCGGTGGCCAAGGGCGGGGACCTCGTGCTGGCGACGGGGGAGACCGACGCGTTCGGCCACGTGCGGCTCGGCGGCATCGGTACCGCGCTGGCGTCGGTGATCGAGCAGCGCACGGGCCGGGAGGCGCGCGCGGTCGTGCTCGGCCACATCCAGCGCGGTGGCACGCCCTCGCCGTTCGACCGGGTGCTCGCCACCCGCTTCGGGCTGGCCGCCGTCGACGCCGTCCACGACGGCGAGTCCGGGGTGATGGTGGCCCTGCGGGGCACCGACATCGTCCGCGTCCCCCTGAGCGCGGCGACCGCACAGCTGAAGCTGGTGCCCGTGGAGCGCTACGCGGAGGTGGAGGTCTTCTTCGGCTGACCGCCGGCACCGCCGTACCCTCAGGGGGTGAGCCTCCCCGATCCCGCCGATGTGGTGCCCGGCCTCGACCGCTGGCGCGAGCTGCCCGCTGCCCAGCAGCCGGAGTGGCCCGACCGCGCAGCACTGGACGCCGTCCTGTCCACCCTGTCGTCGGTGCCGCCGATCGTCGCGCCCAGCGAGGTCGACGAGCTGCGCACCCGGCTGGCCGACGTCGCCCAGGGCCGGGCGTTCCTGCTGCAGGGCGGTGACTGCGCGGAGACCTTCGACCTGAACACCGACGCACACCTGCAGAGCACCACGCGCACGCTGCTGCAGATGGCCGTCGTGCTCACCTACGGCGCGAGCGTGCCGGTGGTCAAGGTGGGGCGGGTCGCCGGGCAGTACGCCAAGCCCCGCTCGTCGAACATCGACGCGCTCGGCCTGCCCTCCTACCGGGGCGACATGGTGAACTCGCTCGAGCCGGTGCTCGAGCAGCGCATCCCCGACCCGTACCGGCTGGTGCGCGCCTACGCCAACTCCGCCGCGGCGATGAACATGATCCGGGCCTACGCGCGCGGGGGCATGGCCGACCTGCACGCGGTGCACGACTGGAACAAGGACTTCGTGGCCAACTCCCCGGCGGGGGTCCGCTACGAGGTCATCGCCCGCGAGATCGACCGGGCGCTGGCGTTCATGAAGGCCTGCGGGGTCGACGACGCCGCGCTGCGCGGGGTGGAGCTCTACAACAGCCACGAGGCGCTGATCCTGGACTACGAGCGGGCGCTGCTGCGGGTGCACGAGGGCCGGCCCTACGCCTCCTCGGCGCACTTCGTCTGGATCGGCGAGCGCACCCGACAGCTCGACGGCGCGCACGTGGAGTTCATGTCGCGGCTGGCCAACCCGATCGGCGTCAAGATCGGCCCGACCACCACCCCGGAGCAGGCCACCGAGCTGGTCGAGCGCCTCGACCCCGAGGGCGTCCCGGGCCGGCTGACCCTCATCAGCCGGATGGGCAACGGCAAGATCCGCGACGTCCTCCCGGCGATCGTCGAGAAGGTCACCGCCAGCGGCCACCAGGTCGTGTGGCAGTGCGACCCGATGCACGGCAACACCCACGAGTCCTCCACCGGGTACAAGACCCGGCACTTCGACCGCATCGTCGACGAGGTGCTCGGCTTCTTCGACGTCCACCGCGCGCTGGGCACCTGGCCCGGTGGCATCCACGTCGAGCTGACCGGTGAGGATGTCACCGAGTGCCTCGGCGGGGCCATGGAGATCAGCGACGAGGACCTCAACAGCCGGTACGAGACGGCCTGCGACCCGCGGCTGAACACCGGGCAGTCGCTGGAGCTGGCGTTCCTCGTCGCCGAGATGCTGCGTGGCTGAGTCGCCGGTCGACCTGCGCTCGGACACCGTCACCCGGCCCACGCCCGGCATGCGCCGGGCGATGGCCGAGGCCGAGGTGGGCGACGACGTCTACGGCGAGGACCCGGCGGTCCGGGCGCTGGAGGAGCGGGTCGCCGACCTCATGGGGCACGAGGCGGCGCTGTTCGTGCCCTCGGGGACCATGGGCAACCAGATCGGCATGCGCCTGGTCTGCGAGCCGGGCCAGGAGGTGCTCTGCGACGCCGACGCGCACGTGGTCACCTACGAGATGGGCGCCGCCGCGGCGGTCTTCGGCATCTCGACCCGCACCGTGGTGTCCGAGGGCGGCCGGCTGGACGCCGACCAGCTCATCGCCCAGGTGCGCCCGCGCGGCGACTGGCACCTGACCGCCACCGCCGCCGTCGCCGTGGAGAACACCCACAACCGCGGCGGCGGGCTGGTCCAGCCGCTGGAGCAGCTGCAGCGGCTGTGGACCTGGTCGCGGGAGGCCGGCGTCGCCGTCCACCTCGACGGGGCGCGGCTGGTCAACGCCTCGGTGGCCTCCGGGATCGACCTGGCCACCTACGGGCGGCTGGCCGACACCGCCTCGGTGTGCCTGTCCAAGGGGCTGGGGGCGCCGGTGGGCTCGGTCCTGGTCGCCTCGGCGGAGCGGATCGCGGCGGGCCGGCTGTGGCGCAAGCGGCTCGGCGGCGGGATGCGGCAGGCCGGCGTCCTGGCCGCGGCGGGGCTGCACGCCCTGGACCACCACCTGGCCCGCCTGGCCGAGGACCACGAGCACGCGCGGCTGCTGGCCAAGCGCCTCGGGGTCGACCCGGCCACGGTCGAGACCAACATGGTCGTGCTGGACGACGTCGCGGCACCGGTCGTGGCCGAGGCCGCCAAGGCCCAGGGCGTGCTGGTCTCGCAGGTGAGCCCCCGGCGGGTCCGGCTGGTCACCCACCTCGACGTGGACCGGGCCGGTGTGGAGCGCGCCGCCGACGTCCTCGCCGCGCTGGTCTGACCCGACGCACACGGGCCCGCACCCCGGCCGGGGTGCGGGCCCGTGTCGTGCGCGGGGCTACTCGGCGTGGTCGCCGGGCGTCGGGTGCTCGATCTGACCGGCCAGGTACAGCTGCTCGCCCAGGGTGTCGAGCAGGTGCAGCTGGGTCTCCAGGTAGTCGATGTGGTGCTCCTCGTCGGCGAGGATCTTCTCGAAGAGGTTCTTGCTGACCCGGTCGCCGACCGACTCGCAGTACGGGATCGCCTCGCGCAGCCGGGCCAGCACCTCGACCTCGATGGCCATGTCGGACTCGAACTGCTCGCGGACGGTCTGCCCGATCCGCAGCGGCAGCAGCTTCTGGTAGTTGGGCAGGCCCTCGAGGAAGAGGATGCGGTCGGTGAGCCACTCCGCGTGGTGCATCTCCTCGATGGACTCGTCGCGGGTGTGCTTGGCGAGCTTGTTGTAGCCCCAGTTGGCCTGCATCTTGGCGTGCAGGAAGTACTGGTTGATGGCGGTCAACTCGCTGGTCAGCTGCTCGTTCAGGTACTCGATGACCCGTGCGTCACCCTGCATGGCGCTCCTCCTCGGCTCGACTGCGGCCGAGGTTAGTGGGCCGGTCGGGGCCCGGCCGAACTCAGGTCGGCCTCAGCATGGGCAGCCTGACCTCAGGCGGCGGTCTCGCGGAGCTCCAGGCCGTGCAGCGGGTCGGCGGCGCGCAGCCGGTCGCAGATGCGGTCCAGGCAGTTGCCGCAGCCGGTGCCGGCGCCGCAGGCGTCGCCGACCTCCTCCTCGGTGCGTGCACCGTCGTCGATCACGCCGGCCAGCTGGGTGTCGCTGACGGCGAAGCAGATGCAGACGTACACGCGCGGCACTCCCGAGGGCAGGGGAAGAAAGGCACGCCTAAGTTAGCCCAGCCTCACCTGTGTGCCAAGGGTCTCAGGACGGATTCGTACCGCGACGTCTGTCGCATGGCGCCCGAACCGGCGAGATCCGCGGATCTCGGACGGAAGCGCCCACCCCGCCGTGCGAGATCCGCGGATCTCGACGGGAAGAGGGCGGGGGAAGGGGGTCAGGCGGCGTCGGTCGCGAGGACGCCGGTGTCGCGGAGGCGGCACAGCAGGGCGATGTCGGCGGCGTGCCCGGCCCACGGCACGCCGTCCCGCTCCGACGGCGTCTCCACCACGACCGGGACGCCGGACATCGAGGGGTGGGTCAGCAGCTCGGCGAACGGGCCGGTGCCGTACTCGCCGCTGCCGATCGTGCCCGCGCCGATGGTGGTGTGCCGGTCGCGCTTGGAGCCGCACTCGTCCAGCGAGTCGTTCGCGTGCACCAGGCCGAGCCGGCCCGGCCCCACGGTGGCCTCCAGGGCGTCGAGGGTGGCCGTCATCCCACCGGGCACCGACAGGTCGTGGCCGGCCGCCCAGGCGTGGCAGGTGTCGAAGCAGACGCCGACCAGCGGGTGGTGCTCCAGCGCGGCGAGGTACGGGCCGAGGTCCTCGACGGTGGCCGCCAGCGACTTCCCGCCCCCCGCGGTGGGCTCGACGAGCAGCCGCGGGCCGTCGTCCGGGGCGGCCTCCAGCACCGGCAGCAGCCGCTCGTGCAGCTGCTGCAGGGCCTGCTCGTAGCGGTCCTCGCCGACGGCGGAGCCGGCGTGCACGACCACGCCCCGGCAGCCCAGCTCCGCACCCCGGGCCAGGTTGTGCGCGATCGAGGCGATCGACTGCTCGACGGTGGCCTCGGTGGGGGAGCCGACGTTGACCAGGAACGGGGTGTGGATGAACGAGGGCACGCCCCGCTCGGCGCACCCCTCGACGAACAGCGCGTCCTGCCTGGGGTCGCCCGCGGTCAGCTTCCACCCGCGGGGGTTGCCGACGAAGACCTGCACGGCCCGGGCGGCGACGGCGTCGGTGTAGGCCAGGCCGCCCTTGGCCAGGCCGCCCTTGATCTGGATGTGCGCGCCGATGGGCGGCACGTGCGGGGTCGTGCGCAGTGTCCTCAGTCCTGTCCGAAGGTCACGAGGATGGTCACCGACGTGCCGATGTCGACCACCTCGCCCGCGCTGGGCGTCTGCCGCAGCACCCGGTTGCCGAAGAACTGGCTGACCTTGACCTGCAGTCCGGCGGCCGTCAGGGCAGCGGTCGCCTCGTCCTCGCTCTTGCCGACCACGTCGGGCACGGTCACCTGCGGCACACCGACCGAGACCTGGATCGTGACGGCGCTCTGGAACGGCGCCGCCTGGCCCGCGGCCGGGTCGACCGCCATCACCTTGCCGGGGTCCACCTCGGCGCTGCGCCCCTCGGCACGCTGCACGGTGAACCCGAGGGCCTGCAGGTTGGCCGTCGCCTCGTCGGGCGACAGGCCGACGACGGCCGGGACGGTCACCGGCTCGTGGCCGCGGCTGACGTAGACGATCAGCTCCTGGCCGCGCTTGAGCTCGGTGCCCGCCTCGGGCTCGAAGCCGGTCACGTGGCCCACGGGGACCTTGTTGTCGTAGTCCTGGACCACCTTGGTGGTCACCGGGATGCCGGCCTCGATCTCGGCCAGCACGTCCTGCTGCGCGCGGCCCACCATCGCCGGGTCGACCTCGAACCGCTCGGGGCCCTTGGAGACGGTCAGCCGGACGTCGTCACCGCGGATCGCCTCGCCCCCGTCGGGGTCCGCCGCGATGACCACGCCCTCGGCGACGTCCTCGCTGAACTGCTCCTGGCAGCAGTCGGGCTCCAGCCCGGCCTGCTGCAGCAGGTCGATGGCGGTGGCCTGCTCCTTGCCGACCAGCGTGGGCACCGTCGTCCAGCGGCCCGAACCCATCCACCAGCCCACCGCGCCGATCGTGACCGCCAGCAGGAGGACGACCGCGACGGCGAGGCGGGCCCGGCGGCGGCGGATGTGCTGCGGCACCCCCGGACGGCGCTGCTCCAGCGGCGGACGGCGGCCGGCCACGTCGGTGGTCGGGCCGGGGACCGTGCCGGGCAGCATCGAGGTGCGCGCGCCGCGGCCCGGGCGGGTGCCGGTCGGGCTGAGCACCTCGGTGCCGTCGGAGGGGCCGGGGTCGCTGGGGTGCCGCGGCCGGCTGGGCCGGTTGGTGGGGCGCAGCGTGCCGGGGCCGGCGGTGCTGCGGCCGGTGGGCACCGGGACCCGCTCGATGCCGAGGTCCTTGCGCACGTCCTCCAGGTCGGCGAGGAACGCGCCGGCGTCCAGCGGCCGCAGGACCGGGTCGCGGCGGGTGGTGCGGGCGACGAGGTCGTCGACCTCCCACGGGATGCCCGGCACCTCGTCCGAGGGCGTGGGCATGTCGTGGTGCACGTGCTGGTAGGCCACCGCCAGCGGGGTGTCCCCGCCGTAGGGCGGGTGGCCGGTGAGCATCTCGAAGAGCACGACACCGGCGGCGTACACGTCGCTGCGCGCGTCGGCCTTGCCGCGCTCGAGCTGCTCGGGGGAGAGGTAGGCGACGGTGCCGATGAGCACCCCGCCGGTGTGGCTGGTCTGCCCGGTGCCGGTGAGGGCGCGGGCGAGGCCGAAGTCGGCGACCTTCACCACGCCGTCGGAGCCGATGAGGACGTTCTCCGGCTTGATGTCGCGGTGCACGATGCCGGCGCGGTGGGCGGCGGTCAGCCCGGACAGCACCGGCTCCAGGACGGCGAACGCCTCGCCGATGGTGAGCCGGCCGCGGGCCTGGAGCAGGTCGCGCAGGGTGCGGCCGCGGACCAGTTCCATGACCAGGAACACCAGGCCCTGATCGCTGCCCTGGTCGCTGACCGACACCACGTTGGGGTGGCTGAGCATCGCCGCGGCCCGCGCCTCGCGGGTGAACCGGCCGACGAACGTGGGGTCGTGCATGAGGTGCTCGGCCATGACCTTGACCGCGACGGTGCGGTGCAGCCGGAGGTCCTGGGCGGCGTAGACGGTCGACATGCCACCGCGGGCCAGCCGTTCCTGGAGGTGGTAGCGCCCCTCCAGTACGAGGCCGACCACGGGGTCGGTCACGGCGGTGTCCACCCGGCCGAGTGTAGGAGTGACGGAGCTGTTCGCCGCTGCCACACGCGGGTGTGACCGGTGTGGCGGTTCACCCGTCACACCGACCACGCCCGGCCCGTCGGAGGAGGTCAACGGGCCGAGCGCGGCCCCGTCCAGGGCGCCGCTGCGGGCGTGCCAGCGGTGGGGAGGCCGGGGTCCTCCTTCAGGCGAGGTCGAGGCCCGGGTACAGCGGGTGCCGCTCGAGCAGCTCGGCGGCCGCGTCGCGGGTCCGGTCGGCCAGGCCGTCGGTGGTCGTGTACTTGGCCTTGGACGGCGCGCCGTCCCGGGTGGTGGTGGGCGTGGTGCCCGACAGGACGTCGACGATGAGCTCGGCGGTGCGGTCGAACTCGGCGGCACCGAAGCCGCGGGTGGTCAGCGCCGGGGTGCCGAGCCGGACGCCGGAGGTGTACCAGGCGCCGTTCGGGTCGGCCGGGACGGCGTTGCGGTTGGTCACGATGCCGGCGTCCAGGAGCGCGGACTCCGCCTGCCGGCCGGTCAGGCCGAAGGAGCTGACGTCGACGAGCACCAGGTGGTTGTCGGTGCCGCCGGTGACCAGCGTCGCGCCGCGGCGGGTGAGGCCCTCGGCGAGGCTCTGGGCGTTGTCGGCGACGGCCTGCGCGTACCCGGCGAACTCCGGACGGCGGGCCTCGGCGAAGGCGACGGCCTTGGCGGCCATGACGTGGGGCAGCGGCCCGCCCAGGACCATCGGGCAGCCCCGGTCGACGGCGTCGGCGTACTCGGGCTGGGCCAGCACCATGCCGCCGCGGGGACCGCGCAGCGACTTGTGCGTGGTCGTGGTGGTGACGTGGGCGTGCGGCACCGGGTCGAAGTCGCCGGTGAGCACCTTCCCCGCCACCAGCCCGGCGAAGTGGGCCATGTCGACCACGAGGGTGGCGCCGACCTCGTCGGCGATCTCGCGCATCTTCGCGAAGTCGACCCGGCGCGGGTAGGCCGAGTAGCCGGCCATGAGGATCAGCGGGCGGAACTCCCTGGCCCGGGCGCGGACGGCGTCGTAGTCGAGCAGCCCGGTCTGCGGGTCGGTGCCGTAGGAGGACTGCTCGAACATCTTGCCGCTGATGTTGGGCCGGAACCCGTGGGTGAGGTGGCCGCCGGCGTCCAGCGACATGCCGAGCATCCGCTGGTCGCCGAGGGCGTGGCGCAGCTCGCTCCAGTCGGCGTCGGTGAGCTCGTTGACGTGCCGGACGCCGGCCTTCTCCAGCGCCGGCGCCTCGACGCGGGTGGCCAGCACCGCCCAGAAGGCGACCAGGTTGGCGTCGATGCCCGAGTGCGGCTGGACGTAGGCGTGCGGTGCGCCGAACAGCTCGCGGGCGTGCTCGGCGGCCAGCGCCTCGACGGTGTCGACGTTCTGGCAGCCGGCGTAGAAGCGGTGCCCGACGGTGCCCTCGGCGTACTTGTCGCTGAACCAGTTGCCCATGGTCAGCAGCACCGCGGGGCTGGCGTAGTTCTCGCTGGCGATGAGCTTGAGCGAGGCGCGCTGGTCGGCGAGCTCGGCGCCGATCGCGTCGGCCACGCGGGGCTCGACGGCGCCGATCACCTGCAGGGCGCTGCGGTAGGCGGCCGAGGCGGTGGCGGCGTCGAAGGGGGTGGGAGCGTCGGTCATGGGAGCCCTCCAGCGGGGGTCGACTCGGGGAGGTGCCCAGGCGCCCGGCGGGGTGGTGCGGGCCGCTCCCCGGTGGTCGGTCCCACCTCGATGCGCCAGTCACGGCCCCGCAGGGATCCTAACCGTGGCGTCCGGGCCGGTCCCGCCGGTGTCCGTCGTCCGGGCGCCATAGGCTCGGTCCCCATGGAGACGCTCACCCCCGCGGAGGTCGCCGCAGTCCTCGGGGTCTCACCGAACCGGGTCCGCCAGCTGCTGCGTGAGCGCAAGCTGATGGCGGTGCCCGGCAGCGGGAACAGCAGGATCCCGGCCGACTTCCTGCAGGGCGGCGCCGTCCTCAAGCACCTGCCCGGGCTGATCACCGTCCTGCGGGACGGCGGGTTCAGCGACGAGGAGGCCTTCGAGTGGCTGTTCCGGGCCGACGAGTCGCTGCCCGGCACCCCGGTGGAGGCGCTGCGCAACGACCGGCACACCGAGGTCACCCGCCGGGCCCAGGCGCTGGCGTTCTGAGTCGTCCGTGGGCGCCCTGACGTACCTGGCGCTGCTGGCCGGCTGCCTGGTCGTCACCGCGCCGCTGGAGCTGGTCCTGCGGGTGCGGGTGTACGCGCGCTGGCGGCGGCTGCTGGTCGCGGTCGTGCCGGAGTTCGTGGTCTTCGTCGTCTGGGTGCTGTACGCGATCGCGCAGGGGCACTGGGACTACTCCGACCGCCTCACCCTCGGCGTCCGGCTGCCCGGTGGCATCCCGGTCGAGGAGGTGCTGTTCTTCCTCGTCGTCCCGCTGTGCTCGGTGCTCGCGCTGGAGGCGGTGCGGAGGGTGACCGGCTGGGACGCCGGGTACCCGGCCGAGGAGGCCCTCCCGGAGGGGGAGCGCCGGTGAGCTACTCGACCCTGGCCGTGCTCGCGGTCGTCGCCGTCCTCGTGGTGGACCTCGCCGTCTACCGGACGCGGATGGTCACCCGGCCGGTGTTCTGGGTGGCCTACGCGATCGTGGTGACGTTCCAGCTGCTCATGAACGGCGTGCTCACCGGGCTGGAGGTCGTCGTCTACGACCCGGACGCCATCTGGGGGCCGCGGATCGCCTACGCGCCGGTCGAGGACCTGCTGTTCGGCTTCGCCATGGTGACCCTCACCCTGGCCAGCTGGGCGGCGGTCAACCGGCGGGCGAACACCGCCAGGCGGCGCGGCCTGGACACCCGCACCCGGCGGTCGAGCACCCGGTAGTCGGCCTTCTCGATCTCGGTGAGGATGCCGCCGTAGAGGTCGGTGGCGGCCCGCACGCAGTCCCGGGACTCCGGGGCCAGCATCGGCGTCCCGGGTGCGGCGTCGTCGTAGCGGCGGCGCACGATCGCGACCATCTCCCGCATGAGCGCGGCGAACCGGGCGTCGTGCCGCTTCGCGGCCAGCTGCTCGCGGGTGACGCCGTGGGCGGCCATGAGGTCCGCGGGCAGGTAGACGCGGCCGCGGTCGACGTCCTCGGCGACGTCCCGGCAGAAGTTGGTCAGCTGGAACGCCTCGCCCAGGGCGATCGCGTGCGGGGCGGCCTCCTCCCGGAGGACCCCCGGCGCGGTGCCCAGCACCGGGAGCACCTGCAGGCCGATGACCGACGCCGAGCCCCACATGTAGCGGTCGAGGGCGTCCATGTCCGCGTAGCCGGTGACCTCCAGGTCGCTCGTCATCGCGGCGAGGAAGTCCACCAGGTGCTCGACGGGGATGGCGTACCGGCGGTAGGTGTGCACCAGCGCCAGCCGGACGGGGTCGTCGGACCAGCCCGCCTCCAGCTCGGCGAGCACCGCGCGGGACCAGTCGGCGAGGTCGCCGGCGGGGTCGGCGCCGGGGTGGTCGACGAGGTCGTCGGCGGTGCGGGCGGCGGCGTAGAGGGCGTGCACGGCCGGACGGCGGTCGGGGGTCAGCAGCCGGGTGGCCAGGTGGTAGCTCTTGCCGTGGCGGGCGGCGATCGCGGCGCAGTGCCGGTAGGCGGCGTCCAGCCGCTGCTGGCGCTCGGCCTGGCTGAGCGGGCGGTCCGTCGTCGTCATCCCGTGATCCGTTCCGCCGCCAGCCGGCCGCTGATGACCACCATCGGCACGCCGACCCCCGGCTGCACCGACGACCCGGCCAGCACCACGTTCTCCGGTCCGCGGCGGGGGAGGGTCGGCGTCCGGAAGGGGCCGGTCTGCCCGAAGGTGTGGGCCAGGGCGAACGGCGTCCCGGCGGCCATGCCCTGCGCCGCCCAGGTCTGCGGGGTGTCCATGTGCTCCACCTCGATCGCGCCGGTCAGCCCGGTCCAGCCGCGCGCCTCCAGGGTGGCCAGCACCTCGTCGCGGTAGCGCGGGCCGAGCGCCGTCCAGTCCAGGTCCGGGTTGCCGCCGCTGCGGCGGTCCAGGTTGGGCGTCGGGGCCACGATGCTGAGCACCTGACCGCCGTCCGGCGCCAGGCTGCGGTCGGTCACCGACGGCATGCTCACCAGCAGGCTCGGATCGGTCATCGGCCGGCCCCGGCTGGTCAGCTCGTCGAAGACCTCCCGCCAGGCGGCGCCGAAGCTGATCGTGTGGTGCGCCTGCCCGGGCAGCTCGGCCCGTACGCCCACGTGCAGCGCGACGCACGACGGCGAGTACACCGGACGACGGCGGCGGGGAGGACCGGGCACCAGCGTCTCGGGCCGGTCGACGGTCACCACCACCGCGTCGGCGGGCAGCCGCTCCCCGTCGTCGAGCAGCACGCCGGTGACCCGCCGTCCGGAGACGTCGAGGCGCTCGACCGCCGTGCCGTACCGGAACCCCACCCCGGCGTCGGCCGCGGCGGCGGCGAGCGCCCGGGGCACGGCGGCGATCCCGCCGGCCGGGTGCCACACGCCGGCGCCGATGTCGAGCTGGGCGATGACGGCGTAGGCGGCGATCGCCCGGTACGGGCTGACCCCGGCGTAGAGGGCCTGGAAGCTGAACAGCCGGCGCAGCCGGTCGTCGGCGAAGTACCGGGCCACGTGGTCCGACAGCCGGCCGAACCCGCCGCGCCGGACGAGGGCGACCAGCTCCGGGCCGAGCAGGTCCAGCGGGGTGTCGAGGTTGCGGTCGATGAAGGTGTCCAGCTGCAGCCGGTAGAGCTCGGCGAGGTCGGCCAGGTAGCGGCGCAGCGCGGCGGCCTCGCCCGGCCCGCACAGCGCCTCCACCTCGGCGGCGAAGTCGGCCGGGTCGGCGTGCACGTCGAGGTGCGAGCCGTCGGCGAACTGCGCGCGGTAGGTGGTCGCCAGCGGGGTGAGGGTCAGCCGGTCCTCGAGCTTCTCGCCGACCGCGGCGAGGGTGTCGGCGACCAGCTCCGGGGCGGTGAACACCGAGGGCCCGGTGTCGAGGGCGTACCCGTGCTCCTCCACCCGGCCGGCCCGGCCACCGGGCCCCGTGCCGCGCTCGACGACGGTGACCTCGCGCCCCGCGCCGCGCAGGCGCAGCGCGGCGGACAGCCCCGCCAGCCCGGCGCCCACCACGACCACGCGGTCGGTGCGCCCGGGGACGGTCCGGACCATCAGGCGGTGCGGGAGGTCGCGGCCACGGCCAGCGCGTCGAGGGCGGCGCGGGCGTCCTCGGCGAACGGGGCCTCGGCGATGGCGGTGCGGGCCAGCTCCGTGCGTTCGGCGATGCGCTCCTCCACCCGCGCGCGGGCCCCGGTGGTCTCGATGAGGGCGCGCAGCGCGTCGAGGTCCTCCGTCGAGGCGTCGGGGTCGCCCAGCCGCTCGGCGAGCAGCGCCCGCCCCTCGGCGTCCGCGGCCTCCTCGGCGAGGGCGACGAGCAGCGTCTGCTTGCCCTCGCGCAGGTCGTCGTCGGCGGACTTGCCGGTCACCGACGGGTCGCCGAACACCCCGAGGACGTCGTCGCGCAGCTGGAACGCCTCGCCCAGCGGCAGCCCGACCGCGGTGCAGGCCGCGACGGCCCGCTCGTCGGCGCCGGCGATCGCGGCGCCGAGCTGCAGCGGCCGCTGCACGGTGTAACCGGCGCTCTTGTACCGGGCGACGGTCAGTGCGCCCTGCGCGCCGGGCAGCCCGCCCGCGGCCCGCAGGAGGTCGAGGTACTGGCCCGCGGTGACCTCGGTGCGCATCGTGTCCCAGACCGCGCGGGCCCGGGTGAGGACGGCCGCGGGCAGACCCGAGCGGCGCAGCAGCTCGTCGGACCAGACCAGCGCCAGGTCGCCGACGAGGATCGCCGCGCCGACGCCGAAGGTCTCGCCGTCCCCGGTCAGCCGCCCGTCGCCGTGCCGGGCGGCGAAGCCCACGTGGGTGGCGGGGCGGCCCCGGCGGGTGAGCGCACCGTCCATGACGTCGTCGTGGACCAGTGCGCTGGCGTGCACGAACTCCAGCGCGGCGACCGCGCGGAGCACCGCGGCGTCGTCGGCGGGGGCCTGCCCGCGCGTGGCCCGCCACCCCCAGTACGCGAACAGGGGGCGCAGCCGCTTGCCGCCGTCGGCCAGGGCGCGGACCTCGTCGACCACGGGCAGGAGGGCGGCGTCCATCGCGGCGAGGACCTCGCGCTGCTCGTCGAGGAAGCCGGTGAGGGCCTCGTGGACCGCGCCGCGCACCCGGTCGACCTCGGCGGCGCTGACGGGCGGGGCCTCGGGCAGGGCGGTGGTCCCGCGCGTGCGCGCCCCGGCGGTCATCGCCCAAGTATCGCCTGCGGGCTGCCGGGCCTGCCGGGTGTCCTCCACCAGGGTCAACGGACCAGCCTCCTCGTTCCGGGGGTGCACGCGCGCTCCGCTGTCTTCGCCCCGACGGCGCCGGGTGGATGCAGCCCGGCGGGGGAAACCGGTCCGTATCCTCTGCCCCCATGACCGGCACCGTGCGAGACCTGCTCGCCACCGCACGGCCGACGTGGTCGTTCGAGTTCTTCCCGCCCAAGACCCCCGAGGGCGCCGCCCAGCTGTGGACGGCGCTGCGCGAGCTCGAGCGGCTGCACCCGTCGTTCGTGTCGGTGACCTACGGCGCCGGCGGGTCCACCCGCGAGGGCACGGTGTCGGTGACCGAGCGGATCGCCACCGAGACGACGATGACGCCGCTGGCGCACCTGACCGCCGTCGACCACAGCGTCGCCGAGCTGCGGCACGTGGTGAGCCGGCTGGCCGCCGCCGGCGTGCGCAACCTGCTGGCCCTGCGCGGCGACCCGCCCGGCGCGGACCCGCAGGCGGAGTGGGTCGCCCACCCCGAGGGCCTGGAGTACGCGGCGGAGCTGGTCGAGCTGATCCGCTCCATGGGTGACTTCAGCGTCGGCGTCGCCGCGTTCCCGGAGCGTCACCCGCGGTCGCCGGACTTCGACACCGACGTGGAGATGTTCGTGCGCAAGTGCCGGGCCGGCGCGGACTTCGCGATCACCCAGATGTTCTTCCGGACCGAGGACTACCTGCGGTTGCGCGACCGGGTGGCCGGCCGCGGCTGCGACGTCCCGATCATCGCCGGGGTGATGCCGGTGACCAACGCCCGGCAGATCGCCCGCATCGTGCAGCTGTCCGGCCAGGCGTTCCCGGAGCACCTGGCCGCCCGGTTCGCCGAGCTCGACGGCGACCGCCCCGAGGACAAGGCGGCGGTGCGCGCCTACGGCGTCGAGGTGGCCACCGAGCTGTGCCGGACCCTGCTGGACGAGGGCGTGCCCGGCATCCACTTCATCACCATGAACCGCTCGACGGCCACCCGCGAGGTGTACGCCAACCTGGCGGTCGTGCCGGTCACCCACTGACCCGCGCCGGCTCCAGCGCCGTGGCGGCCGCGGCGGCGGCCCGGCGCAGCGCCTCCCGCTCGGCGGCGTAGCCACCGACCACCCCGACCACCGGCAGGTTGGCCAGGAACCGGTGCCGCAGCTTGCCCTTGGGCCGGGCGTCGAGGGTCTCGTCGATGCGGCCGAGCAGGCGGGCCACCCGCCACATCGTGCGCACGTTGCCGCGGACGCCGGCGCGGTCGTCGCGCGGTCCGAAGGCCTCGTCGGCGTAGCTGCCCTTGGCGCGCTGCAGCAGCGGTCGCACCCGTGCCGCGGGGAGCTCGCGGTCGAGCAGCACCCGGGCGAGCAGGGCGACGCGCTCGGCGGGGTCCTCGACCCCGTGCTCGCTGGCGACCCCGCCGACGACGAGGGCCTGCACGGCCGACCCGACGGTGTTCTGCAGGGGCAGCAGGTCGGCGAGCTTGCCGGCCAACCGCGGCAGCGCGCTGGCCCCGGCGGCCACCCGGGACACCCGGTCGGCCCACCACCGGTCGCGCTCGGCCTGCGGCAGCGCCGGTGGCCGGCCCAGCCGGCGGACCAGCGGGGCGGTCAGGCGGTCGACCCGCCGGAGGACGTCGACGACGACCGCGTCGCTGATGGCTGCCACGCGGGGGTCCTACCCGCCGACCGGGCCCGGGCATGCGTGGCGTGTGCCGCCGCGCTGCTCCTGGGGTGTCAGGTGGGGCTGCCGACCCCGTCGGGCGGCTCGGCCAGCGGGGCGCGGGTCCGTGTCATGAGGTCGACCAGCTCGGTCACCGCCCGGCGGACGCCGGCGATCTCCCCGGCGACCCCGCCGACGCCGCCGTCCCCGTGCCCGGGGGCGGCCGTCTCGACGGTCAGCCCGTCGATCTCCACCGCGCTGCGCTCCAGCCGCTCGAGGTCGGCCAGCTGCCGCAGCTCGGCGGAGAGCAGGGCCGCCTGGTCGCGGTACCGGATGAGGGCGTCGGCGCGCCGGCCCAGCTGCCGGGCGGCGTTCTCCAGCGCCGCGGACTGCCGGTCCCAGTACTCCGCGGCCGGCCCGGCGGGGCGCAGGCCGAGGGTGAGGCGGGCGGACCGGATGCGCAGCGCCAGGTCGACGACCTCGTCCACCTCGGCCTGCCCGTCGAAGGCCGCCCGGCTGGCGGCCAGGAACGGGGAGTGCCAGGCCGGCTCGCGCACCGTCTCCGCCCAGGCCCGGCCGGCCGCCGCGGCCACGCGCGCCTCCGTGGTGTCCCAGGCGGCCAGGGCCGCCTCCGGCGACGGCGGGGGAGCGACGGGCGGGGGAGCGGCGGGCGGGGGAGCGGCGGCGCCGCGCCGGTGCCGGTGGACGGCGACCCCCGCCAGCGGGACCAACAGGCCGAGCCCCGCGGTGAGGGCGAACAGCAGCACGCCCACGACCAGCTGCTGGAGGGGCGCCAGCCGGAGCCACTCCCGGCCGATCCAGTCGAGCCAGTCCAGCCGGACGACGGCGTCGCGCAGCTGCGCCCAGGTCGGCACCGGGCCCGGGTCCCACCCCGCGGGCCGTGGACCGCGGACCACCACCAGCCGGTCGCCGGTCAGGTACCGGGTCGGCCACAGCGCCTCCCCGTCCGGGGTCGCCGAACTCATCCGCAGTCCTTCCCTCGCCGGTCCTCCTCCCAGCATCGGCAGCGCGGGCCGGGTCTCCTGCCCAGTCCGCCGCCTCCTGCCGGGTCAGCCCGCCCGCAGCCGCGCGCAGTCCGCGGCGTCCGGTGCGGTGGGCTCGGCGGCCTCCAGCACCTCGACGACCAGGCCCATGACCAGCGCGTCGCCGGGCAGGTCCTCGTGGCGGGTGCGGGCACCGGCGCACACCGACTGCACCGGCACGTCGAGGGCGCCCTCCAGCCGGGCCGACTCCGGCGGGGTCACGGTGCCGTCCGCCGTCGTCCAGATCGAGATCCAGTCCGGGCCCTCCGGCGTCTCGTCCCCGGCGTTGAGGCCGGCCACCAGCGCACTGCCCGTCGTCATCTGCCGGCAGCCCTCCGGGCACCGGTCCGGGGCCACGGCGGCGGCCAGGTCCGCGACGGTCGTGCCGTGGTGCGGCGAGCCGAGGGTGACCACCCGGCGGGCCACCTCCGCCCCGCCGTCGGCGGCCCACAGCCGCGCGACCAGCCCGCCGGCCGAGTAGCCGACGACGTCGACGCTGCCGGCGCCGGTGCGGGCCAGCGCGCCGTCGACGGCACCGGCGAGCACGTCGGCGGCGACGGTGAGGTCACCGGTGCCGTCCCCGGGCAGCTCGACGACCGTCGCGTCCCGGCCCTCGGCGGCCAGGCGTTCGGCCAGCGGCCGCAGCGCGGCGGTCGACCCGCCGTACCCCGGCACCAGCAGCACCGGGCCCGGCTGCTCCGCGCGGGCGGGCGGGTCCGCGGCCTCCGGGCCCCCGCGGGCCAGCAGCACCGCACCGACCCCGAGGACGGCGAGGACGGCGAGCGCCAGGGCCCCCAGGACGAGACGGCGGGGCGTGGGGGAACCGGCGGGCACCCGCCCACTGTCCCCGATCTCGCCGCCGCGGACCGGGCCTGGTGGACTGCCTGCGTGGGAGGGACGCCGTGCTGAGCCGGGAGGAGTACCTCGCCGCGTGGTCGGCCTGGCACGGCGGGACCGACCCGGCGGGCAGCCGGCTGGTCCGCGGCTGGCTGTCGGCCGCCTACACCGCCGCCCGCCCGCTGGCCGGGGTGCCGCCGATCGTCGCCACGGCACTCGGTCTGGCCGTCGCCGTCGCCGCCGTCGTCCCGGCCTGGGCCGGCGGCGCGTGGCTGATGGTGGCCGGGCCGCTCATCGGCGTCTCGGCCGTCCTCGACTCCCTCGACGGCGCGCTGGCGATCGCCACCGGCCGGGCCTCCCGTCGCGGTTTCGTCCTCGACTCCGCGGTGGACCGGCTCAGCGAGGCCGCCTTCGCCGCCGCCCTGTGGGCCGCCGGCGCGCCCGGCTGGCTGGCCGCGGCCTACGGAGGGCTGTGCTGGCTGCCCGACTACCTGCGGGCCCGGGCCGGGCAGGCCGGCGTCCGCGAGACCGGTGCCGTGTCGGTGTGGGAGCGGCCGAGCCGCGTGGCGATGACCGGCTTCACCCTCGGCGGCGCCGGGGTGCTGTCCGGCCTGGACCTCGCCGCCGAGACGGTGACGGCGGGCACCGCCGTGGGGTGCCTGCTCGGCGTCATCGGCGTCGCCCAGCTGGCGACGGCGCTGCGCAGGGCGCTGGCCGACTGACGCCGGGCGGCGGCGCCCCGGGTCGCCTCCTAGGCTGGGCGCGGCCCGGCACCCCCGCCGTCCACCTCGACCCGACACCGCGCGGGCCGTCCCAGAGACCGTCCCGAGGGAGCGTCCCGTGCCCGTCGTCGTCACCGGATCCATCGCGACCGACCACCTGATGACCTTCCCCGGCAAGTTCACCGAACAGTTCGTCGAGGGCCAGATGGAGAACGTCTCGCTCTCCTTCCTCGTCGACGACCTGGTGCAGCACCGGGGCGGCGCGGGCGCCAACATGGCCTACGGGCTGGGCCTGCTCGGTCTGGGGCCGGTGCTGGTCGGCGCGGTCGGCAGCGACTTCGCCGACTACGAGGCCTGGCTCACCCGGCACGGCGTCGACACCGGCAGCGTGCACTGGTCGGAGCTCAAGCACACCGCCCGCTTCGTGTGCACCACCGACGCGGTGAACAACCAGATCGCCTCGTTCTACTCGGGCGCGATGAGCGAGGCGGCGTCCATCGAGCTGGCGCCGGTCGTCCGCCGGGTGGGCGAGCCGGACCTCGTCGTCGTCGGCCCCAACGACCCGACCGCGATGGTGCGGCACACCCAGGAGTGCCGCAGCCGCGGCTACCGCTTCGCCGCCGACCCCAGCCAGCAGCTGGCCTGGGCCGACGGCGCGATGATCCGCGAGCTCGTGGACGGCGCCGACGTGCTGTTCACCAACGAGTACGAGGCCGCGCTGCTGCTGCAGAAGACCGGCTGGAGCGACGCCGAGGTGCTCGACCGCGTCGGCACCTGGGTCACCACGCGCGCCGCGGACGGCGTCCTGGTCCGGCAGTCGGGCGCCGAGCCGATCTCGGTCATCGCGGTGCCCGAGACCAAGCCGGTGGAGCCCACCGGTGGCGGGGACGCGCTGCGCGCCGGGTTCATCGCCGGCCGCACGTGGGGCCTGTCGCTCGAGCGGGCCACCCAGCTCGGGTCCGCGGTGGCCACCGAGGCCGTCGAGGTCATCGGCACCCAGGAGTACGAGCTGCGCACGGGGCCGTTCCTGGAGCGGTTCGCCGCCGCGTTCGGCGCCGACGCCGCCGACGAGATCGCCCCCCACCTGCCCGGCTGAGCGGAGTGCCACGGCGCGCGACGTGCGCCCGTGGCACTCCGCCCGGCATCAGCCGTCGCGGAGCTGCTCGCCGATGGAGGGGTCCTCGCTCCAGCGCCGGTAGGAGATCCGCCGGATCTCCTTGACGTCACCGACCGTCGCCCACTCGTTGCCCCCGAGGCGGGCCAGGGGCTGCAGGTGCTCGATGCGGGGCCGGCCGTCGGCGACCGCGCTCTCCCAGACGCTGACCAGCTGGACCCTGCCGAAGACGACCGTGCTGTCGCCCAGCCGCAGCGTGGAGTGCAGCGTGCACTCCACCGCGACCGGCGACTCGGCGACCCGCGGCACCGACACCCGCTCACCGGGCTCGAGGGCCACGCCGCACTGCTCGGCCTCGCTGGTGCCCGGCGGGAAGTCCGTGCCGGTGGCGTTGACCTGCTCGAACAGCCACTCGGGGGTCAGGCTGACGGTGAACTCGCCGGTGGCCTCGACGTTGCGCAGCGAGTCCTTGCGGCCCACGGAGGTGAACTGCACGACCGGCGGGTCGACGCAGGCCACGGTGTAGAAGGAGTGCGGGGCCAGGTTCACCACGCCCTCGGCCGAGCGGCTGGTCACCCAGGCGATCGGGCGGGGCACGACGATCGAGTTGAGCACCCGGTAGAAGGCGCCGCTGTCCATGGCGGCAGGGTCGAACGGCACACGAGCGTGCGGGCTGGTCACCGGGGCATCGTCTCCCGGGTCGTGCCGGCCGCGCCGACCGGGCGGCCCCGCCACGACAGGGTGCCCCGCCGCCGGCCGGCCACCGAGCCGGCCAGCAGGACGTCGAAGAGCAGCACCGACACCGGGTGGGCCAGGACATCGGGCCACACCCGGCTGCCGGTCACCGCGGCCGACACCGCCCGCCCGGCCACCCCCGCCGCGTAGCCGGCCAACCCCGCCCGGGAGCCCCGCAGTGCCGCCAGCGCGGGCAGCACCTCCACGGCGGTCAGCGCGGCGGCGACCGCGACGCTCGCCGCCGGCGATCCGCCGACCGAGGCCCACAGGGACTTGGCGTACCCGGCGCGCAGCTCGCGCCAGCCCGCGTACATCCGGCACGCGGCCAGCCGTGACCCGTCGACCGGCACCGCGCGGCCGCCGGTCCGCTTCACCGCGCGCGCCAGGGCGACGTCCTCGATCACCTCGCCGCGCACCGCGCCGTGCCCGCCGGCCGCCACGTAACCGGCCCGCGTCACGACGAGGAACTGCCCGTTGGCCGCAGTCAGCGACGGCCGGGAGGAGCGCTCGGCCAGCCGCACCGGCAGCGTCGTCATCCACAGCCACGGCCCGAGGGGCTGCACCAGCCGCTCGGCGAGCGTGCCGGTCACCGGCCGGGGCCACGGGGAGACGAGGTCCAGCCGGTGCCGGTCCAGCAGCGCCACCGCACCGGCCACGGCGTCCGGGAAGAGCCGGACGTCGGCGTCGACGAACACCAGGACGCCGTCCCCGGTGTCACCCGTGCCCGTGTCCGCCGTGCCCGCGCCGACGGCGCAGGCGTGCGGCTTGCCCAGCCAGCCCGGGGGTGGCTCCGGCGCGGACACCAGCCGCACCCGCGGGTCGCCGACCGCCCGGACCACCGCCGCGGTGCCGTCGGTGGAGCCGTCGTCGACGACCACCACCCGCAGGTCGGGGACCGCCTGCTGCGCCAGCACCGCGGCCAGGCAGCCGCCGACCTGCGCCGCCTCGTCCCGCACCGGCAGCACCACCGTCACCGGCCGGCGCACCGGCGGCGGGTGCTCCGGGGGCCGGCGCAGCAGCGCGGCGTTGACCACGGTGTGCAGGGCGCCGGCGACCGCCGCCCCCGACAGGACCCGCAGCAGCCGGCCGCTCACCGGCGCGGGGACCGGCGGGCCTGGACCGCCAGCGCGACGAGCACGGGGACGGCGAGGACGACGCCCCACGCCGCCGAGCCGGGGAGGTCCAGCCAGCCGGCGTGCGCGAGTGCACCCCCGAGGGTCATCCAGGCCAGGGCGAGCAGCGGAGCACCGTCGCCGATGCGGGGGGAGGTGCCGGTGACCAGCCGGTCCAGCAGCGTCATCAGGACCAGCCCGGCCAGCAGCCAGCCGGCGAGGTTGGTCAGCGGCACCGTGTCGATGCCCGGCAGCGACGGCTGCGGGTGCGCCCACGTCCAGTAGCCGGCCTGCACCATCTGGGGGTCGAGGACGACGTCCCAGGCGGCGAAGACCGCCGCGGCGACGGCGACCCGCGCCGGGCGGCGGCGGGACGGGCGCGCCCCGCGGGTCAGCCGGGCGGCGAGCAGCCAGCTCGGCCAGGCCATCATGAGCCACGCCAGCGGCACCAGGAACGGGACGCCGAACAGCGTGGGCCCCAGGTCGTCGCTGTAGGCGTACTGCCCGTACGGGACGCCGGTGGCCAGCCCGACGGCCTCGAAGGCCACGGCCGTCGCCGCGGTGACCAGCAGGACGCCGGCGCCGGCGCGGGCACCCCGGCTGAGCCCGGCGTGACCGACCGACAGCGCGGCGCCGAGCAGCACGATGGTCCAGCTGACCGCGTTCCGGGCGCCGCCGTCGGTGAGCGGGTAGGAGACGGCGACCAGCACCACGAGCCCGGCCAGCGCCCAGGGCACGAGCCCCGCCACGCCGGCCGACCGCGGCACCGCCAGGGTCATCTCCGGCTCCGCGCCCGGCGGGCCGCCCGCCCGGCCGCCGCCCGCACCCGGGCGGGCAGCCGCCGGTCGGCCAGGACGACACCGGCCGCCGTCCGCCCCGAGTTGCCCGACACCCCGCCGCCGGGGTGGGTGGAGGCACCGGCCAGGTAGAGGCCGGGCAGGCCCGGGACCCGGTAGCCGCCCAGCGCCGGCGTCGGCCGGAAGGCGAACATGCTGGCCAGCCCCATCTCCACGTGCATGACGTTGCCACGCAGCAGGGACAGTTCCCGTTCCAGCAGCACGGGGGTCTGGACGTACAGCCGCTGTACCGACGCCGCGAAGCCGGGCGCGTACCGGTCGACGGCCGCGACGAGGCGCTGCGCCTCGGACTCGGCGAGGGCGTCCCAGTCCGCGCCGTCGGCCGGCGCGTACGGGTACCACTGCCCCCACACGGTGACCACGTGCTGCCCGGGTGGGGCCAGGGTGTCGTCGGTGGCGGAGAAGCACATGGCCAGGGGCACCGGTTCCCGTGGCAGCCGGCCGGCCCGCCAGTCGCCGTGCGCGGCGGCCAGCTGCGCGCGGTCGGTGCACAGCAGCTGCAACCCGCCCTGCGCCAGCTCCTGCGGCACCCCCGGGTAGACCGGCGGGGAGTCGGTGAGGGCGCGCAGGACCAGCCCGAAGCCGTTGCCCAGCGGCGGGTCGGCCTCGGCCAGGGCGGGTGGGGCGTGGTCGCCGGCCAGGTCGCGGGTGGCCAGCACGTGGCAGGCGGCCACGACCACGGGTGCGGCGATCCGCCGTCCCGACGTCGTGCGCACGCCGGCCACCCGGCCGTCGTCGACCAGGAGCCCGGCGGCGCCGTCGCCGAGGGTGACCCGCCCGCCGTCGGCCTCCAGCCGGCGGCGCAGGGCGGCGGTCAGGCCGCCGGAGCCGCCGACCGGGTGCCCGGGCGGGACGTCGTGCAGCAGGGTCGCCCAGGCGACCATCGCCGCGGTGCCCGGCTCGGACACCGGGGGACCGGACTGCGCGCCGAACCAGGCCAGGGCCGCCTTGAGCCGCTCGCTGGTGAACCAGCGGTCCAGCAGCGCGTCGCCGGACCCGAGGAAGTCGACGGCGAGGTCGCCGCCGGGCGTGCGCGGCCGCCCGTCGGCCGGGGCGCCCAGCGGCCAGAAGGACCGGAGCAGCCCGGCGGCGGTGGGCCGGCGGCCGAAGGAGGCGACCACCGCGCGGCTGCGGGGCGCCCAGACCTCGACGAAGCGCCGGTAGGCGGCGGCGTCGGCGGCGCCGCACGCAGCCGCGATCGAGGCGCAGGTGGCGTCGAGGTCCACGGAGAGGACGAGGGGCCGGCCGTCGGGACCCGGGGCGCCGGGGCAGGGGGCGGGGGCGAATCCCCAGGGGTCGCAGTCGAGGTAACGCAGCCCGTGCGCGGCCAGGTCGAGCTCCTCGACGATGCCGCTCTGCCGGATGATCACGTGCGCGCTCGAGCCGCGGTCGACGCGGACGCCGGGCCACCGCTCGACCGTGGAGACCGCCCCGCCGAGCACCTCGTCGGACTCGACCACCTCCACGGCCAGCCCGGCACGGGCCAGGTAGCAGGCGGCGACCAGCCCGTTGTGCCCGGCGCCGACGACGACGGCGTCGACGGTGGCGTCGCCCCTCACGCGCGGTCGGAGCGGGGCGCCGGGGAGGGCAGCGGGAGGCGGGCGCCGAGGATGGCGAAGGGCCGCGAGTCGCCGGGGAAGTGGTGGTTGCGGGCCAGGTCGACGAAGCCGTCGGCGTGGTACAGCCGGAAGGCCTTGGTGTCGTTGTCCGGGGTCGACAGCAGCGCCGCCGGGTAGGGCAGGTCGGCCAGCAGGGCGTGCAGCAGCCGGCGGCCCAGCCCGCGGCTCTGGTGGTCGGGGTGGACGTGCAGCTCGCAGACCTCGAAGGCGCCGGGCAGCCACCGCTTCGCCGTCCGTCGGTCCAGTGCCGCGCGCACCTGGTCGTGCCACCACTGCCCGGGGGCCACCAGGTAGCCGTAGCCGAACCCGACCAGCTGCTCGCCCTCGGGGGTCGCGACGAAGGCGCCCACGGCCCGGAACCCGGCCCGCTCGGTGTGCTGGATGGCGTAGCCGTACCGGCCGGCCACGACCGACGGCGAGTACCCCATGGCCGCGCCGTAGATGGCCAGGGCGTCGTGCATGTGGTCGCGCAGCCACGTGGTGGGCAGCTCGGTGACCCGGGCGGCTGGGGTCGTGCCCGTCACGGGGAGACCACCTCCACCGGGGCGACGGGGCCGTTGCCGACCTCGGCGGCCGTGCCACAGGTCAGGCGGAGCAGCTCCTCGTAGGTGGTGGGGAAGACCGCGTGCGGGTGACCGGCCGCGGCCCAGACCCGCTCGTGACGGGCCAGCTCGATGTCGACCAGCGTGCCGATCGGCTCGGGGTGGCCGATCGGGGCGACGCCGCCGATCGGCTGCCCGGTGTGCCGGCGGACGAACTCGGGTGAGCCCGGCCGCATGCCGGGGACCCCGAGCAGTGCGGCGACCTGGGTGACGTCGACCCGGTGGGCGCCGCTGGTGAGCACGAGCAGCGGCGTGCCGTCGACGTCGAAGACCACGCTGTTGGCGATCGCACCGACCGGGACGCCGAGCTGCGCGGCGGCCGCGGCGGCGGTGCGGGCACTGTCGGCCAGCTCGCGCACCTGCCCGGCCGCGCCCGACTCGGCGAGGAGCCGGGCGATGGCGGCCACCCGCGGGTGCTCGGGTCGGCTCATGGAGTCGATCCTGCCATTGGCGCGGACCGCCCGCCGCCGCGCGAGCTGCGGCGTCCCCCCATGCCCGCGCGTACCGCTTGACGCCGTCGGCGGTGTCGGGTCTACTCGTCGTCGTTCGAACACGCGTTCGAACGACGAGCCGGCCTCCCACCGCACCTGGGTCCTTCCCCACCCGGTGCGGTGGGCCGGGGCCGGCCGGGCGGCGCAGAGCGGTGGGGAGTCAGTCATGAGCCGGGTGCTGGGTGGGGTCGGCGGTCGGGTCGGCGAGGAGGTGCAGGTGGAGCGGGGGCCGCTCGGCCCGGCACAGTTCTGGCGCGGGCAGTCGCGGTACGTCGTGGGGGAGCTGCTGGACTCGTGGGTCGAGACCGCGCCCTGGTGGGACGCCGGGGTGGCCGGTGGCGCCTCCGCCGAGCTGGTCGCCACCCGCGAGGTGTGGCGGCTGGAGGCGGTCCGGGCCGGGCGGTCCCGGATGAGCTTCGCCGGGGTCTTCGACCTGTCCTGGGACCCGACGGCCAACCGGTGGTCGCTCGTGCGGGTGCACGACTGATGGGCGCCGCCCGCGTCATGGCCGACCAGCTGCCCCTGCCCCCGGCGCTGCCCCCGGCCGCCGTCCAGTTGCTCGGCCAGGCCACCCGGGCGCTGGCGGAGGCGGCAGCGAGCACCGACGCACGGCAGCGCTACGCCACCGCCCACCTGGGTGCGCTCCGCGCCGCCGCCGCGGTGCTGGCCGCCCGCACCCGTCCGGAGGGCGGCCGCCGCCGCCCGCGCAGCGCCTGGGTGCTGCTCGGTCAGGTCGCCCCGGAGCTGGGGGAGTGGGCCACCTTCTTCGCCGCCGGCGCCGCCAAGCGCGCCGCCGCGGAGGCCGGGCTGTCCCGGGCGGTCACCGAGCGCGAGGCCGACGACCTCGTCCGCGACGTCCGCGCCTTCCTCGCCGTGGTCGAGAGCAGCCTGGGCAGCACGCCCGAGCCCGAGTCGCCCCGTCGGGCGCGCCCCCGGGTGGTCGGCGGCTCCGAGCACCGTCGCCGGAGGTGAGCGCCGACCCCTTCGTCCACCTCCACGTCGCCTCGGGCTACTCCATGCAGTACGGGGCCAACCACCCGGCCGACCTGGTGAACCGGGCCGCCGAGCACGGCATGCGCGCCCTGGCGCTGACCGACCGGGACGGGCTCTACGGCGCGGTGAAGTTCGCTCTCGCCTGCCGGGCGGCCGACGTGCGCCCGGTCTTCGGGGTGGACCTGGCGGTGGTCCCGTCGGTCGACTCGACCGTGCCACCCGCGCTGGCGCCGGCCCTCGGTGAGGGGCACCCACCCGGGCTGACCCGCGCACGCCGGCCGGAGGCACCGGCCGGGCGCGCCGGCTCCGGGCGCCGCGTGCCGGCCCGCGGCGGGGCCAGCGTCGACCCGCGGCTGCCGCGGGTCACCTTCCTCGCCCGGGACGGCGCCGGCTGGCGCTCGCTGTGCCGGCTCACCAGCGCCACCCACCTGCGTGGCACGCGCGGGGAGCCGGTGAGCTCGCTGGCGCTGGCCGCCGAGCACGCCACGGGGCTGGTCGCGCTGCTGGGCCCGGACTCACCGGTGGGGCGGGCACTGGCGGCCGGCCGGGCCGACGTCGCCGCCGCGCGGCTGGCGGCCTGGCGCGCGGTCTTCGGCGCCGGGTCCCTGGTGCTGGAGGTGGTGCACCACCGCGGCCGGGGCGACCGGGCCCGGGCCCGGGCGCTGATGCGCTTCGCCGCCGCCGAGGGGGTGCCGGTGGTGCTCACCAACGCGGTCCGCTACGTCGACGCCCTCGACGCGCCCACTGCCGACGTCCTCGACGCCGCGCGACGGCTGGTCCCGCTCGACACCCGGCACGTCGACCGGCGCACGGCCGAGGGCCACCTGAAGTCGGGCAAGGAGATGGCCGAGGTCGCCGAGGAGCTCGTCGGCCCCGACCGCGACGCGGTGCTGCGGTTGCTGGAGCGCACCGCCCGGCTGGCCGAGCAGTGCGCCGTCGACGTCCGGGCCGACCTCGGCATCGGCACCGTCCGCTACCCCGAGCTCGACGTGGTCACCACCCCGGCCGAGCAGGGGATGAGCCCGTCACAGGTGCTGAGGGCCCGCTGCGAGGCCGGGCTGGGCCGGCGCGGGATGGCCCTGACCGAACGGGTGCGCGTGCGGCTGGAGGAGGAGCTGGGGGTCATCGACGCCCTCGGCTACCCGTCCTACTTCCTCACCGTCGCCGACGTGGTCGACCTCATCACGAGCTTGCGGGTCCGCGCGGCGGCGCGCGGGTCGGGGGCCGGCAGCCTGGTCACCTACCTGCTCGGCATCTCCGACGTCGACCCGATCCGCTACGGCCTGCTGATGGAGCGCTTCCTCTCCCCGTTGCGCCACCAGCTGCCCGACATCGACATCGACGTGGAGTCCGCGCGCCGGATGGAGGTCTACGACGCGGTCATCGACCGCTTCGGGGCCCACCGGGTCAGCTGCATCTCGATGATGGACACCTACCGGGTGCGGCACGCCATCCGGGACGTCGGCGCCGCGCTGGGGCTGCCCCCGGCGGAGATCGACGCCGTCGCCAAGGCCTTCCCGCACATCCGGGCCAACCAGGTGCACGCCGCGCTCAAGGACCTCCCGGAGCTGCGGGCCAGCCGGCTCGGGTCGCGGCGGGCCGGCGGGTCCGGGGACCTCGACCTGCTGTTCGACCTCGTCGCCCGGCTCGACGGCCTGCCCCGGCACATCGCCCTGCACCCGTGCGGGGTGCTGCTCTCCGACGCCACGCTCCTCGACCGCACCCCGGTGGAGAACAGCTACCTCGGCTACCCGATGAGCCAGTTCGACAAGGACGACGTCGAGGAACTGGGGCTGCTCAAGCTCGACCTGCTCGGCATCCGGATGCAGTCGGCGATCGCGCACGCCCTCGACGAGGTGGCCCGGGTCGACGGGGAGACCGTCGACATCGACGCGGTGCCCCGCGACGACCCGACGACGTTCGAGCTGATCCGCAGCACCCGGACCCTCGGCATGTTCCAGATCGAGTCGCCGGGCCAGCGGGAACTGGTCGGCAAGTTCGGGCCGCAGACGTTCGAGGACATCATCATCGACATCTCGCTGTTCCGGCCCGGGCCGGTGAAGAGCGACATGGTCACCCCCTTCCTCATGGCCCGGAACGGCTGGCGGGAGACGGTCTACCCGCACCCCGACCTCGCCTTCGCCCTCGAGGAGACCGCGGGGGTGGTGGTCTTCCACGAGCAGGTGCTGCAGGTCGTGGCGCGGATGACCGGCTGCACCCTCGCGGAGGCCGACGAGGTGCGGCGCGCGCTGGGGGAGCGCGACGCCCACCCGGAGGTGCGTGCCTGGTTCGTGCCGCGCGCGCTGGCCACCGGCTACCCGCCGGAGGTGGCCGAGCAGGTCTGGGAGGTGCTGGTCGCCTTCGGGTCGTTCGGGTTCTGCAAGGCCCACGCCGCGGCCTTCGCCCTGCCCACCTACCAGTCGGCGTGGCTCAAGGCGCACCACCCGGCGGCCTTCCTGGCCGGGGTGCTCACGCACGACCCGGGCATGTACCCCAAGCGGCTCATCCTCGATGACGCCCGCAACTTCGGCGTCCGCGTGCTGGGCCTGGACGTCAACGCCTCGACCGGCTCCTACCGCGTCGAGCGGCTGGACGGGGTGGACGAGGACACGGGCCCGTCCTGGCGGCGGCCGGAGTGGATGCCGGCGTCGATGGCCGACCCGTCGCGGTACGGCATCCGGCTGTCCCTGGCCGACGTGAAGGGCATCTCCGACGACGAGGTGGCCCGGGTCGTCGCCGGGCAGCCCTACCGGTCGCTGACCGACTTCTGGCACCGGGCGTCGGTGTCCCGGCCGGTGGTGGAGCGGCTGGTGCTGGCCGGTGGCTTCGACTCCCTCTACGGCTTCGGGGTGCGCGACCGCGAGGCCGGCCGGCCCACCCGCAGCCGCCGGCAGGTCACCCGTCGCGACCTCCTGCTGCAGATCGGTGAGCTGGACCGGTGGAGCCGCAGCGGCGCGAAGGCGGGCTCCAGCGGGCAGCTCAGCCTCGACCTCATGGGGCTGGAGCTCCCCGGGCAGGAGGACGACGGTCCGGAGGAGGCGGGCCTGAACTGGGCCGCGGGCAGCGGGCTGCCCGAGTTCACCGACGCCGAGCTGGTCCGCGCGGAGCTGGAGGTGCTCGGCCTGGACGCCAGCCGGCACGTCGTCGACTTCTACCGGCCGTTCCTCGCCGCGATCGGCGCGGTGCCGGCCGGCGAGCTGCTCGGCAGCCGCAGCGGTGCCGAGGTGCTCGTCGCCGGGGTCAAGGTCGCCACCCAGACGCCGCCGATCCGGTCCGGGCGGCGGGTGGTCTTCGTGACCCTCGACGACGGCACCGGCTGCACCGACTCCACGTTCTTCGAGGACGCGCAGGGGCCCTACGCCGCCACGGTCTTCCACTCGTGGCTGCTGGTCATCCGGGGGGTGCTGCGCCGCACCGGCCCGCGGGGGGTGTCGCTGCGGGCCACCGGGGCGTGGGAGCTGCCGGCGCTGCACGAGGCGTGGGAGGCCGGCGGCGTGGCCGCGGTCGCCGAGCAGATGGCCGCAGCGGGGGAGTACACCGAGGCGGCCATCACCGGGGCGGCGGCCTCCCGCGGCTCCCGTCCGGTGGTGGTCAAGCCGGTGCTGGTGCACCCGACCGGGTTCCGGATGTCGCCCTACGCCGACATCCGGCCCGCCGGGGACGACGCCGCCACCGCGGCCCGGCGGGCGGCCGCGGCGCCCCGCAAGCTGTGGCACTCCAGCCCCGGCAGCCCGGGCCACTGAGTCGCGGGGGGAGGCAGCCGCTCCGGGGAGGATGCCCCGGTGACACGTGACCTGCGGGTGTGCTTCCTCGGGGACTCCTTCGTCGCCGGGGTCGGCGATCCCGAGCACCTCGGGTGGGTGGGCCGGATCTGTGCCCGCACCCACCGCGAGGGCCGGCCGCTGACCGCCTACGGCCTCGGGGTGCGCCGGCAGACGAGCCGCGACGTCCGCGCCCGCTTCTCGGCCGAGTGCGCCCAGCGGTTGTCGACGGAGTGGGACAGCCGCGTCGTGCTCTCCTTCGGCGTCAACGACACCACCGTCGAGGATGGCGCGGCGCGGGTGCCCCCGGCGGAGTCGGCCGCCAACCTCGCCGCGGTCCTGGCCGACGCCGCGGCCGCCGGCTGGCCCGCCCTCGTCGTCGGACCGCCACCGATCGCCGACCCCGCGCAGGACCACCGCACGAGCGGTCTCGACGCCCGGTTCCAGCAGGTCTGCGCCGAGGTCGGCGTCCCCTACGTAGCGGCCCACGCCGAGCTGGCGGCCAGCCCCACCTGGGTCGGCGAGGTCGCGGCCGGGGACGGCGCCCACCCCGCGGCCGCCGGCTACCAGGAGTGGGCCGACCTCCTCTGGCCGCACTGGCAGGCGTGGATCCGGCGGGAGGGCCCTCCGCCCCGATGAGTCCCGGCCCGGGTGCCGGTCTACACCGGCAGCCCACCCGGAACGCACCGAGAGGACACCGAGATGCCCAAGCAGATCCCGTGCCTGTGGTTCGACGGCCGCGCCGAGGAGGCCGCCCGGCTCTACACCTCGGTCTTCCCGAACAGCTCGATCGGCGACATCACCCGCTACGGCCCCGACATGCCGCCGCCGATGCAGGAGGGCGACGTCCTCACCGTGGACTTCACCCTCGACGGGCAGGAGTACACGGCCCTCAACGGCGGGCCGCAGTTCCCGTTCACCGAGGCGATCTCCTTCCAGATCCTGTGCGCCGACCAGGAGGAGGCCGACCACTACTGGAACAGCCTCACCGCCGACGGTGGCGAGGAGAGCATGTGCGGCTGGCTCAAGGACAAGTTCGGCGTCTCCTGGCAGGTCTTCCCCGTCGAGCTGCTCAGCCTGGTCAACGACCCCGACCCCGGCCGGGCGCAGCGCGCCACCCAGGCCATGCTGCAGATGCGCCGCATCGACATCGCCGAGATCCGGCGGGCCGCCGACCAGGTCCCCGCCTGAGCGGCCCCGTCCCGAGGCTCGCCGCGAGCGTGCGAGCGGTGAGGAGGACGGGGTCCTTATAGGCTCCGACGGGTGCCGCCGTCTGCTCCTGCCTCCTCCGCCGCGGACCAGCTCCCCGCCCGGGCGGCCGCCGTCTGGGCCGCCCTGGACCCGCTCGTCGCGGCCGGCACCCCGCTGCGGGTGCTCGACGTCGGCGGGGGGAGCGGCAACCTCGCCGTCCCGCTGGCCCGGCTCGGCCACGAGGTGACCGTCGTCGACCCCAGCGCCGACGCCCTCGCCACCCTGCACCGCCGGGCGGAGACCGCCGGGGTGGCGCCGCGGGTCCGCGGTGTGCAGGGCGACGGCGACCTGCTGCACGAGGTGGTCCCCGCCGGGGAGGGCGGCGAGGGCAGCTACGACCTGGCGCTGTGCCACTCGGTGCTCGAGGTCGTCGACGACCCCGCCACCACCCTCGGTGAGATCGCCCGCGCGCTGCGGCCCGGCGGCACCGCGAGCATCGCCGCGGCCAACCGCGCCGGGGCGGTGCTCGCCCGCGCCGTCGCCGGGCACCCGGTGGAGGCCCTCGCGCTGCTCGAGGACCGCGACCCCGCACCTCGGCGCGCCGCCCGCCCCGCGCGGCGGCGGTTCGCCCCCGACGCCCTGCTGGCCCTCGTCGAGGCGGCGGGGCTGCAGCCGGGCACCTGGCGGGGGGTGTCGGTCGTCGCCGACCTCCTCGACGTCAGCTCCGGTGCCGACCCGGCCGCCGTTCGCGCCCTGGAGCTGGCGCTGGCCGGGAGCTCCCCCTACCGCGACGTCGCCGCGGGGCTGCACGTCCTGGCCACGCGGACGTGACCGGGGACGGCGCGGCGCCGGGCACCGCGGCAGGCGCCTCCCTCCCGGCGGACCTGGGCCGTCCCCACTACGGGGCCGCGACCCTCGCCGACGTCCTCCCCGGCGCCGCCGCCGCGCTCGGCGTCCCGGTGGAGCGCGGGGACCTGCCCCCCGACCCCCTCGGGCTCACCGCCCTCCTGGCCGGCGCCCGCCGGGTCGCCGTCCTGCTCGTGGACGGGCTGGGTGCCGACCTCGTGCGGGCGCACGCCGACATCGCACCCGTCCTCGCCGGGCTGTCGACCCCCGCCGGTGACCTCTCGGCGCCCTGCCCGAGCACCACGCCGGTCAGCCTCGCCACCCTCGGCACCGGCCTGCCCCCGGGCAGCCACGGGATCCTCGGCTTCGTCACGGTCGTCCCGGGCGAGGCCGGCGCGGCAGGGGAGGAGCGCACCCTCAACCACATCCAGTGGTCCGACGACCCCGACCCGCAGGCCTGGCAGGCCCGGCGCAGCGTCTTCGAGCAGGTCGCCGCCGCGGGCGTCGAGGTCAGCGCCGTCGGCCCGTACGCCTTCGCCGGCTCCGGGCTCACCCGGGCGGTGTACCGCGGGGCGCGGTACACCGGCACCGTCAGCCCCGGGGACCTCGCCGCCCGCCTGCTGCACTCGCTGGCGGCCGCACCGCGCAGCCTCGCCTACGGCTACACCGCCGAGCTGGACCTCACCGGCCACGTGCGCGGCGTCGACTCCGACAGCTGGCGCGCCCAGCTGGCGCTGGTCGACCGGCTCGTCGAGCAGGTGGTCGACGGCCTCCCCGACGACGCCGCCCTGCTCGTCACCGCCGACCACGGGATGCTCGACGTCCCGCCGGAGACCCGCATCGACCTGGACGCCGAGCCGGTCCTCGACGAGGGCGTCCGGCTGCTCGCCGGGGAGCCGCGGGCCCGCTACGTGCACGCCGTCGACGGCGCCGCCGACGACCTGCTGGCCCGCTGGCGGGAGGTGCTCGGCGACCGCGCCTGGGTCGCCGGCCGGGACGAGGCCGTCGCCAGCGGCGTCTTCGGCCCGGTCGACGACGACCTCGCGCGGCGGATCGGCGACGTCGTCGCCCTCACCCGCGGCACCTGGGCGCTGACCGCGACCGAGCGGGAACCCGGCCCGAGCCGGCTGGTCGGCTACCACGGCTCACTCACCGCGACCGAGCTGGCGATCCCGTTGCTCGCCGCGCGGGGCCGCGCCCTGACCTGACCCCGGCCGCCGGAGGGCCGTTGACGGCCGCGGCCGGGAGGACGACAGTGCCCCGCGACCGGCGCTCGACGTCCCGATCCCGGCAGGGCGGAGTCCCCGATGACCGTCAGGCGTGCCCGTCCCACCCACCTCCGGCCCGGCCGGGCCTGGATGCCGGTCCTCGCGGCGTCGCTCGTGCTGACCGGCCTCGTCGCGCCCGGCGCGGCAGCCGCCCCGCCGGCGGGCCGGGACGACCCCGCCCTGGTGGCCGACCTGCGCGGGGACCTCGAGGAGTACCTGCGGGCACGCGGGACGGCGGAGCACGTGTCGGCCGCCGGGCTGAGCGTCGACCTGCCCGGCGCGGAGGCGAGCGTCGACGTCAGCGCGGGGACGACGGAGGCCGGCGGCTCGGTGCCGGTGGAGCCCGACGCCCTCTGGCAGATCGGCAGCAACACCAAGGCCTTCACCTCGGTGCTCCTGCTGCAGCTGGAGGCCGAGGGCCGCCTGTCGCTCGACGACGGCGTCGGGCGGTGGCTGCCGCAGTACCCGCAGTGGCGCGACGTGCCCATCCGGCGCCTGCTGAACATGACCAGCGGCCTCCCGACCTACGACGACCAGCCGGCGTTCCTCACCGACTACGCGGCCGACCCCCTCACGGACTTCCGCACCGAGCGGCTGGTCGACTACGTGGCCGGCGTCCCGGCGACCTCCGGGTACAGCTACTCGAACACCGGCTACGTGCTCGCCGAGCTGGTCGTCGAGGCGGTGACCGGCGACAGCTACGAGGACCAGCTCACCGCCCGGCTCCTCGAGCCGCTCGACCTCGGGGACACGTACTACCGCCCGCACCGCTACCCCGGCTGGATCGCCGACCGCCTGCCGGCTGGCTACTACGTGCAGACCCACGAACCCGAGATGGCCCCGCTGTACGGGCAGGACGTCAGCCGGTACACCGTCTCCTGGGCGCGCGGCGCCGGGGGCATGCTGAGCACCACGGCCGACATGACGCGCTGGGAACGCGCGCTGTACGAGGGGGACCTGCTGCCGCCCGCGCAGCAGGACGCCCTGCTGAGCCTCGTGTCGACGGCGACCGGGGAACCCATCGAGCGCACCTCGCCCGCCGATCCCTCCGGATTCGGCCTGGGGGTCGCGCAGATGACCGACCAGCTCGGCACGTTCTGGTTCTACGAGGGCGCGACGTTCGGCTTCCGCGCCCTGCACGCCTACTTCCCCGAGTCCGGGGTCGTCGTCGCCATCACCCTGAACAGCAGGCCGGACGAGGACCGGATCGGCGTCCTGGCGACGTCGGTGTACGGCACGCTGGCCGAGCACGGTCTCGTCCCGCCGGTGCCCGACCCGGCCGGCGCGGGCGGCTGACCCTAGACCGCGGAGACCAGCCGCACACGCCAGACGTGGGTGTGCGCCTCGTGCGTCGCCCGGCAGGTCAACCGGGCCGCCTCCTCCGACATGCGGCTCTCCACCTCGGCCACCACGTCGCCGTCCGGGCCGGCGAGGGTCACCACCCACCGCTCCACGTCCGCGCCGGACGGGCTCAGCCGCCGCACCCCCCGCGGCGGCAGGTCGTCGACGCCGAGGAGCCCCAGCTCGCCCCGGGCGGTGTGCTGGGCGGCCTGCACCGGCGGCGGGCAGCCGGCCCGGCCGCGCAGCCACGGCAGCGCGACCCGCCCCGCGGCGTGCGCGGCCACCACCTGCGCGCCGTCGTCCGGCACCTGCCCGTAGTAGAAGCCGTGCGGCAGCACCAGCACGTTCGCCGCGAAGCGGTCACCGCCCAGGTGGCTGCACTCCCAGACGTCGTCCGACGGCATCAGCCGCGCCAGCGGCCGGCCGCGCAGCGCGCAGCAGGCGTCGTGACCGCCGTGCGCGCACACCAGGTACGTCGGCCCGGTGGCGGGCTCGCCGGCCGAGCCGTCCCACGGGACGTCGAGCAGGTCGCGGTCGCGGGCGCGGGAGGACCACCACAGCCCCTCCCGGCCCGGCCGGCCGTCGACGTAGGCCCAGCGCCGCGGCCCGTCGGTGAGCCGCCCGCCGGGCCGGCGCACGAGGAGCACCCGCACGTTCTCCACCCGCGCCCGGTGCGCCACCTCGGTGGCGACCGCGGGGTCGAAGCGGGACTGCCGCAGCGCGTCGACGCCCCACGGCCCCGGCTGCTCGATGAGCAGCCACCGCTGCGCGGGCGACGCCGTGGCCACCCCGGAGTCGCCGCGGACGAGCGCGCGCACCGAGCAGCGGTCGTCGTCGATCCGGCCGACCGGCCGGCCGGGGACCTCCCCGGGGCGGCAGAAGTCGGTCGCGTCCGTCACGCCGTGCGGTCCGGCCGGCTCACGACCCGGCCCCGGGAGCGCCGTCACGCGCCCCATCCTCCCCCGGGGGCCGCCCGGGGACGACGGCGTCGGGGACGACCGCGATCGACTCGGTGACCAGCCGCCGCGCGAGGGTCAGCTGGTCGGTGTCGTCGAGGCCGGGCAGGTCGGCGACCTTGAGCTCACCGGCGGCCAGCAGCGCGGCCAGCGCGGGGCGGGTCGACGCGGGCAGCTCGAGCGACCGGCGTCCGGCGACCAGCGTCACCCGGTCGCCGTCCGGCTCCCGCAGCTGGCAGCGGAGCCGAGGGCGGACCCGCAGCACGGTGTCGGTGCTCAGGGCGGCGGCCGCGGTGGCCTGGGCGAGGGGTGCCACGGGCTCCGGGCGCACCTGGGCCCAGGTGCGGCTGCGCAGCCGGTCGGCGACCTCGGCCGGGTCCACCCGGTCCAGCCAGCCCTTCAGCGCCGCCACGACCTCCACCACGTCCCCGGTGACCGCCGACGGGTCGGCGAGGTCGAGGCCCAGGGGCAGGGAGCGGCGCAGCTCGGGGTCCTCGGCGGCCAGCACGCGCACGAGGTCGAGCGCCGACTCGGCGGCCGCCCAGCGCGTCACCGGGTGCACGCCGATGGTCAGGTGCGCGCTGATCTCGCCCAGCGCGGTCGCCGCGTGCAGGTACCCGCGGGGCAGGTAGAGCGCGTCGCCCGGGCGCAGCACCGCGTCGACCACCGGCTCCCGCTCCGCGGCGGCGGCCACGGCGGCGGCCCGGCCGTCCCACGGCTGCGTGCGCAGCGGGTCGGGGAGCACCGGCTCGTGGATGCGCCAGTGCTTCTCGCCGGCCACCTGCAGCACGAAGACGTCGTGCACGTCGTAGTGGGCGGAGAACCCGCGCGAGGACGGCGGGGTGATGTAGGCGTTGACCTGCGTGGGGTGCCCCAGGTCGGCGGCGAGCTGGTCGGCGAACTCGATCAGCGGTGGCCACAGCCGGTGCAGCCCCTGGAGGACCACGGTGCTGCCGTCGGCGAACAGCCGCAGCACCGCGTCGGAGGAGACCTGGTCGGCGATCTCCGCACCGGCGCCGCCGGAGGTGGTGAACCGCTTCGGGTCGACCACCGCGCCGTCCTTGGCGATCCGCAGGAACGGGGTGCGCAGCCCGCGACGGGACAGCAGCTCGTCGACCGCGGCCAGGTCCAGCAGGTCGGCGAAGGACCCGCCGGTCTGCTCGGCGCGGGTGAGCAGCGGCCGGCGGGACCAGTACTCCTCGGCGAAGACCCGCGGGTCGAGGGCGGTGCACCGACGCAGGGCCGGCCGGGGGTCCGGCCGGCCCTGCGTGGTGGGGATCTCGGTCAGGCCGAACCGTCCGCGCCGCCGTCCGCGCCGCCGTCGCCCGCGCCACCGTCCGCGCCGCTGTCGGCACCGCCGTCCGCGCCGCCGTCGCCCGCGCCACCGTCCGCGCCGCTGTCGGCACCGCCGTCCGCGCCGCCGTCGCCCGCGCCACCGTCCGCGCCGCTGTCGGCACCGCCGTCCGCGCCGCCGTCGCCCACGCCGGCGGTGGTCATGTCATCGTCGTCGAGCGCCATGGGTCTCCGATCACATCGGGTCGCGAGCCACCGGGCGGTGGCCCTCCGGGCGTGCTGTACCTCACGCATCCTGCTCTCACACACCTGCCCCGACCAGCGGGAACGGCGTGTCGGCAACAGCTCGGTCACGGCGCCGCGTCGAGGTGCCGGGACCGCGCCAGGGGCGTTACCGTCCTCCCGTCGTCGAACACGTGTTCGAGGTCGGGAAGGGGTCATGAGCCAGTCCGCCCGTGCTGCCGGGTGCGGCGTGCTGCACGTCGACATGGACGCGTTCTTCGCCAGCGTCGAGGTGCGCCGCCGGCCCGAGCTGGCCGGCACCCCGGTGATCGTCGGCGGGGCCGGCAACCGCGGGGTGGTCACCTCGGCCACCTACGAGGCGCGCCGGTACGGGGTGCACGCCGCGATGCCCACCTCGCGGGCGCTGCGGCTGTGCCCGACGGCGACGGTGCTGCCGGGGGACATGGCGCTCTACACCGAGGTGTCCCGGTCGGTCATGGCGTTGTTCCGCTCGATCACCCCGCTGGTCGAGCCGCTGAGCCTGGACGAGGCCTTCCTCGACGTCTCCGGGGCGGGCCGGCGGCTGGGCGACGCCGCGGAGGTCGGGGAGTACATCCGCGCCCGCGTCTACGACGAGCAGGGCATCACCTGCTCGGTGGGTGTGGCCGGCACCAAGTTCGTGGCCAAGCTGGCCTCCACCTCCGCCAAGCCCGACGGGTTGCGCGTCGTCCGGCCCGCCGAGGTCATGGAGTTCCTGCACCCGCTGCCGGTCGGCGCGCTCTGGGGAGTGGGGGCCAGGACCGAGGAGGTGCTGCTGCGGCTGGGGCTGCGCACCGTCGGCGACCTCGCCCACGTGCCGGCCCGCACGCTGCAGCGGGCGCTGGGCCCCGCGGCCGGCTCCTCCCTGCACGAGCTGGCGTGGGGGCGTGACCCCCGGCGGGTGGTGCCCGACGAGCCGGAGAAGTCCGCCGGGCACGAGGAGACCTTCGCCACGGACGTGGACGACCCGGTGGTCGTCCACCGGGAGCTGCTGCGGCTGGCGGAGCGGACGGCGGGCCGGCTGCGCTCGGGTGGCTGGCTGGCCCGCACGGTGAGCATCAAGGTGCGGTTCGCCGACTTCGCCACGATCACCCGGTCCCGCACCCTCGAGGTCCCGACCGACGTCGGGCAGGAGCTCTACGACACCGCCCGCGCCCTGTTCGACGCCCTGGGGCTGGAGCGGGCGCGGATCCGGCTGGTGGGGGTCCGCGCCGAACGGCTGGTCGAGGCCGGCTCCGCGCCCCGGCAGCTGGAGCTGGGCGCCCGGGAGCACGGCCGCCGCGAGGCCGAGCTGGCCGCCGACCGGGCCGCCCGCCGGTTCGGGGCCGGCGCGGTGCGCCCGGCGACCCTGCTGCACCGCGACCGGCAGCGCGCCCGGTGACCAGCCGAGGAACCCCGGACGGCGCTCGTTCGTCCTCTCCGGGGAGTTCCCGACCCACTCGCGAGAGTGATCACGGCGGGTCGGGGACGACTCGCCTTTCGCGCCCCGCAAAGGGCTCGTATCCTCGATGTCACCGTCGGCGGCACCTCCGACGGGATGTGTTCAGGCCCCATGGAGGTCGACGTGCCGCTCTCCGAGCACGAACAGCGTCTGCTGGAGCAGATCGAGCGCGCCCTCGTCGATGACGATCCGAAGTTCGCCTCGCAGGTCCGCACCGGTGACCGCCGGGTCAAGGCCCGTCGCAAGCTGCAACTGGGGGCCCTCCTGCTCCTGGTCGGGATGGCCGTCCTCGTCGGTGGCGCCGTGGCCCCCTCGGTCCCCCTCGGGGTCCTCGGGTTCCTGGTCGCCTTCGGTGGCCTGGCCCTCGCCGTCCTCAACTACCGGTCGGCCACCGGGGTGGTCGAGTCCGGTCCCACCGGGGCCACCGGCCCCGCCGCCGCACCCGGGCGGAGCGGCCGGGGCGGCAAGCCCCGCCGGCAGCCGCTGAAGAACCGCCTCGAGGAGCGCTTCCGCCGCCGCTACGACCAGTAGCCCCACGAGCCCCGCGACAGCCGCCGTCCCCACCGGACGGCGGCTGTCGCGCGTCAGGGCCCCGACGACCGCAGGAGGAACCCGTGTCCGAGGAACCGGTGTGGCAGGCGCTGACCGCCGATCGCGGGCTGTGGGGCTGGGGCGACGACGACGGCATCGTCCCGTGGACCGGGGACGACGGCCGCGACGTCGTCCCCCTGTGGACCTCGGCGGAGCAGGCCGCGCAGGCCGCCGGCGCCGAGGGTGACCCCGGTGAGGCGCCGGTGTTCCTCGACCTCGACACCCTGCTCGCCGAGATCCCCGGCTGGATGGACGCCGGGATCAGCGCGGCGGTGCTCTCCGCGGGCGGCGACGGCTCCCGCGTGCCGCTGACCGAGCTGACCGAGCGGCTGCTGCGACTGCAGGTCGACCGGCCGGACTGAGCCTCAGCCGCGCAGCGCCGGGCGGCGGCTCCACCTCGGCCGCGGCAGTCGGATCCGCAGCTCCCGCGCCCCCCGGCCCAGGGACGGCGGCCACAGCAGCGCGCGCAGCCGGGTCCGCCGGGAGGCCCCGGCCAGCAGCCCGTGCCGGGCGGTGGCCAGCGCCGCCACCAGCTCCGCCCCCGCCGCGGGGACGCTGCCGGGACGCGCGTAACTGGCCGCCTCCTCCGCGCGGGCCAGCCGCGTGACGGCGTCGGCCGCGGCCTGCACCGGCACCAGCCGGCCGCCCGGGCGGTGCGCACCACCGCCGCCGCCCCGCTCGCCCATCGCCGCGGTCAGCTGGGCGGCCACCTGCCGCGGGGTCCGCGCGGGGTCGCCCTCCACCCCGACGTCCAGCGCGGTCGCGGCGAGCTCGTCCCACAGCGCCGCAGCGCTGCCGTCGGCGAGCCGGCGCCGTCGCTGCAGGGCGCGCACCCCGGCGGGCACCGCGGCCAGGGCGGCGACGCCGAGCACGCCGGCGACGCCCAGCAGCACCGGGCGCAGCCAGTCGGCCGACTCCGGTGCGGCCTGCGGCGCGGGCAGCTGCTGGGGCACGGGCTCCAGCTGCGGCGTGGGGGTGGCCGGCCCGGGCAGCGGGACGACGGGCGCGTCGGCGCGGTCGTCGGCCTCCTGGTCCTGCACGCGCGGGGACCACGGCAGCTCCACCGCGCGGTCGACGTCGATCGGGGTCGGGTCGAAGGGGATCCAGCCCAGGTCGTCGAAGTAGGCCTCGACCCAGGCGTGCGCGTCGTCGCTGGTGACCAGCCGGCTGCCGTCGGGCTGCACGGTGCCCGGGGTGTAGCCCAGCACCACCCGCGCCGGCACCCCGGCGGCGCGGACCAGCGCCGCCATCGCCCCGGCGTACTGCTCGCAGTAGCCCCGGCGCAGCCGCAGGAAGTCGGCGAGGTCGTCGCCGCTGGTGCCGGGGGCGGTGGACAGCGAGTACTCGTACCCGTTCGCCGGGTCGGTGAAGTGCCCGTAGATCGCCCGGACCCGCTCGTAGGGGGTGCTCAGGCCCGCGGTCAGCGAGCCGACCAGGTCGGTGACGGCCGGGTCCATCGGGGGCAGCGCGGTGTAGCGCTGGCTCAGCGGCAGGTCGGGCGGCAGCGGTCCGGCCTCGGCCAGCTCCTCCGGGGTGGGCCGCGGGTCGACCGCGCTCACCGACCAGGTGCGCCCCTCGGTGGTCACGTCCCGGCCGAAGACGGTGGCGGTGCCGGGGTCGAACCGCCACTGCTCGGCGTCGGCGACCGCGACCGAGAGGGGGGAGTAGAGCAGTGGCAGGTAGACGTCCTCGTGTCCCAGGGCGGTGACCAGCGCGTCGACGGGGCGGCCGTCCCGTCGTCCGGGCAGGGGGGCCAGCTCGCTGTCGTCGGCCACCGCCGTCTCGCCGTCCAGGTTGCCCACCGACCAGCCGTCCTCGGCGTCGTAGACCTCCAGCGCGACCACGCGCAGGTAGCCGGGGTCGTCGACGGAGGCCTGCACGCGCAGCAGGTCGATCGGCTCGTCCAGGGTCAGCTGGCCCTGCAGGGCGGCGGCCGGGTCGAGCGCCGTCCCGGTCGAGCCGCCGACGCCGCGGCCGATCCCGCCGGCGAAGCTGCCCTCGGTGAGGGTCGGGACGACCGCGCCGACGACCAGCCCCAGCAGCACGGCGACCGTCCCGGTGCGCAGGGCGGTCAGCGTGCCGGTGCCCAGCAGCGGCCGGTGCCCGCCGGCCGGCCGGTGCCGCAGCCGGCGGTGCTGGTCGGCCCACAGCAGGAGCGCCAGCCCGGCCGCGGGGGCGGCCACCGGCAGCGCGCCGATCGTGCCGGTCACCGTGCTCACCGGCACGCAGATCAGCACCAGCAGCCCCAGGCCGGCGAGGGCGGGCTGGCGGACGCCCACGGCGACGAGGTCCACGACCAGCGCGACCAGCCCGACCATCAGGGCGGTCAGCGCCAGCAGGCCGGTCAGCGGCAGCGCCGGCGTGGCCTGCTCCTGCAGCTCGGCCGAGCCGTCGGCGAGCACCGACAGGAGGTCCCGCACGCTGTCCCGGGTCGGCAGCCACCCGCCGACCGCGCGGGCGGGTGCGAACACCGCGGTGACCAGGCAGCCGAGCAGGGCGAGCTGGCCCAGCGGCACCAGCGGCACGCCGAGGGCCGCCCACCGGACGGGCACGGGGCGGCCGGGCGCGAGCGCCGACCAGAGGACGGCCCCGACGCCGCGCAGGAGCAGCCCACCGACCGTGACGACGGCGACGGCGGCCAGCACCGGCGCCAGCCAGGAGCGGTCGGTGAAGACGGGGACGAGCGCGAGGGTGCCCAGTGCGGTGGCGACGGCGGCGGCCAGCGCGGTGCCGGCCTCGGCCAGGGCGACGCGGGAGGTGGGGCCGGTCACGCGGGCACCCCCCGCAGCCCGGCCGCGGTGGTGCCGGGCCGGCCGAGCTGCGACCAGACGGCGCCCACGGGGTCCCCGGAGGAGGCGACGGCGACCCGCCAGCCGCCGGCCCGCAGCAGCCGCGCGGCCGCCTCGCGCTGGCGCGCCAGCTCGTCGCGGGCGGCGCCGGTGGCCGCCCGGCGGCCGCGGGTGAGCTCGCTCCCGGCCCAGCTGCCGATGTCGGCCAGCACCGCCAGGTCCGTGCCGGGGCCGGAGCGGGCGCGGACCAGCTCCGCGGCGTCCTCGGGCCCGACGGCGCCGAGCAGGGCGATGACCGGGCCGTCCCCGGCCGCCCGGGTGAGCAGCTCCAGGCCCGGCCCCAGCCCCGACAGCCGGGACGGCGTGACCGCGGCCAGCCGGTCCAGCAGCTCCCCGGCGCCCAGGCCGTCGGCGTGCTCGGCCGGGGCCAGCTCGACGGCGTCGGTGACCACCCGCAGGGTGGCGCCCCGGCCGAGGAGCTCGGTGCCGATGCTGGCGGCGGCCTCGACCAGCCACTCCAGGCTGTCCGGTGGGGGTGCGTCGCTCCCGGCCGTGCCGGCGGCGCGGTCGGCCGCGTGCCCGCGGGCCAGCACGTGCGCGCGGGCCCGGGTGTCCAGCAGCAGGGTCGCCTGCGCCCGCCACGGGCGCTCCTCCAGGCGCACCATCAGCTCACCGGTGCGCGCCGTGGCCCGCCAGTGCACCTTCCGCAGGTCGTCACCGTGCCGGTAGGGGCGGGTGCTCACGTCGTCCTCGCCGTGGACGGCGATCGAGCGGCGCGCGCCCGAGTCGCCCCCGCCGTGACCGCCCGACGGGCCGCCCGGGCCCAGCGGGACGACCCGCGGCACGACGACCAGGGGAGCGCTGTCGGTGCCGGCGACGCTGCGCAGCACCAGCCCGAACGGGTCGACCAGCCGCAGCCTCAGCGGGCCGAGCCGGTAGCGGCCGCGGCGCCCGCCGTGCACCCGGTACCCCAGCGTGGCGGTCTCCCCGCCGGGCAGCCGGTCGACGACGAACTCCGGGGTGGCGCCGAGTTCCGCCGGGACGGTCTCGGCCATCAGCCACAGCCCCCCGGTGCCCCGGCCGGCGTTGGTGACCTCCAGCCGCACCTCGGCGTCCCCGCCGCGCGGCACCCGGGCGGGGGTCACCGTGCGCCGGGAGGCCACCCGGAACCGGCGCCGGGCCACGGTGGCCGCCGACAGCAGCGGCAGCGCCAGCACGAAGACGGCCACCTGCACCAGCGGGCGCTCGCCCAGGAGGACGCCGAGCAGGAGGAGGGTGAGGCCCGCGGCGACGAGGCAGCGTCCGCGGAGGGTGAGCGTGGCGAGGGCCGTCGCCACAGGTCCGCGCACGGTCAGCGCCCGCGCGGCACCGGGACGGTCGCGAGCAGGTCGGTCACCACCTGCTCGCCGGTGCGCCGGGACGCCGCGGCGTCGGCGGTCAGGAGCAGCCGGTGGGCGAGCACCGGGACCGCGACGGTCTGCACGTCGTCGGGCAGCACGTGGTCGCGCCCGGCCAGCGCCGCGGCCGCCCGCGCCGTCCGCAGCAGCTGCAGCCCGGCCCGGGGCGAGGCGCCCAGGCGCAGGTCGGGGGAGCGGCGGGTGGCCTCCACCAGCGACACCACGTACCGGCGGACCGCCTCGGCGACGTGCAGCCGCCCCACCGCGGCGACCAGCGTGCGGACCAGGGCGGCGTCGGCGACCGGGGTGAGGGTGGCCAGGGGATCGGTGGTGACCAGGTCGTCGAGCATGGCCAGCTCCGCCTCGCGGTCGGGGTAGCCCATCGACACCCGCGCGGTGAACCGGTCACGCTGCGCCTCGGGGAGGGGGTAGGTGCCCTCCATCTCGATCGGGTTCTGGGTGGCCATCACGAGGAAGGGGCGGGCCAGCTCGTAGCTGACGCCGTCGACGGTGACCTGCCGCTCCTCCATGCACTCCAACAGGGCCGACTGGGTCTTCGGCGAGGCCCGGTTGATCTCGTCGGCGACGACGATGTTGGCGAACACCGCGCCGGGCTTGAACTCGAACTCCCGGCTCTCCTGGTCGTAGATCGCCACGCCGGTCACGTCGCTGGGCAGCAGGTCCGGCGTGAACTGGATCCGGCGCACGCTCGCGTCGATGGAGGCGGCCATCGCCTTGGCCAGCGTCGTCTTGCCCACGCCGGGGACGTCCTCGACCAGCAGGTGCCCCTCGGCCAGCAGCACCACGAGCGCCAGGTGGACGACGTCGGGCTTGCCGTGCACGACACGGGCCATGTTGGCGGCGATGCGGGCGCCCTCGGCCGCGACGTCGATCGAGGACTCCGTGCCGTCAGCGGTGCGGGTCACCTCGGTCACGTATCCCAAGGTACGTGCGCCGGGGGACCACCGGGCGGTCCCCGGACGCACCGACCGGTGGTTTCCCCAACTTCCGGCCTCGGGGGTGGGCGGACGCCCCACGGCGACCGTCCGCGACGACCTGCCGGGGGTGCGGTGGACCCACTCCGGCCCACCCCCGGCCCCACCGCGCCCCACCGGTCTCCGCGCACCCGCGGACGGCGTCCTGACCAGCGCGAGCGGCGGTGGGGGAGGCCGGTCACGACATGGTGTCGAGTGGTGTCTGGTGGGGGCCAGTGGGTTACTGTGTGGCCCGGTGGGGAGGCAGGGCCCGCTCCGGGTCCTCCCAGAGCGAGTGGAGGACCTGTGGGGGAGGTGATCCGGTGTTCGTCGGCAGCTATCCGCTGCGGCTCGACGAGAAGGGCCGGCTCGCACTCCCCGTCCGGTTCCGCGAGCAGGTGGCCGGCGGCATGGTGATCAAGAAGGGCCAGGAGCGCTGCATCTACGGCCTCACCATGGCCCGCGTCGCCGAGCAGAGCGCCGCGGCCGCCGCCATGGCGCCGTCCGACACCGCCGCGGCCCGCATGCGGGCCCGCATGAGCTTCGGGTCGATGGTGGAGGTGGAGCCCGACAAGACCGGGCGCATCACCATCCCGGCCAACCTGCGTGAGTACGCCGGTCTCGACCGCGACGTCGTCGTGGTGGGTGTCGACACCCGCTTCGAGATCTGGGACGCCGGCACCTGGGACGCCTACGTGGCCGAACAGGAGGCCGTCTACGCCGAGATGGAGAGCGAGGGGATGCCGACCCTCTCCTGACCCGACGTCCCGACCCCGCCGCCCGCCCTCCGCGCCCCACCCCGACCGAGCCGACTTCCCCGCGGCTCGACCGGCCGGCCCGAGCCGCCTTCCCCGCGGCTCGGTCCGACGCGGCGCGGAGGCGCAGCACCGCCCCCGGGCACGTCGCCGGTGCGGCCCCCCAGCCCGCGCACCGGCACGGGCCCTCCCCGCCCCCGCGGGGCACCACCTGGCGTACTTCCCCGGCGCCAGGCGGGTCCCGCGGGGGTCGGGTCGGCCGTGCCCGCCCCACCGGGCCCCACCGGCCCCACCGCGCCCCACCCCCACCCGGATCGGTCCCGAGGCGCCCTCCTCCACCCGGATGCGTCTCGAAACGCCCGCCGCGCTCCCCCCGCCGACCACCGCCCCGCGTCACCATGGACGGGCCCCCGGGCCCCGCGCCCACCCGACCCGTTCGAGGAGCAGTCGACGATGAGCAGCACCGAGCCCGCGCGGCCCGCGGTGCACGTCTCGGTGCTGCTCGATCGGGTCGGCGAACTGCTCGGCCCCGCCTGCGCCACCGAGGGGGCCGTCCTCGTCGACGCCACCCTGGGCCTGGCCGGGCACTCCCTGGCGCTCCTCCGGGCCCACCCGGGGCTGCGGCTGGTGGGGCTGGACCGCGACCCCGACGCCCGCGCCGAGGCCGCCCGCCGCATCGAGGCGGCCGGCTGCAGCGACCGGGTCACCCTCGTGCCCGCCGTCTTCGACGAGCTGCCCGACGTCCTGGACCGGCTGGGCATCGAGGAGGTGCAGGCGGTGCTGTTCGACCTCGGCGTCTCCTCCCTCCAGCTCGACCGGCCCGACCGCGGCTTCAGCTACGCCGCCGACGCGCCCCTCGACATGCGCATGGACCCCGGTGCGCCCCGCACCGCCGCCGACGTGGTCAACACCTACTCCGCCGCCGAGCTCACCCGCGTCCTGCGGGTCTACGGGGAGGAGCGCTTCGCCGCCCGGATCGCCCGCGCCATCGAGCGCGAGCGGGCCCGGGAGCCGTTCACCCGCACCGGACGGCTGGCCGAGCTGGTGCGCGAGTCCATCCCCGCGGCCACCCGCCGCACCGGGGGGCACCCGGCCAAGCGGACGTTCCAGGCGCTGCGCATCGAGGTCAACGACGAGCTCGGCGTCCTGGAGCGGGCCCTGCCCGCCGCCATCGACGCCCTCGCCGTGGGCGGGCGCATCGCCGTCATCACCTTCCACTCCCTCGAGGACCGGATCGTGAAGCAGACCCTCGCCGCCGGCGCCACCGACCGGACCCCGCCGGAGCTCCCGGTGCCCCTGCCCGAGCACGGCCCCACCCTCCGGCTGCTCACCCGCGGGGGCGAGGCGCCCTCGGCGGAGGAGACCGCGGTGAACCCCCGCGCCGCCTCGGCGCGGGTGCGGGCCGCCGAGCGCATCCGGCGGGCGGCGTGAGCGCCGCCGCCCGCGCCGCGGGGGTGCCGCCCGAGCCCCGCTCGCCCCGCGCGGGGACGCCGCCCGAGCCGCGGGCGGCCCGCGCCCCGGCGCGGGGCACACCGCCGGTCCCGCCCCGCGCCCCCCGGACGCCGGCCCCGGCTGCCCGCGCGACGCCCACCGGTGCGACGGCGGCCGCGCCGCCGGCCACCCGCACCGTGACCGCGACCCCGGCCCGGCCGGTGCGCGCCCACACCGCACCGGTCCGGGTGGGCGCGCTGCGCGCCCGCCCGCCCCGGGCGCAGGCCACCGGCCCCGTGCCGCGGCCCGCGCCGGCGGCCGCCGCGCCCCGCTCCCGCCGGTCGGTGCTCACCACCCGCCGCGCGCCGCTGGTGCTGCTGGTCGTCGGCCTGCTCGTCGCCACCGCCCTGGGACTGCTGTTCCTCAACACCGCCATCGCGGTCAACTCGCTCAAGGCCACGCAGCTGGCGGCGGCCAACGCCGACCGCGAGCAGGAGGTGGAGCGCCTCGAGCAGCAGGTGGTCGCCGGGGGCACCTCCGCCGCGCTGGCCGCGGCCGCGACCGCCGCCGGCCTGGTGCCCGCCGGCCCGGCCGGCTACCTGGTGATCGGCGAGGACGGCACGGTCACCCTGCGGGGCGAGGCGCTGCCGGCCGAGGCCCCCGCACCGGCTCCCGAGCCCGGCGCGGGGGGCTGACGGTGCCCACCCCACCCCGGCCGCCGGCCCCCGGCCGGCGCACCGGTGACCGCCTCCCGCCCCGCGGCGGTGCGGGCGCCTTCGCGCCCCGCCGTCCGCCGGGCAGCCGTCGCGTCGCCGCCGGCCTCCGGCCCGGCACCCGGCGGCTCACCATCGGCCTGGTGCTCGTCGTCGTCCCGCTGCTGGTCGTCATGGGCAAGCTGGTCCTCCTCCAGGGCGTGGACGGCGGTGACTACGCCGCGGCCGCCACCCAGGACCGGCTGCGCAGCTACCCGATCGCCGCCCTCCGCGGGCAGGTCCTGGACCGGGACGGAAACCCGCTTGCCTACACCGTCGAGGCCTCCCGGGTGGTCGCCGACCCGACCGTGGTCGCCGATCCGGCACGCACCGCCCTGGCCCTCACCACGCTGCTCGACGTCCCCGTCTCCGAGCTCACCGAGCTGCTGTCCCGCGACAGCCGCTACGTCGTGCTCGCCGGCCAGGTCTCCCCGGAGACCGTCGACGCCATCGACGAGCTGGGCCTCGGGGGGATCTTCTTCGAGGACGACCCGGTGCGCCTCTACCCGGCCGGGACCGTCGCCGGGCAGGTGGTCGGCTTCGTCGGCCGCGAGGGCGGCGGCCTGGCCGGCATCGAGCAGAGCTTCGACGAGGAGCTCGCCGGCAGCCCCGGTGAGCGGCGGGTCGAGGTGGGCTCCGGCGGCCACCCGATCCCCTCGGGCATCGACGAGTCCACCCCGGCCACCGACGGCGAGACCGTGCAGCTGACCCTCGACTCCGACCTCCAGTTCGTCATGGAGCAGCGGCTGGACCAGGCGTGTCAGGACGGCGCCACCACCCGCGCCTCGGCCGTGGTCCTCGACGTGCACACCGGCGAGGTCGCCGCCATGGGCTCCTGCCCCGGCTACGACCCGGGCGCGGCCGCCGGCACCGACCCGGAGCTGCTGGGCAACCCGGTGGTGTCCGACGTCTTCGAGCCCGGCTCGGTGATGAAGGCGGTCACCCTCGCCGCCGCCGTCGAGGAGGGCGTGGCCACCCCGGACACCGTCCTCACCGTCGACGGGCACATCCAGGCCGGGGACGCCGTGGTCACCGACGCCCACGACCACGAGCCGATCGACTGGACGGTGACCGGCGTCCTCGCCAAGTCCAGCAACGTGGGCACGATCATGCTGGCCCGCGAGGTGGGCGACGCGAAGCTCGAGGAGTACCTGCGGGCCTTCGGCGTCGGCGGCCGGACCGGCATCGAGCTGCCCGGGGAGAGCGCCGGCATCCTCTCGCCCTCCGACGACTGGGAGGACAGCCGCGCGGCCAACATCGCGATCGGCCAGGGCGTGTCGGTCACGACCCTGCAGATGGCGTCGGTCTACCAGGCGATCGCCAACGGCGGCGTGCGCATCGAGCCGCGGGTGGTCGAGTCCGTCGGCGGGGAGGCGGCGCCCGCGCCGGGGTCCACCCGCGTGGTCAGCGAGTCCACCGCCGACCAGATGGCCTACATGCTCGAGGCGGTCGTCGGCCCGGGCGGCACCGCGCCGCTCGCCCAGGTCGACGGGTTCCGGGTGGCCGGCAAGACCGGCACCGCGCAGCGGGCCAACCCCGAGTGCGGCTGCTACGCCGGGGGCGGGTACGTGACCACCTTCGTGGGGTTCGCGCCGGCCGACGACCCGCAGTACGTCGTCGCCGTGGACCTGGAGCGGCCGACCAGCTCCGCCGAGGGCGGCCAGGTGGCCGCCCCCGTGTTCGCCGACGTCATGCGCCAGGCGCTCACCGCGGACGCCATCGTGCCGTCGGGCACACCCCGCCCCGAGTTCCGGCTCACGGGCTCCGACTGACCGAGGACCCCCTCTCCGCACGCTCGGGGCGGGCCCGGGGCGGGGCCTGCCCGCCGGTAGATTGGAGCCCCGTGACCCCGACCGCGGACGGGGCGGCCCCCCGCCACGCGGGCGCCGCCCCGGCGACCCCCGCCCCGACGCTCGCCGACCTCGCCGACCTCGTCGGCGCCCCGGTGCAGGGCGACGCCGCGACGCCGGTCTCCGGTGTCACGCTGGCCTCCGGGGAGGTCGGCGCGGGTGACCTCTACGCGGCCCTCCCCGGTGCCCGCACCCACGGTGCCCGGTTCGCCGCCGACGCCGCCGCCCGGGGCGCGGTCGCCGTCCTCACCGACCCCACCGGTCGCGAGCAGGCCTGCGCCACCGGGCTGCCGGTCTGCGTCGTCGAGGACCCGCGCGCCCTGCTGGGCGCGGTCGCCGCCCGGGTCTACGGCGAGCCGGGCCGGCGGCTGCAGGTCGTCGGGATCACCGGCACCAACGGCAAGACCACGACCAGCTACCTGGTCGAGGCGGGTCTGGCCGCCGCGGGGCGGGGGAGCGGCCTGATCGGCACCGTGGAGACCCGCACCCGCGGGTGGGCCCCCGACGGGACGCCGACGGTCACCGCCCTGCCCAGCGTCCGGACGACGCCGGAGGCGCCCGCCGTGCACGCGCTGCTGGCCCGCATGGCCGACGCCGGCGTGCAGACGGTGGTGATGGAGGTCTCCAGCCACGCGCTGGTGCTCGGCCGCGTGGGCGGCGTCCCGTTCGCCGCGGCCGGCTTCACCAACCTGGGCCGCGACCACCTGGACTTCCACGCCGACCTGGAGGACTACTTCCTCGCCAAGGCACGCCTGTTCGACGGCCGCGCCGCGGTCGAGGTGGTCGACGTCGACGACCCGTACGGCCGCCGGCTGACCGGCATGCTCGACGGCCGCCGCGCGGTCACCGTCTCCGGCCGCGGAACCCCCGCCGACTGGACCGCGACCGGGGTCACCGTGGCCCCCGACGGCGGCTCGGCGTTCACCCTCACCGGCCCCGACGGCCGCACCTGGCCGGCCCGGGTGCGGCTGCCCGGGGCGTTCAACGTCGCCAACGCCGTCCTGGCGGTGGCCCTGCTCGACGCCGTCGGCGTCCCCGTCGAGGCGGCGCTGCGGGGGCTGGCCGACACCGTCGTCCCCGGCCGCATGGAGCCGGTGGACGCCGGTCAGCCGTTCGTCGCCGTCGTCGACTACGCCCACACCCCCGACGCGGTCGCCACGGCGCTGTCGGCCCTGCGCGCCGACACCGCGGGCCGGGTGATCACGGTGCTCGGCTGCGGGGGCGACCGGGACCCGGGCAAGCGGGCGGCCATGGGCGAGGTCGCCGCCCGGGGCAGCGACCTGCTCGTCGTCACCGACGACAACCCGCGCTCGGAGGACCCCGCCGCGATCCGCGCCGCGGTGCTCGCCGGCGTCCCCGCCGACCGGCGCGGGGACGTCCTGGAGATCGGCGACCGGCGCGCGGCGATCGCCGAGGCCGTGGCCCGCGCCCGCCCCGGCGACGCCGTCCTCGTGGCCGGCAAGGGCCACGAGACCGGCCAGGAGGTGGCCGGCACCCTGCACCCGTTCGACGACCGCGCCGTGCTGCGCGAGGCCCTCTCCCGGGCCGGAGTGGAGCCGAGCCCGTGATCGCCCTGACCCTCGCCGAGGTGGCCGCGGCGGCCGGTGGCCGGCTGGTCCCCGAGGCCGACGGCACCGTCACCGGGAAGGTCACCGTCGACTCCCGCAGCGTCGCCCCCGGCGACCTGTTCGTCGCGGTGCCGGGGGAGCGGGTCGACGGCGCCGACTTCGTCGCCGCGGCCGCGGCCGCCGGCGCCGTGGCGGCGCTGACCACCCGCCCCGACCCGGCCCTGCCCTGCGTGGTCGTCGACGAGCCGGTCGCCGCGCTGGGCCGCCTGGCCGCCGCCGTCCACGAGCGGCTGGTGGCCGGCGGCCTGACGACGCTGGCGATCACCGGCTCCTCGGGCAAGACCTCCACCAAGGACCTCCTGGGCCAGGTCCTCGGTGCGGCCGGCCCGACGGTCAGCCCGCCGGGGTCCTACAACAACGACATCGGCCTGCCGCTGACCGTCCTCGACGCCGACGACGCCACCCGGTTCCTCGTCCTGGAGATGGGCTCGCGCGGGCGCGGGCACATCGCCCGGCTGTGCGGCGTCGCCCGTCCCCGCATCGGCGTCGTCCTCAACGTGGGCTCGGCGCACCTCGGCGAGTTCGGCTCCCCGGAGGGCATCGCGGTCGCCAAGGGCGAGCTGGTCGAGGCGCTGCCGGCCGAGGGCACCGCCGTCCTCAACGCCGACGACCCGCGGGTGCTCGGGATGCGGTCCCGCACCCGGGCGAGGGTGGTCACCACGGGCCTCGCCGACGGCGCCGACGTCCGGGCCGAGGACGTCGCCCTCGACGAGGCCGGCCGGGCCGGGTTCACCCTGGTCGCCGCCGGCGCGCGGCACCCGGTCCGGCTGCAGGTGGTCGGCGTCCACCAGGTGGCCAACGCGCTGTCGGCCGCCGCCGCCGCGCTGGCCGCCGGGATGGCACCGGCCGAGGTCGCTGCCGCCCTGTCCGCCGCCGGTCCGCGCAGCCGGTGGCGCATGGAGGTCACCCGGCGCGCGGACGGCGTCACCGTGGTCAACGACGCCTACAACGCCAACCCCGAGTCCATGCGTGCCGCGCTGGCCGCCCTCGCCGGCCTGGCCGGGCAGCGGCGGATCGCCGTCCTGGGTGCGATGGCCGAGCTCGGCGCGGGTGCGGACGACGAGCACGAGCGGCTGGGCCGGGACGCCGTGGCCGGCGGGGTGGACCTGGTCGTGGCCGTCGGGCCCGATGCGGTAGGGATAGCCCAGGGCGCGTCCCGGGCCGGAGCGCGCGAGGGGGAGGGTGCGGTGCACGTGCCCGACCGGGCTGCTGCCCGGCAACTGCTGACGGAGGTGCTGGTGCCCGGAGACGTCGTGCTGGTGAAGGCCAGCCGGTCCTACGGGCTGGAGCTGCTCGCCGCCGACCTGCTGGACACCGGGGCAGGCGCGTGAAGTCCGTCCTCATCGCCGCCGCGTTCGGCCTGGTGATCTCCATCCTCGCCACCCCGGTGGCGGTCCACCTGTTCCGGCGCAAGGGCTTCGGCCAGGAGATCCGCGACGACGGCCCCGAGAGCCACCTGTCGAAGAAGGGCACGCCCACCATGGGCGGCACCGTCATCGTCGGGGCGACCGTCGGCGGCTACCTGATCGCCCACCTGTTCCTCATCAACCAGCCCGGCCGCGGGGTCACCGCCAGCGGGCTGCTCGTGCTGTTCCTCATGGTGGGGCTGGGCACGGTCGGGTTCCTCGACGACTACCTGAAGATCCGGTACCGCCGGAGCCTCGGGCTGAACAAGACCGCCAAGCTGGTCGGGCAGCTGGTCGTCGGGGTGGCCTTCGCGGTGCTCGCGGTCAACTTCCCCGACCCCGCCGGCACCACCCCGGCCTCGACGTTCGTCTCCTACGTCCGCGACATCGCGCCGCTGGCCCTGGGCCCGATCCTCTTCGTGGTGCTGGCCTACCTGTTCATCGCCGGGTTCTCCAACGCGGTCAACCTCACCGACGGCCTCGACGGGCTGGCGGCGGGCTGCTCGGCGATGGTGTGCGGCGCCTACACGATCATCTCGTTCTGGCAGTTCACCCACGACTGCACGACCGCGGTGATCGACGGCTGCTACACCGTGCGCGACCCGCTCGACGTCACCCTCGTCGCCGCCGCCGGCATGGGCGCCTGCCTGGGCTTCCTGTGGTGGAACACCAGCCCGGCGCGGATCTTCATGGGCGACACCGGCTCCCTGGCCCTCGGTGGGCTGCTGGCCGGGCTGGCGATCGTCACCCGCACCCAGCTGCTGCTCGTCGTCCTCGGGGGGCTGTTCGTCGCGGTCACGCTGTCGGTGGTCATCCAGGTGGCCTTCTTCCGGGCCACCCGCCGCCGGGTGTTCCGGATGGCGCCGCTGCACCACCACTTCGAGCTGGCCGGGTGGGCGGAGAACACCGTGATCGTCCGCTTCTGGTTGGTCACCGGCATGGCGGTGGCGTTCGGGCTGGGCCTGTTCTACGCCGACTGGCTCTCCATCACCGGCCTGTGACCGGCCGGGTCCTGCGACACGCCCCGCCGGTGTCCCGGACGGCGGGCCGTACCGGTCACGATGGCGCGATGGAGTCCACCGGCGTCCGTCCCGCGCCCGGCGCGCGGCGGACCGCGGGCGCCACCCGGGGCACCGCCCCGCGCCGCCTCCGTGGTCCGGCCTGGCTCGACGGCCCCATGACCAGCTGCCACCTCGTGGTGGGTGCGGCCGGCATGCTGCTGGCCATCGGCCTGGTCATGGTCTTCTCCGCCTCGGCGATCGAGGCCGCGCTCGACGACCAGCCCGCCTGGCGCCCCGGCGTCGACCAGCTGGTGTTCGCCGTCGTCGGCCTCGGCGCCCTCGTCGTGGCCCTGCGGCTGCCCGTGGGGCTGATCCGCCGCTGGGCGCCGCTGGCCCTGGTCGGCTCCGCCGTCCTCCTGCTGGCGGTGTTCGTCCCGGGCCTCGGGATGGAGCTCAACGGCTCGCGGGCCTGGCTGGACCTCGGCGTCACCCAGTTCCAGCCCTCGGAGCTGGCCAAGCTGGTCTTCGCGCTCTGGGGTGCGCACATGCTCGCCGTCCGCGACCGCTACCTCACCGTGCGGACGCTGCTGGTGCCGCTGCTGCCGGTGTTCGGCGTCCTGTCGCTGCTGCTGTACCTGGAGCCGGACTTCGGCGGGGTGGTCAGCCTCGGCCTGGTGCTCGTCGGCCTGCTGTGGGGTGGCGGCATGCCGCTGCGCTTCTTCGCCTGGGGCGCTGGGGCCGCCGCGCTGGGCATCTGGGTCATGGTCAAGGCCGCGCCCTACCGGATGGAGCGCATCACCGCCTTCCTCGACCCGTTCGCCGACCCCACCGACTCCGGCTTCCAGGCCATCCGCGGCTTCTACGCGCTGGCCACCGGGGGGCTGTGGGGGGTGGGGCTGGGCAACAGCGCCATGAAGTGGAACCTGCTGCCCGAGGCCGAGTCCGACTACATCTTCGCGATCATCGGGGAGGAGCTCGGGTTCCTCGGCTGCCTGGTCGTGGTGACCCTCTACGGCGTGCTCGCCTACGCCGGCTTCCGGATCGCCCGCCGCTCGGCCGACCGCTTCGTGCAGCTGGCCAGCGTCGCCATCACGGTGTGGCTGGTCGGGCAGGCCGCGATGAACATGGGCTACGTCGTCGGCCTGCTCCCGGTCACCGGCGTCACCCTGCCCCTGGTCTCGGCCGGCGGCACCTCCCTGGTGCTCACCCTGTTCATCGTCGGGCTGCTGATCCGCTTCGCCCGCAGCGAGCCCGAGGCGATCGAGCACCAGCGCCGCCGCACCCCCGGCCGGCTGACCCGCCTGCTCCTGCCGGTGCCCGAGCACGCCGTGGAGCCGGTCCGCCCGCGTCGCCGTCCCCGCCGGGAGCCGGCCGACGGGGGAGCCGGCCGGGCCGAGGAGCGGCCGGCCCGCGGCCCCGCCGTCTCCGGCAGCCGCACCGTGGCCCGCGTCGTCCCCGGGCGGGAGCGGCCTGCGGCCCCGCGGGAGCGGCGGGTGCCCGACGCCCGCGGCCGCGGCGCGGACGGCCGACGGCAGCCGCCGCCGCGCGCCCGGCTCACCTCACCCGACTCGCCCCGGAGGCCCCGATGAGCACCAGCGTCGTCCTCGCCGGCGGCGGCACCGGCGGGCACATCGAGCCGATGCTCGCCCTCGCCGACGCCCTGCGCCGCCGCGGCGTCCCCGGCGGCGAGCTGCGCATCACCTGCCTGGGCACCGCCCGCGGCATGGAGACCCGCCTCGTCCCCGCCCGCGGCTACGACCTGCGGCTGATCCCCCCGGTGCCGCTGCCGCGCAGGCCCACCGTCGACCTGCTGCGGGTGCCCGGCCGGGTGCGCGCCTCGGTGGCCGAGACCCGCGCGCTGCTGCGCGAGCTCGACGCCGACGTCGTCGTCGGCTTCGGTGGCTACGTGGCCCTGCCGGCCTACCTCGCCGCCCGCCGGCAACGGGTGCCGGTCGTGGTGCACGAGCAGAACGCGCTGCCCGGTCTCGCCAACCGCGTGGGCGCCCGCCTGGCCGCGCGCGTGGCGGTCACCGTGCCGGGCACGCCGCTGCGCGGCGCCGAGCACGTCGGCATGCCCTTGCGGACGGCGATCAGCACGCTGGACCGGCCCGCCCGCCGCGCCGAGGCCCGCGCCGCCTTCGGCCTGGACGCCGACCGGCCCACGCTGCTGGTCTTCGGCGGCTCGCAGGGCGCGGGGTCGCTGAACCGGGCCGCGGTCGGCGCCGCCGACGCGCTCACCGCGGCCGGCGTGCAGGTGCTGCACGCCCGCGGGCCGAAGAACACCGACGTGACCGTGCCCGCCCGCCCCGCGGGCAGCGCGCCCTACGTCGTCGTCGACTACCTGGACCGGATGGACCTCGCCTACGCCGCCGCCGACCTCGCGCTGTGCCGGGCAGGTGCGGTGACCGTCGCCGAGCTGTCGGCCGTCGGGCTGCCGGCGGCGTTCGTCCCGCTGCCCATCGGCAACGGCGAGCAGCGGCGCAACGCGCTGCCCGTGGTGGAGGCCGGGGGAGGACTGCTGGTGGACGACGCGGACCTGTCGCCGTCCTGGATCGAGGAGAACGTGGTGCCCCTGGTCACCGACCCGGGCGCGCTGGCCGGGTACGCCGAGCACGCCGCGGCCGCGGGCTCCCGCGAGGCCGACGAGCGGCTGGCCGACATCGTGCTGGAGGTGGCGGCGAGCGGAGCAGCGCCGCGCACGCGGTCGACGGGCGCCGGCGAGGAGGGCCGGTGAGCGCCGCAGCGGTGGCCGCGTGGAACGAGCCGGTGCCCTCGCTGCCCGAGCTCGGCGCGGTGCACTTCGTCGGCATCGGCGGGGCCGGGATGAGCGGGATCGCGCGGATCCTGCTCGCCCGGGGCGTGACCGTCTCCGGCAGCGACCGCCGCGACACCCCGACCCTGCTGGCGCTGCGCGCCCTGGGCGCCCGGGTGGAGCTCGGCCACGACCCGGCGCGCCTCGGGGACGCCGACACCGTCGTCGTCTCCACCGCGATCCGGGAGGACAACCCCGAGCTGGCCGCCGCCCGCGCCCGGGGGCTGCGGGTGCTGCCGCGGGCGGTGGCCCTGGCCGCGGTGATGGCCGGCAAGCGCAGCGTCGCCGTCGCCGGCACCCACGGGAAGACCTCGACCACGTCGATGCTCACCGTCGCGGTGCAGGCGTGCGGCGTGGACCCCTCCTTCGCCATCGGCGGCGACCTCAACGAGTCGGGCAGCAACGCGCACGCGGGGGAGGGGGACGTCTTCGTCGCCGAGGCCGACGAGAGCGACCGCTCGTTCCTGCTGCTCGCGCCGCACGGGGCGATCGTCACCAACGTCGAGGCCGACCACCTCGACAACTACGGCGACTTGGCGGCGGTCGAGGCGGCGTTCGACCGGTTCCTGGGCACCGTCGACCCGGGCGGCTTCGTCGTCCTGTGCGCCGACGACCCCGGCTCGGCGCGGCTGCGCGGCGTGCCCACCCGCGCCCGGGTGCGCACCTACGGCACCGCGGAGGACGCCGACCTGCGGCTGCTGGACATCGAGGTCGGCCCGGACGCCACCGCGTGGACGGCGGTCCTCGACGGCGAGGTGCTGGGCCGGGTGCAGATCCGGGTGCCGGGCGAGCACATGGCCCGCAACAGCGCCGCGGCGCTGCTGGCCGGCCTCGAACTGGGGCTGCCCGCCGAGGGGCTGGTGGCGGGCCTGGCCCGGTTCGGCGGCGTGCACCGCCGGTTCGAGCTCAAGGGCGTCGTCGGCGGGGTGCGGGTCTACGACGACTACGCCCACCACCCCACCGAGGTCGGTGCGCAACTGCGCGCCGCCCGCGCCGTGGCCGGCTCCGGCCGGGTCGTGGTCGCCTTCCAGCCGCACCTGTACAGCCGCACCCGCGAGTTCGCCGCCGGCTTCGGTGCCGCCCTCGGGCTGGCCGACGAGGTCGTGGTCATGGACGTCTACGGCGCCCGGGAGGACCCCGTCCCCGGCGTCACCGGCGCGATGGTCGCCGACGCGGTCCCCCTGCCGGCCGGGCGGGTGCAGTTCGAGCCGTCGTGGTCGGCCGCGGCCCCCGCGCTCGCGGAGCGCGCCCGGCCCGGTGACCTGGTGATCACCATGGGGGCCGGCAACGTCTCCATGGTCGGCCCCGAGGTGCTCGAGGTGCTGCGGTCGCGGGCCGGCGGCGTCGACGCGCCGGCGGGCCCGGACCGGTGAGCCGCTCGGGGACGACCACCCGGGACCGCTCCCGCGGCTCCGGGCCCGCTCCCGAGTCCGGACGCCGCGCCGGGGGACCCGCCGTCCGCCGGCGCCGGGACAGCCCGCGGGACCGCCGCCGCCGGCTGCTCCTCCGCGCCGGCCTGGCGGTGGCGGTGGCCGGGCTGCTGACCTGGCTGGTGTGGGGCAGCCCCGTGCTCGCCGTCTCCACCGTGCAGGTCGACGGGGCGGGCAGCCTGACCGCCGAGGAGGTGGTCGAGGTCGCGGGGATCACCCCGGGCACCCCGCTGCTGCGGGTGGACGTCGAGGCGGCCGAGGCCCGGGTGGCCCGGCTGCCCCAGGTCGCGTCGGTCGAGGTGACCCGCGGGTGGCCGCGCAGCGTCGTCGTCACCGTCGTCGAGCGGGTGCCGGTCGCGGTGGTCGACCAGGCCGGCACCCGGAGCCTGGTCGACGCCGACGGGGTGCTCTTCGACACGGTCACCGGCGCGTCGCCGGCCGGCGTCGTGCCGCTCGAGGTGGCGTCCCCGGGGCCCGACGACCGCGCCACGAGGGCCGCGCTGGCCGCGCTGGTCGCCCTCCCGCGCGAGGTCCGCTCCGACGTCGCGGCGGCCTCGGCCACCACCGCGGAGGACGTCACCCTGACCCTCGCCGACGGCACCACGGTGCTGTGGGGGAGCGCCGAGCACGCCGGGGACAAGGCCGACGTCCTCGTCGCCCTGCTCGGCCAGCTGGGGTCCGGGGCGCTGGAGCCGGCGGGCACCATCGACGTCAGCGCGCCGTCCGCGGTGGTCCTCCGCTGAGCTGCGCGGCAGGGTGGACCGGTGAGCGCCTCCCCGATCAGCCGGTTCCCCGTCCCGACCCCTGACCAGCTCGCCCCGGAACTGCGGGAGCGTTACGCCGACGTCGAGGAGCGCTCGGGTTTCCTGCCCAACGTCTTCGGCGCGCTGGCGTGGCGCCCGGCCGAGGCGGCGGCCTTCTTCGCCCTGCACGACGCGCTGATGGACAAGGAGACCCCGGGCCTGTCCAAGGCCGACCGGGAGCTGGTCGTGGTGGCGACCAGCGCGGCCAACGACTGCCTGTACTGCGTGGTGGCGCACGGCGCCATCGCCCGCATCCGGGCCCGCGACCCGCACATCGCCGACCAGGTCGCCGTCGACTGGCGCAAGGCGCCGCTGTCGCCGCGGATGCACGCGGTGCTGGAGGTCGCGGTCCGGCTCGCCGTGGAGCCGGCGGCGGTGACCGCCGCGGACCTGGACGCCCTGCGCGGGCACGGCCTCACCGAGGACGACGTCTGGGACGTCGGGGCGATCGTGTCGCTCTTCGCGCTGTCCAACCGGCTCGCGCACTGGGCGGCGATCCCGCCGAACGAGGAGTTCTACCTCCTCGGCCGGCTGCCCCGCAGCTGAGCCCGCCCGCGGCGCCGCTCGCGCACCGTGTCGCACCGGTGCCGGAGCGCACTGCCCGGCGGCCGGGACGACACGCGCGGCGACGCGACACGCCCGGCGCCCCAGATCACTTTGCCCGGTTCCCCGTCGTGGGCGTGTCCGGCGCCTCGACCTGCACATGAGACGTTCCCGGCGCGGGTCGTCACTCTCAGTGGTGTCAGTGTGACCAGCGGGTCGGCCGAGATCCGTGTGATCCCGCCCTGTCGACACGCCGGGCCCGGGAGGGTGTTTGTAGGGCCTGTCCCGGCCCATCTAACTTCGTCCGCGTCGACCCAGTTGACATAACTATAAGGCTTTACTTGAGGATGAGGGTCGAGGTCGGGAGCCCCACATGACACCTCCGCACAACTACCTCGCGGTCATCAAGGTCGTCGGCATCGGCGGCGGCGGTGTGAACGCGGTGAACCGGATGATCGAGGTCGGCCTCAAGGGGGTCGAGTTCATCGCCATCAACACCGACGCCCAGGCGCTGCTGATGAGCGACGCCGACGTCAAGCTCGACGTCGGCCGCGAGCTCACCCGCGGGCTGGGTGCCGGCGCGCAGCCCGACGTCGGGCGCCAGGCGGCCGAGGACCACCGCGAGGAGATCGAGGAGGTGCTCAAGGGCGCCGACATGGTCTTCGTGACCGCGGGGGAGGGCGGCGGCACCGGCACCGGCGGCGCCCCCGTCGTCGCCTCCATCGCGCGCAAGCTCGGCGCGCTCACCATCGGCGTGGTCACCCGCCCGTTCTCCTTCGAGGGCAAGCGGCGGGCCGTGCAGGCCGAGTCGGGCATCGAGGAGCTGCGCAACGAGTGCGACACGCTCATCGTCATCCCCAACGACCGGCTGCTCCAACTCGGTGACCGCAACGTCAGCGTGATGGACGCCTTCCGCACCGCCGACCAGGTGCTGCTCTCCGGTGTCCAGGGCATCACCGACCTGATCACCACGCCCGGCCTGATCAACCTGGACTTCGCCGACGTCAAGTCGGTCATGTCCGGCGCGGGCTCGGCGCTCATGGGCATCGGCAGCGCGCGCGGGGACAACCGGGCCCTGCTCGCCGCCGAGCAGGCCATCGCCAGCCCGCTGCTGGAGGCCTCGATGGAGGGCGCCCACGGCGTCCTGCTGTCGATCTCCGGCGGCTCGGACCTCGGCCTGTTCGAGATCAACGAGGCCGCCTCGCTGGTGTCCGACGCGGCCCACGCCGACGCGAACATCATCTTCGGCGCGGTCATCGACGACGCCCTCGGTGACGAGGTGCGCGTGACCGTCATCGCCGCCGGCTTCGACGGTGGCAAGCCCAGCGGCCGCAAGGACGCCGGCGTCGCCGCCGTGCCCAGTGCCGCCCCGGTGGCGCCCCCCGTGGCCTCGCGGATGCCGGTGCACCCGCAGCCGGTGACCGCCGCTTCTCCGGCGCCGACCGGTGAGCGGCTGGTCGGCTCGACCCCCCAGGCGCAGCCGGCGCCGATGCCCTCGACCTCGCAGATGCCGGCCCGGCCCGCAGCCGGCGGCGGCATCACCGTGCCCCCGCTGCCCCCGGTCCCGGGTGCGGCCGCCGCGGGTCGCCGCCCGCTGTCGAACGAGGACTTCGAGGAGGAGCTCGACATCCCGGAGTTCCTCCGCCAGTGAGAGGCCCCTCCTCCACGGGGGTGGCGCCGTGAGTCCGCAGCCGGCCGCCCCGCCGACGGTGCGACCCCGCCGGGTCGTCACCGACCGGCGGGGCGGCCGGTCCCGTCCGCCGTACGACTCGTTCAACCTCGGCGGGCACGTGGGTGACGACCCCGCGGACGTCGCGGCCAACCGGGAGCGGCTGGCGCGGGAGCTCGGGGCGGACCCGGCCCGCCTGGTCTGGATGGACCAGGTGCACGGCACGGGGGTGGCCGTGGTCGACGGACCGGTCGATGGGCCGCTGCCGGCCACCGACGCACTCGTCACCCGCACGCCGGGCCTGGTGCTGTGCGTCCTGGTCGCCGACTGCGTCCCGGTGCTGCTGGCCGACTCCCGCACCGGTGTGGTGGCCGCCGTCCACGCCGGCCGGGAGGGCGTCCGCCAGGGCGTCGTCCCCGCCGCACTGGCCGCCATGACCGGGCTGGGTGCGCGCCCCGGCGACGTCACCGCGCTGCTGGGTCCGGCCGTCTGCGGCGCCTGCTACGAGGTGCCGCGCGCCATGCAGGCCGAGGTGGCGCGGATCGCCCCGGCCGCCGCCGTCCGGACCCGCAGGGGCACCCCGGGGCTGGACCTGCGTGCCGGGCTGGCCGAGGTGCTCCGCGGCGCCGGGGTGGGCCAGGTGGTGCACGACCCCCGGTGCACCGCCGAGGACCGCTTCCTCTTCTCCCACCGGCGCGACGGCGTCACCGGCCGGCAGGCGGGGGTCACCTGGCTCGGGTGAGCGCTGGGAGCATTCCCCTCGTGACCACCCCCGCCGACCGTCTCCAGGCCGTGCGCGCACGGATCGCCGCGGCGGCCCGTGCCGCCGGCCGCGACCCCGCCGAGGTGCGCCTGCTGGCGGTGAGCAAGACCTGGCCCGCCGCCGCCGTCCGGGAGCTCGCCGCGCTCGGTCAGGCCGACTTCGGCGAGAACCGCGCGCAGGAGCTGACCGGCAAGGCGGCCGAGCTCACCGACCTGCCGCTGCGGTGGCACATGGTCGGCCAGTTGCAGCGCAACAAGGCCGCGGCGGTGGCCCGGCTGGGCGCGGTGGTGCACTCGGTCGACCGGCTCCCGCTGGCCCGCACGCTGGCACGGGCGGGGACGGAGCTGGGCCGGCCGGTCGAGGTGCTGCTCCAGGTGGACCTCGGCGGGCCGGAGGGCGAGCTCGCCGCCCGGGGCGGCGCCGCACCCGGCGACGTGCCCGCCCTGGCCGACGCGGTCGCCGCGGAGGAGGGCGTCGCGCTGCGCGGCCTCATGGCGGTCGCGCCCCGGGGCGGCGACCCGGCGCCGGCGTTCGCCCGGCTCGCCGCGCTGGCCGAGCGGGTCCGCACCGACCACCCCGGGGCGCGGGAGGTCTCGGCCGGGATGAGCGCCGACCTCGAGGCGGCGATCGCAGCCGGGAGCACGATCGTGCGTGTCGGAACCGCGCTCTTCGGGGAGCGGCCCCTACCCTCCCCGGGAGACGAGTCACACCAGTCACACGGGTCCCACCAGCCCGGGTGATCGACGCGCGCAACGAGGACGACACCAGAGGGCGAGGGCTGATGGCCGGGACCATGCGGAAGATGGGCATCTACCTCGGGCTCGTCGAGGACGACGACGCCCGTGCCTACAGCCGGTACGACGCCCGTCAGGCGGACTACGACCGGCACGACGACCGTCGGGTGGACGAGCGGCGCATCGACGACCGCCGCTACAGCCGGTACGCCGAGGACGCCTACGACGACCACTACGTCGACGACGGTGACCGGTACGCCGACGTGGACTACCGCGGCGACGACCACTTCGCCGACCTCGAGCCCGAGCTGCCGGCCCCCGCCCCCGAGCCGGTCGCCCCGCCCCGGCGCAGCGGCGTGAACCGCAACATCGGCCTCGCCCCGGCCGCCTCGGCGCCCGCCGCCCGTCTCGGGAGCCCGGTCGGCGGTGGTCTCTCCTCGACGACCGGTGGTCTGTCCTCGACCGGTGGCGGTCTGTCCTCGACCGGCGGTGGCCTCTCCTCGGCTGCCGGTGGCGTGGGCGGGTCGACCGCCGCCGGGCTCGCCGTCCGGGAGCCGGTCGCGGCCGCCCCGGAGCCGGCCCCGGCCCCCGCCCCGGCGCCGCAGCCGTACCGGATCACCACCCTGCACCCGAAGACCTACAACGAGGCGCGCCAGATCGGTGAGGCCTTCCGGGACGGCAAGCCGGTCATCATGAACCTCACCGAGCTCGACCACGCCGACGCGCGGCGGCTCGTCGACTTCGCTGCGGGCCTGATCTTCGGGCTGCGCGGTACCATCGAGCCCGTCACGAACAAGGTGTTCCTGCTCAGCCCGAGGGACGTCGACGTGACGGCCGAGGACAAGGCGCGGATCCGCGAGGGCGGGTTCACCGACCAGTCCTGAGGCCGACGCCCACGACTGGACCGGCACGCGGAGTGCCCCGAACGAACGAGGACCGTGGCTCTCTTCTGGCAGATCGTCTCATCGGTGCTGCTCGTCTTCCTCGTCCTGCTCTTCGCGCGGTTCGTCGTCGACTGGGTCATGGTGCTGGCCCGCAGCTGGCGGCCGTCCGGGCTGGTGGCAGCGGGTCTCGAGGTCGTCTACGCGACCACCGACCCCCCGCTCAAGGCGGTGCGGAAGGTCATCCCGCCCCTGAACCTGGGGACCATCCGGTTGGACCTCGGGTTTATGGTGCTGTTGATTGCCGTGTACATCCTGCGTGGCATCACGACCTCACTCGCCGCCACCGCGTGACCCCTGAACCCACCGGGGAGGGTGACGCACGGAGGCGGGTGCGGTCCGCCGTCGCTCGTCCGAGAACGTCCCTGTTCCCGCTGTCCGACCCGAGGTGACCCGATGCCATTGACGCCTGCCGACGTGCACAACGTCGTGTTCAAGAAGCCGCCGATCGGCAAGCGTGGCTACGACGAGGACGAGGTGGACGCGTTCCTCGACGTGGTCGAGGCCGAGCTCGCCCGGCTGATCGAGGAGAACAACGAGCTCCGCTCCGGCTCGGCCACCGGCCGGACGCCGCGCCAGGAGGCCCCCGAGCCGCCCGCCCAGGCCGTCGCGCCGCCGCCTCCGCCGGTCACCCCGCGCGAGGACGACAGCGCCCGCGCCTCCCGGATGCTGGCCCTGGCCACCGAGACCGCCGACCGGTACGTCAACGAGGCCAAGGCCCAGGCCGACCAGATGGTCGTCACGGCCAAGACCAACAGCGAGCGGATGGTCACCGAGGCCCGGGCCAAGAGCGAGCAGATGGTCAGCGAGGCCAAGATGCGCGCCGACTCGATGATCGGCGACGCCCGCACCCGCGCCGACACGATGGAGCGCGAGGCCCGCGCCAAGGCCGCCGCGCTGGACCAGGACGCCGAGCGCCGGCACACCGAGGTCATGGGCACCCTCGAGGAGAAGAAGAGCAGCCTCGAGCGCAAGATCGAGGAGCTGCGGACCTTCGAGCGCGAGTACCGCACCCGCCTGCGGTCCTACCTCGAGTCGCACCTGCGCGACCTGGACAGCCGCGGCTCGGCCGAGCCGGCGTCCAACAGCCGGCAGAACCAGCACGCCAGCGCCTGAGACGGCACCCGCCCCGCCCCGCCCGCAGGAGGGGCGGACGGGTCCGCGCACGAGGGGCCCCCGGACGTCGTCCGGGGGCCCCTCGGCGTCCGGGGGCGGGGTCGCCGCCCGCCCGGCTAGAGTCGGTCCGTGATCTTGGCGGCGGGCCTGCTGGTGCTGATCGGCCTGGGGACGTTCGTCGCCGGGGTGGTCACCGACACCACGGCGCTCTACTGGGTCTGCGTCGGGGCCTGCGGCCTGGCCGCGGTCCTGCTGGTGCTGCGGCGGGTGGCCACCCCCCGGGAGGCCGGGCAGCCCGGCGTCCGCACCCCGACCGTCCGTGGTCCCGCCTCCGGCGGGCACCGCGCCGCCGCCGGCCCGGGGTCGGGCGAGCAGGGGCGGGTGCGCGGGCCGGCCTCGGGCGGGCACCGGACGGTGGACGGCCCGGCCTCCGGCGGGCAGCGGACCGTGGACGGCCCGACCTCCGGCGGGTACCGCGCTGTCGGGCGGCCGGCCGACGACGACCGGCGGGAGCCGGCGGGACCCGCCGCCCCCGGGCCGCGCGATGACGCCCGCGCGTGGGCCCCGGTGGACGACGCCCCCACGGGGGCGCACGCGGCCGTCCCCGGCGGGGTCCGTGGTCCCGCCCGCGACGGCGAGCCCGCCGAGGAGGACGTCGAGGTGACCGACCTGCTCCTGGTCGTCGACCTCGACGACGAGGTGCTCGTGGTCGACGAGCGCCCCCGGTACCACATGGCCGGCTGCGTGCACCTGACCGGGCAGACCACCATCCCGCTGCCCATGGTCGAGGCCCGCGAGGACGGGTTCACCCCGTGCGGCGTCTGCCGTCCGGTGCGGCAGCTCGCCGAGATCGAGCGCACGCGGCGCCGGGCCGCCCGCGGGTACTGAGCCCCGCGGGCGCCCGCCGCTCAGCCCGCTGCGCGCGCCACCCAGAAGCGGGAGCCGGCCGGCCCCTCGACCCCGTCGCCCTCGCCGGCGGTCCCGGCGTGCACCCGGACGGCGAGCACCTCGTCGGCCACCTGCGTCCCGTGCTCGGTCAGCGCCTGGCCCAGCTGGGCGCCGGCCGGGGAGTCCTCGACGGTCCACCACAGCTCGATGCGGTCGCTCACGGCCAGGCCGCTGCCCTTGCGGGCCTCCTGCACCAGCCGGACCGCCTCGCGGACCAGGCCGGCCCGCTCCAGCTCGGGGGTCAGCTCTAGGTCCAGGGCCACGGTGAGCCCGCCGCCGCTGGCCACGGTCCACCCCTCCCGCGGGGTCTCGGTGACCACCAGGTCGCCGTCCTCCAGGGGCACGGGGGCGCCGTCGACCTCGACGGCGGCGTCACCGGCCCGGTAGGCGGCCACGAGCGCAGGGGCGTCGGCGGCGGCGACGGCCTTGGCGACGGCCTGCACCTGCTTGCCCAGCCGGCGGCCGACGGCCCGGAAGTCGACCTTGACGCTGACGTCGACCAGGTCGCCGCCGACGGCCGAGAGGTCCATCAGCTCCGCCACGTTGAGCTCGTCGGCCACCTCCGCGACCAGGTCACGCGGCAGCTCCGACCAGCCCGGCGCGGCCACGACGGCGCGGGCCAGCGGCTGGCGGGTGCGCACCTTGGCCGAGGTGCGGGCCGAGCGGCCCAGCTCGACCAGCCGGCGGACCAGGGCCACCTGCTCGACCAGCGCCGCGTCGCGGGCGTCCTGGTCGACCTGCGGCCAGGCGGCCAGGTGCACGCTGTCGGGGACCTCGGCACCGGTCAGGCCCGGGACCACGGCGCGGCCCCACACCTCCTCGGTCACGAACGGGGTGAACGGCGCCATCAGCCGGGTGAGCACGTCGAGCACCTCGTGCAGCGTGGCCAGCGCGGCCGGGTCGCCGTCCCAGAACCGGCGGCGCGAGCGGCGCACGTACCAGTTGGACACGTCGTCGACGAACTGCGCGATCAGCCGCCCGGCGCCCTGGGTGTCGAAGTCCTCCAGCGCCGCCGTCACGCCCTCGGTGACCGCGGCCAGCTCGGCCAGCGCCCAGCGGTCCAGCAGCGGACGCTCGGCCCGCGGGGGAGCCGGGCTCGAGGCCGGGTCCCAGCCGTTGGTCTCGGCGTAGAGGGTGAAGAAGCTGGCCGTGTTCCAGTAGGTGAGCAGCACCTTGCGGACGACCTCGGACAGCGTCTCGTGGCCGACCCGGCGGGCCGACCACGGCGAGCCGCCGGCCAGCATGAACCAGCGGACGGCGTCGGCGCCGTGTCGGTCCATCAGCGGGATGGGCTCGAGGATGTTGCCCAGGTGCTTGCTCATCTTGCGGCCGTCCTCGGCCAGGATGTGGCCCAGGCACAGCACGTTCTCGTAAGAGCTCTGGTCGAACACCAGCGTGCCGACGGCCATGAGCGTGTAGAACCAGCCGCGGGTCTGGTCGATCGCCTCGCAGATGAACTGCGCCGGGTAGGCCGCCTCGAACTCCGCCTGGTTGCGGTGCGGCGCCCCCCACTGGGCGAAGGGCATCGACCCGGAGTCGTACCAGGCGTCGATCACCTGGCGGACCCGCCGGTAGGTGCCCTCCTCGCCGGGCCGGGTGAAGGTGACCTCGTCGATGAACGGCCGGTGCGGGTCCAGGTCGGACAGGTCGCGGCCGGTCAGCTCCGACAGCTCGGCGAGCGAGCCGACGGCGACCATCCGCGACGGGTCGGCGTCGTTGCGCCAGATCGGCAGCGGCGTGCCCCAGTACCGGTCGCGGGACAGCGCCCAGTCGACGTTGTTGCGCAGCCAGTCGCCGTAGCGGCCCCACTGGATGTGCTCGGGGTGCCAGTGCGTCCGCTCGTTCTGGGCCAGCAGCTGGTCCTTGACCAGCGACGTCCGGATGTACCAGGACGGCTGGGCGTAGTACATGAGCGGCGTGTGGCACCGCCAGCAGTGCGGGTAGCTGTGCTCGTAGCGCTGCTCGCGCCACAGCACGCCGCGCTGCTGCAGGTCGGCCACCAGCGTGTCGTCGGCGGCCTTGAAGAACCGGCCGCCCACCAGCCCGACGTCGGGCAGGAAGTGGCCGGTCGGGTCGATCGGGTTCACCACGGGCAGGCCGTAGCCGCGGCAGACGGCGAGGTCGTCGGCGCCGAAGGCGGGTGACTGGTGGACCAGGCCGGTGCCGTCCTCGGTGGTCACGTAGTCGGCGAGGACGACGAAGTGGGCGTCCTCCCCGTCGGGGAAGTCGACCAGCTCGAACGGCCGCTGGTAGTGCACCCGCTCCCAGTCGCGGCCGGCCGTGCGGGCCAGCACCTCGACGTCGTCGGTGTCGCCGAAGACGGCGCCGAGCAGTGGCTCGGCGACCACCAGCGTGTCGTCCCCACGACGGGCGACGACGTAGGTGACGTCCGGGTGGACGGCGACCGCGGTGTTGGACGGCAGCGTCCAGGGCGTCGTCGTCCAGACCAGCAGGTCCGCCCGGCCCGCCCACTCGCCGCTGGTGACCGGCAGCCGCACGTAGACCGACGGGTCGGTGATCGACTCGTAGCCCTGCGCCACCTCGTGGTCGGACAGGCCGGTGCCGCAGCGGGGGCAGTACGGGGCGACCCGGTGGTCCTCGACCAGCAGGCCCTTGTCGAAGACCTGCTTGAGCGACCACCAGACGCTCTCGATGTAGGCGGGGTCCATCGTCCAGTAGGCGGTGGACATGTCGACCCAGTAGCCCATCCGGTGGGTGAGCTCGCTGAACGCGTCGACGTGCCGCATGACCGACTCCCGGCAGCGGGCGTTGAACTCCGCGATGCCGTAGCGCTCGATGTCGGGCTTGCCGGCGAAGCCGAGCTCCTGCTCGACGGCGATCTCCACCGGCAGGCCGTGGCAGTCCCAGCCGGCGCGGCGGGGCACGTGCCAGCCCTGCATGGTCTTGAAGCGCGGGAAGACGTCCTTGAACGCCCGCGCCTCGATGTGGTGGGTGCCGGGGCGGCCGTTGGCGGTCGGCGGCCCCTCGTAGAAGTTCCACTGCGGCCGGCCGGCGGAGGCCTCCAGCGAGCGGGCGAAGACCTTGTCGGCCTCCCAGCGGCCCAGGACCTCCTGCTCGAGGGCGGGCAGGTCGACCTGAGGGGGCAGCGCGCGGAACGGGCCGGGAGAGCTCACGCCGCCATTGTCCCCGAGCCGCGCCGGCGCCCGTCGGTGGACTGCTGGAACCGCGCCGGAACGTGGGTACGGGAGACTGCGGAGGTGGACAGGGGCGCACGGTGAACACGACGGTCACCGTCGCGCTGGCCCTGGGATCGCTGATCGTCCTCGTCGCCGCCGTGGCCCTCCGGCTGGCCGACCGGCTGGGCCTGCCCAGCCTGCTGATCTACCTGGCCCTGGGGGTGGCCCTGGGCGAGCGCGGCCTGGGCATCGACTTCGAGGACGTGCAGCTCACCCAGACCCTCGGCGTGGCCGCGCTGCTGGTCATCCTGGCCGAGGGCGGGCTGACCACCCGGTGGAACGACGTCCGGCGGGCGATCGGCCCCGGCCTGTCGCTGGCCACGGTCGGCGTGGTGGTCAGCGTCGTCGTCACCGCGGCGATCGCGGTCTGGCTGCTGGACTTCCCGTGGGCCTTCGCCCTCCTCCTCGGCGCCGTCATCGGCTCCACCGACGCCGCCGCCGTCTTCGCCGCGCTGCGCCGGCTGCCGCTGCCCCGCCGGCTGGCGGCCTCCATCGAGGCCGAGAGCGGGCTCAACGACGCCCCCGCGATCCTCCTGGTGTCGGCCCTGGCGACGTACCTGACCGACGGCGAGGCCCACGCCTGGTGGCTGGTCGGGCTGGAGATCGTCGCCGAACTGGTCGGCGGGGCGGCCATCGGCATCGCCGTCGGGGTGGCCGGGGCGGAGCTGCTGCGGCGCGTCGCCCTCCCGCTGGCCGGCTTCTACCCGCTGGCGACCCTCGCGCTGTGCGTGCTCGCGTTCTCGGCGGCGTCCCTGGCGCACACCTCCGGGTTCGTCGCGGTGTACCTGGCCGGCGTGGTGCTCGGCAACGCCGCCCTGCCGCACCGCTCGGCGAGCATCGGCTTCGCCGAGGGCATGGCCTCTCTCGCGCAGATCGGCCTGTTCGTCCTGCTCGGGCTGCTGGCCTCCCCGGACCGGCTGGACGACGCACTCCTGCCCGCGCTGATCGTCGGCGGGGCGCTGCTGCTGGTGGCCCGGCCGCTGTCGGTGCTGGCCAGCCTCGTCTGGTTCCGCCTCCCGCTGGCCCAGCAGGCGTTCATCTCCTGGGCCGGCCTGCGCGGGGCGGTGCCGATCGTCCTGGCCACCTTCCCGGTCGCCGCCGGCGTCGACGGCGCCGTCCGCATCTTCGACACCGTCTTCGTGCTCGTCGTCGTCTTCACCCTCATCCAGGGCTGGTCGCTGCCCTGGGTGGCGCGCCGGCTGCGCATCGCCGCGCCGGTCACCCCGCGGGACGTCGACGTGGAGTCCGCGCCGCTGGACGAGCTGGACGCCGACCTCCTGCAGCTCACCGTGCCGCACGGGTCCCGGCTGCACGGCGTCTACCTGCCCGAGCTGCGCCTGCCCGAGGACGCCGCGGTGGTGCTCATCGTCCGCGACGGCCGGCCGTTCGTCCCCGACGCCACCACCCGCCTGATGCGCGGCGACCAGGCGCTGCTCGTGTCCGCCCGCCGGTCCCGGCCGGCCGCCGAGCAACGGCTGCGCGCGGTCAGCCGCGCCGGACGGCTGGCCGGCTGGCGCGGCGAGACCGGCGCCGCCACCGGGGCTGATTGACCGGTCGTCCTCCGGACGACACCGCGGCCAGGTGCCGTCCCCGAGTCGTGCTGAGCCCTCCCCGTGTCCCGGTCGGGAGGCCCTCCGGGCCCCCGCGACCGGTCCACCGCGGCCAGGTGCCGTCCCCGAGTCGTGCTGAGCCCTCCCCGTGTCCCGGTCGGGAGGCCCTCCGGGCCCCCGCGACCGGCTGTCTCCGCCGCGCCGCGCAACTCCGGGGGAGGTGCGGGCCGCCGGCGCCGCCAGGCGACGGGTTCCCCGGAGTCGCGGACGCGCGCGGACCCCCACACACGGCAGACGCCCCCTCGGCGGACCGGAGGGGGCGTCTGTCGGGTGTTCGTCGTGAGCGGGAGCGGACCCGGGTCAGCCGTTGAGCTCCAGGGTCTGCATCGTCTCGGCGCGGACCTCGGCGAGCAGGGCCGGGTCGGCGGCGAGGCGGCGGCCGTAGGAGGGGATGGCCTCCTGCAGCGCCGGGCGCCACGCGGCGATCCGGTCGGGGAAGCAGCGCTCGAGGACGGTGAGCATCGCCGAGACCGCGGTCGAGGCCCCGGGCGAGGCGCCGAGCAGGCCGGCGACGGTGCCCTCGCCGCCGACGACGAGCTCGGTGCCGAACTGGAGGACGCCGCGGCCGGTGGCCGGGTCCTGCTTGATGACCTGGACCCGCTGGCCGGCGGTGATCATGTCCCAGTCGTGCTGCTCGGCGAGGGGCACGAACGCGGTGAGGGTCTTGTGCCGGGCGCTGCGCGACTGCAGCAGCTCGCCGACCAGGTAGCGGGTGAGCGCCATCTCGGTGCGGGCCACCCCGAGCATCGAGCCGAGGTTGTTCGGCTTGACGCTGAGCGGCAGGTCGAACATCGAGCCGGCCTTGAGGAACTTCGGCGAGAAGCCGGCGTAGGGGCCGAACAGCAGCGAGTGGTCGCCGTCGATGAGCCGCAGGTCCAGGTGCGGCACCGACATCGGCGGGGCGCCGACGGCGGCCTGGCCGTAGACCTTGGCCTGGTGCGCCGACACCAGCTCGGGGGAGCGGGTGCGCAGGAACATGCCGCTGACCGGGAAGCCGCCGAAGCCGCGGATCTCGGGGATGCCGGCCTTCTGCAGCAGCGGCAGCGCGCCACCGCCGGCACCCACGAAGACGAAGCGGGTGCGCACGGTGCGCTCCTCGCCGGAGACCGTGTCGCGCACCGTGACCGCCCACCGGCCGTCGGCGCGCCGGTGCATGCCGGTGACCCGCTGGTTGACGTGCACGTGCACCCCGCGGTCCTCGGCGGCGGCGAACTGCAGCCGGGTGAGGGAGCCGAAGTCCACGTCGGTACCGGCGGTCGACCGGGTCGCCGCGACCGGCTCGGCGGCGCTGCGGCCGGCCATCATCAGCGGGATCCACCCGGCCAGCTCGGCCGGGTCGTCGGTGTACTCCATGCCGGCGAACAGCGGGGACGCCGCCATCGCGGCGTGCCGGGTGCGCATGTACGCGCGGCCGGCCTCGCCGGTCACGAAGCTGATGTGCGGGACCGGGGTGATGAACTCCTTGGGCGCACCGGTCAGCCCCGAGCGGACCAGGTGCGACCAGAACTGCCGCGACACCTGGAACTGCTCGTTGATGGTCTCGGCCTTGGTGACGTCGACCGAACCGTCCTTGCCGGCCGGCGTGTAGTTCAGCTCGCAGAGGGCCGCGTGCCCCGTACCGGCGTTGTTCCAGGCGTCGGAGCTCTCCCCGGCCACCGCGGACGAGGACTCGAAGACGGTGACGCTCCAGTCGGGTGCGACGACACCGAGCAGCGACGCGAGGGTCGCGCTCATGATGCCGCCACCCACGAGGACTACGTCGGGGTCGGTGGCTGGGGCGAGATCGGTGGACACGACGGCCTTCCGTGCTCGGGGGAGGTGCTGTACCTGTCCAGGTAACGGTCACTGACCGACCGAACATGTCACTCCACGTGGTGACATGTGTCGCAGGCGGTCATGAGATGGATCACACCGGGTTCGACTTGCGTGCCCGGGGAGGAACGGTCGAGGCCGTCCGGGCCGCGGCTATCGTCGGGGAGACGGCGGGAACCGGCCGCGCCAGCCACGACCGAGGAGTCACCCTGTCCGAACCCAGCGGCCCGCCGGACGACGCGGCCGCGGCGCCGGCGACGTCGGCCCGCAGTCCCCGTACCCGCCTGCTGCTCCTGCTGGCGGCGGTCGTCTTCTGCGCCGACCTGCTCACCAAGCTGCTGGTCGTGGCCACCATCGACCGGGGCGAGAACGTCCGGCTGCTGGGCGGCGCGCTGTACCTGACCCACACCCGCAACACCGGCGCGGCGTTCTCCTTCGCGGAGGGGTTCACCGTCGTGTTCACGCTGATCGCCGCGGCGGTCGTCGTCGTGATCGTGCGCACCGCCCGGCGGCTGTTCTCCACCGGCTGGGCGGTCGCCCTCGGGCTGGTGCTGGGCGGGGCGCTGGGCAACCTGGTCGACCGGGTCTTCCGCGAGCCCGGGTTCCTCCGCGGCGGCGTCGTCGACTTCGTGTCGGTGTTCGCCCCCGACGGGCAGGTCTACCCGATCTTCAACGTGGCCGACTCCGCCATCGTCTGCGGCGGTGTCCTCGGCGTCCTGCTGGCGCTGCGGGGAATCGAGTTCGACGGCTCGCGGGCCACGGACCGCGCCGCGCAGCGCTGACCGCGTCCGGGGCGCTGCGCCGTCCCCGTCGCACCCACCTGTCACGATGGACGGCGTGAGCAGTCCCGCGGGCCAGCACCGTGCCCTCCCGGTGCCCGACGGGCTGGAGGGCCAGCGCGTGGACCAGGCGCTGTCCCGGTTGTTCGGCCTGTCCCGCGGGGCGGCGGCCGACCTCGCCGACGCCGGCGTCGTGCTGCTGGACGGGCGGGTCCGCGGGAAGGGCGACCGGGTCAGCGGCGGCAGCTGGCTGGAGGTCGAGCTCCCCCCGCCGCCCGGTGAGCCGACCGCGCCGGAGCCGGTGGCCGGCCTGACCGTCGTCCACGACGACGACGACATCGTGGTCGTGGACAAGCCGGTCGGCGTCGCCGCCCACCCCAGCCCCGGCTGGGAGGGGCCGACGGTGGTCGGCGGGCTGGCCGCGGCCGGGTACCGGATCTCGACCTCCGGCGCCGCCGAGCGGCAGGGGGTGGTGCACCGGCTGGACGCCGCCACGACCGGGCTGATGGTGGTCGCCAAGAGCGAGCGGGCCTACACCGTGCTCAAGGCCGCGTTCAAGGAGCGCACCGTGGACAAGGGCTACCACGCGCTCGTCCAGGGGCACCCCGACCCGTCCCGCGGCACCATCGACGCCCCCATCGACCGGCACCCCCGGCACGACTGGAAGTTCGCCGTCGTCCAGGGCGGGCGGCCCTCGGTCACCCACTACGAGGTGGTCGAGGCGTTCCCGGCCGCCAGCCTGGTCGACATCAAGCTGGAGACCGGCCGCACCCACCAGATCCGCGTGCACTTCTCCGCGCTGCGCCACCCGTGCGTCGGTGACACGACCTACGGCGCCGACCCCACCCTCGCCGCGCGGCTCGGGGTCTCCCGGCAGTGGCTGCACGCGGTGCACCTGGGCATCGCGCACCCGGCCGACGGGCACTGGATGGAGTTCCGCAGCCCGTACCCCGCCGACCTCGCCGGCGCGCTCGACATCCTGCGCGCCGAGGCCTGAGGCCCCACCGGTGCAGGGGCTCCCCGCCTCGCTGGCCGACTACGGCCCCGCGGCGCTGTCCGCGGTCGTCGTCGCCGGCTACCTCGTGCTCGGCGAGCCGGTCGTCGGCCACGTGCTGCACCGCCGGTTCGAGGGGCGCCTGCGGACCGACGACGGCGCCCGGCGGTCGTTCTACCGGCGGCTGCTCGTGCTGGAGTGGGGGCTGGCCGCCCTGGCCCTCGCCGTGTGGCTGTCCGCGCCCGGCGTCACCGCCGCGGGCGTCGGGCTGCGCTGGCCGCAGGGGTGGCCCGGGCCGCTGTCGGGCGCCGCGGCCCTGCTGACGCTGGCGTTCGTGGTGGTGTCCACCCGGGCGCTGCGGTCGGGGGCGCTGGCCGGGGCCGCCGCCCAGGTGCACCGGAGGCCGGGGGAGGGGCGGCACGCCGAGCCGTCGGTGCACGCCACGCTGGCGCTGCTGCCGCGCACCCGCGCGGAGCGACGGCTGTTCACCGTCGTCGGCGTGACCGCCGGGGTGTGCGAGGAGTGGCTCTACCGCGGGTTCTTCCTCGCCGTCGTCGCGGCGCTGGCCGGCGGGCTGCCGGCTCCGGCGCTGGTCGCGGTCGCCGCGCTGGCCTTCGGCCTGGCGCACGCCTACCAGGGCCTCGCCGGCGTGGTCACCACCGGCGTCCTGGGCGGTGTGCTGGCCGGCCTCCACCTCGACACCGGGTCGCTGCTGCTGCCGGTGCTGCTGCACGTCCTCATCGACCTGCGCTTCCTGCTGGTCCCGGCCAGCGCGCTGCCGGCGGTCGCCCGGTGAGGGGGGAGCCGGTGACGGCCGCCGACTGGCCGGAGGTGGTGGCGCTGCGCACCCGCGTCTTCGTCGAGGAGCAGGGCGTGCCGGCCGAGATCGAGCAGGACGAGCACGACGCCACCGCGGTGCACGCCCTCGCCCGGGACGACGACGGCCGCGTGGTGGCCACCGGGCGGCTGCTGGTCCGCGACGGGCGGGCGGTGGTCGGCCGCATGGCGGTGGACGCCGCCGTCCGGGGGCGGGGGTACGGCGCCGCGGTCCTCGCCGAGCTGCACCGGCAGGCGCGGGTGCGAGGGCTGGCCGAGGTGGAGCTGCACGCCCAGGTGACCGCCCGCGGCTTCTACGAGCGGGCCGGCTACACCGCGGTCGGCGAGGAGTACGTGGAGGCCGGGATCGTGCACGTCACGATGCGCCGGCCGCTGCCGCGGTGACGCGGCGAGCCGGGTGTGACCGAACGGTCCGGTGTGAGGAGACACGTCCTGTCAGACCCTCGGCGTAGACCTCTGCCAGTGCGAGGATCGACCCACCGACCCGACGGCCCGAAGAGGTCGGCCCCGTCGGCCGCGCACCGCCCCGCCGGTCTTCCCCGCCGGTCGCCCGCCGCGGACCACGACGGCCGGGCACGCACGACCGTGAGGAGCACCTGAGCACGTGAGCACCCCGTCCGACTCGTTCGCCCACCTGCACGTCCACACCGAGTACTCGATGCTCGACGGTGCGGCGAAGCTGCCGGAGGTCACCAAGGCCGCCGCCGAGCAGGGGATGCCGGCGCTGGCGATGACCGACCACGGCAACGTCTTCGGTGCCTACGACTTCTACAAGCAGGCCAAGGCGGCCGGCGTGAAGCCGATCATCGGCATGGAGGGGTACTACACGCCCGGCTCGCGGTTCGACCGGGCGCCGTTCGACTTCGGCGACAACCTCATCGACGAGGACGGCGAGGGTGGCTCCTCGCGGGGCAAGGCCGCCTACACGCACATGACGCTGCTGGCCCGCACCACCGAGGGGATGCACAACCTCTTCCGCATCTCCTCGCTGGCCAGCCTCGAGGGGCAGTACCGCAAGCCGCGGTTCGACCGCGACCTGCTCGAGCGCTACGGCAAGGGCCTGATCGCCACCACCGGCTGCCCGTCGGGCGAGGTGAACATGTGGCTGCGCGCCGGCAAGGAGGACCGCGCCCGCCAGGCCGCCGCCGACTTCCAGGACATCTTCGGCAAGGAGAACTTCTACGCCGAGCTGATGGACCACGGGCTGTCCATCGAGAAGAAGACCCGCCCGGCGCTGCTGCAGATCGCGAAGGAACTCGACATCCCGCTGCTGGCGACCAACGACCTGCACTACACGCACAAGGAGGACGCCGAGGCCCACGACGCCCTGCTGTGCATCCAGACCGGGTCCCGGCTCAACGAGACCAACCGCTTCAAGTTCAACGGGGACGGCTACTACCTCAAGAGCGCCGCGGAGATGCGGGCGCTGTTCCCCGGCGACCTCGCCTCGGCGTGCGACAACACGCTGCTGGTCGCCGAGCAGTGCGAGGTGTCGTTCACCGAGGGCGCCGACCTCATGCCGCGCTTCCCGCTGCCGCCGGGGGAGGACGAGACCTCCTGGTTCGTCAAGGAGGTCGAGCGCGGGCTGCACAAGCGCTGGCCGAACGGCATCCCCGACCACGTCCGCAAGCAGGCGGACTACGAGGTCGGGATCATCACCCAGATGGGCTTCCCGGGGTACTTCCTCGTGGTCGCCGACTTCATCAACTGGGCCAAGGACAACGGCATCCGCGTGGGCCCCGGCCGCGGGTCGGCCGCCGGCTCGCTGGCCGCCTACGCGATGGGCATCACCGACCTCGACCCGCTGGCGCACGGGCTGATCTTCGAGCGGTTCCTCAACCCCGAGCGCGTCTCGATGCCCGACGTCGACATCGACTTCGACGACCGCCGGCGCGGCGAGGTCATCCAGTACGTCTCGCAGAAGTACGGCGAGGAGCGGGTCAGCCAGATCGTCACCTACGGCACGATCAAGGCCAAGGCCGCGATCAAGGACGCCGCGCGCGTGCTGGACCGCCCGTACTCGGTCGGCGACGAGCTGACCAAGCTCATGCCCCCGGACGTGATGGGCAAGGGCATCCCGCTGTCGGGCGTCTTCGACCCGGCCCACCCGCGGTACAAGGAGGCCGCGGAGTTCCGCGCCCGCTACGAGTCCGACCCCGGGGCGGCCGAGGTGGTCGACCAGGCCCGCAAGCTGGAGGGCCTGAAGCGGCAGTGGGGCGTGCACGCCGCCGGTGTCATCATCGGCCGCTTCCCGCTGATCGACTCGATCCCGATCATGCGGCGCGAGGCCGACGGCGCGATCATCACGCAGTTCGACTACCCGACCTGCGAGACGCTCGGCCTGCTGAAGATGGACTTCCTGGGCCTGCGCAACCTCACGGTCATCGACGACGCGCTGCGCAACATCGTCGCCAACGGCAAGGAACCGGTCGACCTCGACGAGATCAGCAAGGACCTCACCGACAAGGCCACCTACGACCTGCTCTCCCGCGGGGACACCCTCGGCGTCTTCCAGTTCGACGGCGGCCCGATGCGGTCGCTGCTGCGGCTCATGCGGCCGGACAACTTCGAGGACATCTCCGCCGTCGGCGCGCTCTACCGGCCCGGCCCCATGGGTGCGAACTCGCACACCAACTACGCGCTGCGCAAGAACGGCCAGCAGGAGATCACGCCGATCCACCCGGAGCTGGCCGAGCCGCTCGAGGAGATCCTGGGCGGCACCTACGGCCTGATCGTGTACCAGGAGCAGGTCATGGCGATCGCGCAGAAGGTCGCCGGGTACTCCCTCGGCAAGGCCGACCTGCTGCGCCGCGCGATGGGCAAGAAGAAGAAGTCGGTCCTCGACGCGGAGTTCGTCGGGTTCGAGGCCGGCATGAAGGAGCGCGGGTACTCCGCCGCGGCGATCAAGACGCTGTGGGACATCCTCGTCCCGTTCGCCGACTACGCGTTCAACAAGGCCCACTCGGCCGCCTACGGCCTGGTGTCGTACTGGACGGCCTACCTCAAGGCCAACTACCCGGCCGAGTACATGGCCGGCCTGCTCACCAGCGTCGGCGACGACAAGGACCGCCGCCCGGTCTACCTGGCCGAGTGCCGCCGGATGGGCATCAAGGTGCTGCCGCCGGACGTCAACGAGTCCTCCTGGGACTTCGCGGCCGTCGGCGCCGACATCCGGTTCGGCCTGGCCTCGGTGCGCAACGTCGGGCACAACGTCGTCGAGTCGATCGTCCGGGCGCGCGAGGAGAAGGGCGCGTTCAAGGACTTCGCCGACTTCATGCGCAAGATCGACACGGTGGCCTGCAACAAGAAGGTCATCGAGTCGCTGGCCAAGGCCGGGGCCTTCGACTCCCTCGGCCACTCCCGGCAGGGCATCGTCGCCATCCACGCCCAGGCCGTCGACTCCGCCATGGGGCTCAAGCGCAAGGAGGCCGAGGGGCAGTTCGACCTGTTCGGCAGCTTCGGCGAGGGCGACGCGGCCGACGACCCGTTCGGCAGCGCGCTGGACATCACCATCCCGACCGCCGACTGGTCCAAGAGCGAGCGGCTGATGTTCGAGCGCGACATGCTCGGCCTCTACGTCTCCGACCACCCGCTGCACGGCGTCGAGCACGTGCTCGCGGCCAACGCCGACACCCCGATCGCGGAGATCAACGCCGGCGGCGTCGAGGACGGCGCGAACGTCACCATCGCCGGCATCCTCACCTCGGTCTCCCCGCGCACCAACAAGCAGGGCGCGCCGTGGGCGATCGCCACGCTGGAGGACCTCGAGTCCGGCATCGAGGTGCTGTTCTTCCCCAAGACCTGGGCCGAGGTGTCGGAGAAGGTCGTCCGCGACCAGATCGTGGTGGTCAAGGGCCGGATCAGCCGGCGCGACGACCAGCCGTCGCTGTTCGGCTCCGAGGTCACCATCCCCGAGCTCACCGAGGGCCCGCGCGGCCCGGTCCTGGTCTCGATGGCCGCGGCGCGCTGCACGCCGCCGGTGGTCGAGCGGCTGCGGGAGGTGCTCGGCAGCCACCCGGGCACCACGGAGGTCCAGCTGAAGCTGGTCAACGGCAGCCGCGAGACGGTGCTGCGCCTCGACCAGGGCCTGCGGGTGCGGCCGAGCACCGCGCTGATGGGCGACATCAAGGCCCTGCTCGGCCCGACGAGCGTCGCCCTGCTGTGAGCAGGGCGACGTTCCCGGGGAAGAGGCACACGGCTCCACGGGGTTGACTGGGGTCGTGGACAGCGTCGACGACGGGGGGCCCGCGGGGGCGCCACCGACCCCGCGGCCGGCCCGGTGGGGGTATGGCCCGGGCCGGCCCGTGCTCGCCGAGCTGCGCGCCGACGCCCGCGGCGCCCTGGCGCTCACCGGGGTGCTGCTGGCCAGCGGCGTCCCGGCGGGGCTGCTGTGGTGGGCCCTCGCCCCGCGGGCGCAGTTCCGCGTGACCGCCGACGGTCCCGTGGTCGTCGGACACCCCTCCGCCGAACTGCTCGCCGCCGTCGACGGCGTCTACACGCTGGTCGTGGCCGGGCTGGGCCTGCTGGCCGGCGTCCTGGCGTGGCGGCTGCGCCGCCGGCGCGGCGTGGCCACCCTGCTGGCCGTGGCGGCGGGCACGCTGCTGGCCGCGCTCGTCGCCTGGCAGGTGGGCGAGCTGCTGGCGCCGGGGCCGTCGGAGGCCGCGCTGGCCGACGTCGGGACGACGGTGACCACCGGCCTGGCGCTCAACTCGATGGCGGCCCTCGCGGCCGGCCCGTTCCTCGCCGTCCTCGCCTACGTGGTGGCCGCGCTGTTCGCCCCGTCGGAGGACCTCGACCGGCCCGTCCCCGCACCGCCGGTCCCCGCACCGGGCGCGTACCCGGGCGGACCGCCGGCCGTCGGGGCACCGCGTCCCCTCGTCGACGTGCCACCGGCGGAGCACCCCGGGCGTTGACCCGGGCTGCTCCGCCGGTGGCGGGGAGGCGGCTGTGACCGCGGCTGTCGTCAGGCGGGGTGCACTGGCCTGACTGGCGCGCCGCGGTCCGCTCCTCGCTCGCTGGCGCTCGCTCGATGCTCCCGCTGCTGTCGTCAGGCGGGTGCACTGGCCCGACTCCGCGCCGCGGTCCGCTCCTCGCTCGCTGGCGCTCGCTCGATGCTCCCGCTGCTGTCGTCAGGCGGGGTCGAGCACGAAGTCGTAGGTGACCTCGTTGCCGCTGCCGTCGGCCGCGGACCGGACGTCGAGCAGCAGCTCGGGCTTGACCGCCGAGGCGATGTCGTCGTCGTTGTGCGGGTCGCCCGGGAAGTACAGCTGCGTGGTGATCAGCTGGTGGCCGGGGGCCGACACCTTCAGGTGCAGGTGGGCCGGGCGCCAGGCGTGCCAGCCGGCAGCGGCGATCAGCTTGCCGCAGGAACCGTCGGTCGGGATCTGGTACGGCGCCGGCTGGATGGTGTGGATGACGAAGCCGCCCTCGTCGTCGGTGACCACGGTGCCGCGCAGGTTCCACTCCGGGATGCCGGGGGCGAACTGGGAGTAGAAGCCGTCGTCGTCGGCGTGCCACATCTCGATCCGGGCCCCCGCCAGCGGGGTGCCGTCGACGCTGGTCACGTGCCCCTGGAACGTCAGCGGGGTGCCCGCCTCGCCGTCCCGCATCGGCAGCGTGGCCACGCCCGTGGACTCCGGCGCGCCCGGCACGTAGTAGGGGCCCTCGATGGTGCCCTTGCTGCCCTGACGGCCGGAGTTGGCCACCTCCTCGACGACGTGCTCGACCCAGACGTCGAGGAACAGCGGCCACTCGCCGTCCTGGCCGACGCCGATCAGCCACGCCTTGAGGGCGTTGTACTCGTCGTAGGTGACCTGGTGCCGGCGCACGATGTCGTGCACGGCGTCCAGCAGCTCGCGGGCGAGGGTGTCGACCCGCTCCGGCGGGGTGCCGGCGACGCCGGCGGACTTGTCGGCCTTGAACCGCTCGGTCGCCGAGGCGCCGGAGGCGGCGGCGGTGGCCGTGGGGGTCTGGTCGTTCGCGGTGACGGTCATGGGGTCGTCCTTCCAGAGGGGGTGGGTCGGTCGCGCCGGGCCGCGGTCAGCGGTCCAGGCGGTAGTGCGCGAGCTTGTCGGGGTCGACGTCGACGCCGAGGCCGGCGCCGGGTCGGACGGGGAGGGTGCCGTCGCGGATCACCAGGGGCTCGGTGAGCAGGTCGTCGGTCATGTCGAGGAAGTTGGACAGCTCGCCGGCCCGCTGCGAGGTCAGCCGGAAGGCCGCCCCGAAGGCGACGGTGCTCATCGAGCCCAGCTGGGTGTCGATCTGGTTGCCCATCACGACCTCCAGGCCCAGGCCCTCCGCCAGGTGGTGCACGCGGGCGGAGGCGGTGAACCCGGTGCGCGCGGTCTTGATGCTCACCGCGGTCGCCGACCCGCCCAGCACCTCGCGGGTGACGTCGGCGGGGGTCACCGCCGACTCGTCGGCGATGAAGGGCACCTCGCACTGCTGCACCAGCCAGCGGCGGCCCAGCACGTCGTCGGCGGGGCAGAGCTCCTCGGCGAAGGTGAGGCCCAGGTCGCGCATCTCGGCCATCGCGCGGGCGGACTCCGACGCCGTCCAGCCGCGGTTGCCGTCGACGTAGAGCTCGACGTCGGGGCCGAGGTGCTCGCGCAGGGCCCGCACCACCGCGGTGTCGAGGGTGACCGGCCGGCGGCCGACCTTCACCTTGAACGTCGTGATGCCGTGGGTGTCACGCATCCGCTCGGCCTCGGCGACCATCGCCGCGGGGGTGTCGAAGCCGAGCATGTGCGAGACCCGCATGCGGTCGGTGTAGCCGCCGAGCAGGGCGGTGACCGGCTGGTCGAGGGTGCGGCCCAGCGCGTCCCAGATGGCCATGTCGACGGCGGACTTCGCGGCCGGGTTGCCGACGGTGCGGGCGAGGTCCTCGACGACCCGCTCCCGCTCCAGCAGCGTCCGGCCCACGACCTGTCCGGCGAAGACCGACTGGAGGACGGCCACCACGCCGGCCTGCGTCTCGCCGTAGGTGAACGGGCGGGGGACGGCGTCGGCGGTGCCGATGACGCCGTCGTCGGTGTGCACACGCACCAGCACGTGCTCGGCGGCGTGCACCTCACCGCTGGCGAACCGCAGCGGCTTCCGGTACGGGATCGCGTAGGGGATGGCCTCGACGCGGGTGATCTTCATCGGACGGCCTCCGGGCCGGGGGTGGTCGAGCGGACGGGGGCGGGCTCGGGCGGCAGCACCCCTGCGGTCTCCAGCACCCCGAGCACCGAGCGGATGAGGGGCGAGCCGGCGGTCGGGGAGTCCTCCCGCCGGTGCCAGGCCAGGGCCACCTCGATGGAGCCCGCGTCGGGTACCTCGCGGAAGGTCACGCCGGGCACCGGCAGGGTGCGCGCCGAGGCGGGGACCAGGGCGATGCCCAGCCCGGCGGCGACCAGGGCCAGCAGCACCACGGTGCCGGTCACCTCGTGTTCGCGGTGCGGGGTGAACCCGGCGTCCCGGCAGCTGCGCAGCACGGCCTCGTTCACCGCCGAGGAGCGGTCGGCGTAGAGGACGAAGCCCTCGGTGCGCAGGTCGGTCATCGCGATCTCCGGCTCGCCGGCCAGCCGGTGGTCACCGGGCAGGGCGAGCACCAGCGGCTCGACCTCGATGGTGCGCAGGGTCAGCCCGTCGCCGGACAGCGGGGGGCGGAGGACGCCGAGGTCCAGGCTGCCGTCGCGCAGCCCGTCGCACTGGGCCGGCGTCAGGACGTCGCCGTGGATCTCCAGCGCCACCCCGGGGAGCTCCCGCTTCACCACGCGGGCGATCCGCGGCAGCTGCGCGGCGACGGCGGTGCCGGTGAACGCGATGCGCACCAGCCCGAGGCGGCCGTCGGCGATCCGGCGCACCCCGCGCACGCTGTCGTCCACGGCGCCCAGCACCCGCTCGGCCTCCTCGCGCAGGAACCGTCCGGCCGGGGTGAGCTGCACCTGCCGGGTGGTGCGGGTGAACAGCGAGGCACCCAGCTCGGCCTCCAGCTGGCGGATCGCCTGGGACAGCGCCGGCTGCGCGATGTGCAGCCGTTGCGCGGCCGCGCCGAAGTGGCACGTGTCCGCGACGGCGGCGAAGTAGCGCAGGTGGCGAAGCTCCACGGTGACCTCCTCCTGAGTGACGCGGACCACGCTACGGACGCCATCGATAGGTGACAAAGACCCGTTGGCGGCCGATCGATAAGCGCGACCGATCAATGCACCCCTGGGTGGGGACTGGGGTTTCCGCTGGTGTGACGACCGCCACCCCGCTGTGACGCTGGACGCACCGAACCCCGACCGCCCCCCGCGGTCCCGGAGCGAGCCCCCTGGAGGACCCCATGACCCAGACGCTGACCCACGTGGAGTCGGTGCTCGCCGACGCCGTCGTCGAGGACGCCGAGGCGGGGGTCTTCCGCGCCAACCGCCGCATCTTCACCGACGAGGAGGTCTTCGAGCTCGAGATGAGGCACATCTTCGAGGGCAACTGGATCTACCTCGCCCACGAGAGCCAGGTGGCGAACCCGGGGGACTACATCACCACCCACATCGGTCGCCAGCCCGTCGTCATCACCCGGGACAAGAGCGGCGAGCTGCACTGCCTCATCAACGCCTGCGCGCACCGCGGCGCCATGATCTGCCGCCGCAAGACCGACAACCGGACCACGCTCACCTGCCCGTTCCACGGCTGGACGTTCCGCAACGACGGCACCCTGCTCAAGGTCAAGGACCCCGAGGGCGCCGGCTACCCGGAGTCGTTCAACCGCGACGGCTCGCACGACATGACGCGGGTCGCGCGGTTCGACAGCTACCGCGGCTTCCTCTTCGGCAGCCTCAACCCCGACGTCGTCCCGCTGCGCGAGCACCTGGGCGACACGACGGTGGTCATCGACATGCTCGTCGACCAGTCCCCGGAGGGGCTGGAGGTGCTGCGCGGCTCGTCGACCTACACCTACGACGGCAACTGGAAGGTGCAGGCGGAGAACGGCGCCGACGGCTACCACGTCACCGCGACGCACTGGAACTACGCCGCCACCACCTCCCGGCGCAGCACGGGGGAGTCGACCAACGCGACCAAGGCCCTGGACGCCGGCAGCTGGGGGAAGTCCGGCGGTGGCTACTGGTCCTACCCGAACGGGCACCTGTGCCTGTGGACGTGGGCCGGCAACCCGCAGGACCGGCCGCTGTGGGAGCGCCTGGACGAGCTGAAGGCGCAGTTCGGCGAGGCCAAGGGCGAGTTCATGGTCAAGGGCTCCCGCAACCTGTGCCTCTACCCGAACGTCTACCTGATGGACCAGTTCAGCACCCAGATCCGGCACTTCCGGCCGATCGCCCCGGACAAGACCGAGGTGACGATCTACTGCATCGCCCCCAAGGGTGAGAGCGCCGAGGCCCGCGCGCACCGGATCCGCCAGTACGAGGACTTCTTCAACGCCTCGGGCATGGCCACCCCCGACGACCTGGAGGAGTTCCGCTCCTGCCAGCTCACCTTCCAGGCCACCGCCGCGCCGTGGAACGACATGAGCCGGGGCGCCGAGCACTGGCTGCGCGGCCCGGACCCGATGGCGGAGTCGCTCGGCATGACCGGGGTCGTCTCCGCCGGCCTGCGCAACGAGGACGAGGGCCTCTACCCCGTCCAGCACGGCCACTGGCTGCAGACCATGCGCGCCGCGCTCGCCCGCGAGCAGGCCGCCGCGGCCCCCACCACCGCCCCGACCGCCTGAGGAGGACCGTCATGACGATCACCGAGCCCCGGCCGCCGGTCTCCGACCGGCCGGCACCCGACCGGATCGACCAGAACGCCATCGAGCAGTTCCTCTACCGCGAGGCCCGCTACCTCGACGACCGCGAGTTCGAGAAGTGGCTGGAGTGCTACGCCGACGACGTCGTGTACTGGATGCCCTGCTGGACCGACGACGACGTGCTCACCGAGGACCCCCAGCGCGAGCTCTCACTGATCTACTACGCCAACAAGGGCGGCCTGGTCGACCGGGTCTTCCGGATCCGCACCGAGCGCTCCAGCGCCACGTCCCTGCCCGAGCCGCGGACCAGCCACAACATCAGCAACGTCGAGGTCATCGAGCGCCGCGGCGACATCGTCGACGTCCGCTTCAACTGGCACACGATGTACTTCCGTTACAAGACGGTCGACCCCTACTACGGGACGTCGTTCTACACGATCGACTTCTCCGGGCCGTCCCCGCTGATCCGTCGCAAGACCGTGGTGCTCAAGAACGACTACATCCACCACGTCGTCGACGTCTACCACTTCTGAGGCGGGGGCCGTCATGACGCAGACCGCTCCGGCGCGGGCCGACACCCACCGCGTCGCGCTGTCCTTCGAGGACGGCGTCACCAGGTTCATCACGTGCGCGCCCGACCAGACCGTCGCCGACGCCTCCTACCGCTCGCGCATCAACATCCCGCTGGACTGCCGTGACGGCGCGTGCGGGACGTGCAAGGCCTTCTGCGAGTCGGGGGAGTACGACGGCGGCGCCTACATCGAGGACGCCCTCTCCGACGACGAGGCCGCGGCCGGCTACGTGCTGCCGTGCTCCATGCGGCCCCGGTCGGACCTCGTCCTGCAGATCGCCAGCACCTCGGCGGTCGCCAAGACCCAGGCCGCGACCCACACCGGCACCCTGACGGCGCTGGAGCGGCTCTCGCCGACCACCGTGTCGCTCACCATCGAGACGCCGGGACGCTCCGAGCTGGCCTTCCTGCCCGGCCAGTACGTCAACCTGACCGTCCCGGGCACCTCGGTCAGCCGCTCCTACTCCTTCAGCAACGGTCCCGACGAGGAGGCGCTGACCTTCCTGGTCAAGCTCACCCCGGGCGGGGTCATGTCCACCTACCTCACCGACCGCGCCGCCGTGGGTGACGAGATCACCTTCACCGGCCCGCACGGGAGCTTCTTCCTGCGCGAGTCCGACGACCCGCTGCTGCTGGTGGCCGGCGGCACCGGGCTGGCCCCGATCCTGTCCATCCTGCGCAGGCTGCGCGACGACGGCAGCGCGCGCCCGGCCCACCTGGTCTACGGCGCGAGCACCGACGACGACGTCGTGGAGCTGGCCACCCTGGAGCAGCTCGCCGAGCAGATCAGCGGGTTCACCTGGGACCACTGCGTCGCCGACCCCGCGACCACGGCCCGGAACCAGGGCTACGTCATGAGCCTGTTCCGGCCCGAGCACCTCCACGGCGGGGACGTCGGCGTCTACCTCTGCGGCCCGCCGCCGATGGTGGAGGCCGTCCGCGGCCACTTCGCCGACCAGGGCGTCGTCCCGGCCGGCTTCTACTACGAGAAGTTCGCCCCCTCCGGCGCCGCGGCGCCCGCCGCGCCGGCACCGACCCCGCAGCCGGTCGTGGCGGCGCCCGCCCCGCGGGCCGAGGAGCCGGCGCCCGCGCCGTCCGCCGTCCCCGCGCCGCGGACCGCTGCCCCCGAGGCCGCCGGGGCCGACGGCCGGGCCCTCGCCGGGCAGCTCCTCCTGCCGCCGGCCGCCCTCGCCCCGCTCGGCGACACCGGGACGGTGGCACCGGCCGAGGAGGCCGCCACGGCCCGCACGGTCGCCGGCCAGAGGCTGGCCACCCCCGGCGGCGACGGCCCGGTCCGCCCGCTGGACCCCGACGGCGGTCTCCGTCCCGTCGGGGACGGCCGGTCGGTCGCCGGCCAGGAGCTCTTCCCCGAGCGCGCCGACCTCCCCCCGCTGCACAGCCCGGCGACGCAGCCGGGCACCCCGGCGGCGGGCGGCTACGAGATCGGCGAGGAGCACCCCTCGGTGCACCACTCCGACGCGATCTTCGAGGCCCGGCAGGCCCTGGAGCTCGGCGCCCTGGAGCTCACCCTCGGGCGGCTGACCAGCCGGCAGGTCACCGGCTACCGGCTGCTCGCCGAGTCGACGGTGCCCTACGTCCAGGGGGACCGATTCGTCGACGCCGCGGCCTACACCGAGGCCAACGCCGCCTTCCACGACCACCTGTTCACCCTGACCGGCAACGAGCACCTGCTGCAGGCCTACCAGGCCCTCGGGGTGAAGGGGCACATGGACCAGGTGCTGCGGCACGCCACCTGGTGCCACCCGCGCTGCACGCAGGACCACCTCGACATCGTCGACGCGGTCGAGGCGGGGGACCGGGCCCGCGCCCGGGAGCTGGTGGTGCAGCACGCCGAGCGGTCCAAGCAGACGGTGCGGCGGGCGATGGCCGACGCCGGCGCCCGGACCCGGCCGGCCTTCGTCAGCCCCGGCCGGTTCGACGGAAAGGTCGTGCTGGTCACCGGTGCCGCGCAGGGCATCGGCGAGCGCACGGCCCGCCGGATCAGCGCCGAGGGCGGTGCACTCGTGCTCGCCGACCGCGCCGACCTGGTGCACGACCTCGCCACCGAGCTCACCGACGCCGGCGGGGAGGCGCTGCCCGTCACCGCCGACCTGGAGACGTGGGCGGGCGCGCACGAGGTCGTGCAGCGGGCGCTGGCCCGGTTCGGCCGCATCGACGTCGCCATCCACACCGTGGGCGGCACGATCTGGGCCAAGCCGTTCACGGACTACCCACCGGAGCAGGTCGAGGCCGAGATCAACCGGTCGCTGTACCCGACGCTGTGGTCGTGCCGGGCGGTCGCGCCGGTCATGGTCGCGCAGGGCTCCGGCACCATCGTGAACGTCTCGTCGGTCGCCACCCGCGGGCTCAACCGGGTGCCGTACGCGGCGGCGAAGGGTGGGGTCAACGCGATCACCACCGCCCTCGCCCTCGAGCTGGCGCCCTCCGGCGTCCGGGTCGTGGCCACGGCACCGGGGGGCACCGAGGCGCCGCCGCGGCGGATCCCGCGCGGCCCGGCGCCGCAGACCGAGCAGGAGCAGGCCTGGTACCGGACGATCGTCGACCAGACCGTCGAGTCCTCGCTGATGAAGCGCTACGGCACGCTCGACGAGCAGGCCGCCGCGCTGGCCTTCCTCGCCTCCGACGAGGCCTCCTACATCACCGGGACGATCCTGCCCGTCGCCGGCGGCGACCTCGGCTGACCCGGCCTCCAGCACCCTCCCCTTCCCCCCACCCCTCTCGACACCCGGAGTCCCGCCATGCCCGAGAACGAGCGCACGACGGAGGAGCGCCGACGGCGCAGCATCCCCTGGGTCGTCGCCCTGTCCACCGCCGCCCTGGTCTTCGACGGCTACGACCTGGTCGTCTACGGGACGATCGTCCCCACGCTGCTCGGGGACCCCAGCCAGCTCGGACCCCTCACCCCCGCACAGGCCGGCACCCTGGGCAGCTACGCCCTCGTCGGCGTCCTGGTGGGCGCCCTCGCCGCCGGCGCCGTCGGTGACCGGATCGGCCGGCGCCGGGTGGTCGTCGTGAACCTCGCCTGGTTCTCGATCGGCATGGCCGCCACGGCGCTGGCGCCCACCGTCGGCACCTTCGCGGTGTTCCGGTTCCTCACCGGGATCGGCGTGGGCGCCCTGGTCGCCACGGTCGGCGCGCTGGTCGCCGAGTTCGCCCCGGCAGGCCAGCGCAACCGGCTCAACGCGGTCGTCTACAGCGGCGTCCCGGCCGGCGGCGTCCTCGCCTCGCTGGTGGCGCTGCTGGCGGGGGACGCCGTCGGGTGGCGGGGGCTGCTGTGGATCGGCGCCCTGCCGCTGGTGACCCTGCTGCCGCTGGCGCTGGTCCGGCTGCCCGAGTCGCCGCGCTGGCTGGCCTCGCGCGGCCGGCTGGCCGAGGCCGCCGCGGTCAGCGCCCGCACCGGCGTCCCGCTGGAGCCCGCCCCCGCCGCGACCCCGGCCGTGGCCGGCGCACCGGTCCGGTTCGGGTTCGCCGCCCTCGTCCGCCGTCCGCTGGCGGTGCCGACGTTGCTGCTGGGCACGATGAGCTTCGCCGGCCTGCTGCTGACCTACGGGCTCAACACCTGGCTGCCGCAGATCATGGCCGACAACGGCTACGGCAAGAGCGCCTCGCTGGCCTTCCTGCTGGTGCTCAACCTGGGCGCCATCTGCGGTGGCCTGCTGGCCTCCTGGTCCGCCGACCGGGTCGGCGCCAAGCGGGTCATCGCGGCCACCTTCGTGCTCGCCGCGCTCTCCCTCGCCCTGCTGCCCGCGCAGCTGCCGCTGGCGGTCCTGCTGCTCGCGGTCGCCGTCGCGGGCGTGGGCACCATCGGCACCCAGGTGCTGGTCTACGGCCTGGTCGCCAACTACTACCCGACGCGGGCCCGGGCCGCCGGCGTGGCCTGGTGCGCGGGGTTCGGCCGGCTCGGCGGGATCGTCGGCCCCGTGCTCGGTGGGGTGCTGGTCGGCGCGGGCCTCGGCGGCACCACGGCGTTCTTCCTCTTCGCCGGGATCGCGCTGCTCGGCGCGCTGGTCACCGCCCTGGTGCCCCGTGCCCGGCAGACCGGTGCCGCACCGGTCCCCGAGAGCCCGGCACCCACCGTCGCCGGGGCTACCGTGCCCGTGTGACAGGCGCCACCCCCGGGCTGGTCGCCCGGGACGCCGAGCTCGCCGCCCTGGAGCAGCTGCTCCGGGACGGCGGGCTCGGCCCGTCCCTGGTCCGCGTCACCGGCGCAGCCGGGACGGGGAAGACCGCGCTCGTGCGGCAGGCCGTCGACCGGCACCCGGGCCCCGTCCTCGAGGCGCGCGGCGCCCCCTGGGAGGGCGCCCGCCCCTACGCCCTGCTCGACCAGCTGCTGGCCGGGGTCCCGGTCCCGCCGGACCCCTTCGCCGCCGCCGAGGTCGTGGCCCGCTCCGCCGGGGGCTCGGCCGAGGCCCGCGCCGTCGTCGTGGTCGACGACGCGCACTGGAGCGACCCGGAGTCGCTGCAGGCGCTGGGAACCCTGGTCCGCCACCAGCACCGCGCCGCCCTGACCGTCGTGCTGGTCGGTCCCGCCGTCCCGGCCGAGGCGCACCCGGCCACCCTCGACGTCCTCCTCCGGTCGGCGACCGCCACCGTCGTCCTCGGGCCGTTCTCCGCCGAGGACGTCGCCCGGCTCGCCGCGGTGCGGGGCATCCCGCTGTCCCCGGCGGGCGCCGAGCAGCTGTGGCGCCACACCGGGGGAGTGCCCGGCCACGTGGCCGCCCTCCTCGACGAGCTGCCCCGCGAGACCTGGTCGGGCCGGCGCCCCGACCTCCCGGCGCCCGCCGCGGTCGCGGCCCGGGTGCGCGACCAGCTGGCCCGGTGCGACCCCGGGGCCCGTGCCCTCGCCGAGGCGGTCGCCGTCCTCGGTCCCGCCCCCGTGCCGGAGGCCGCTGCCCTCTCCGGGGTCGAGGACCTGCTGGCCGCCCTCGACGCCGCCCAGCGGGCCGGCCTGCTGCGCGCTCCCGGACCGGGTCGCCCCACGGAGCTCGCCCCGGCCAACCCGCTGGTCGCCGCGGCGGTGCGCACCGCCATGGGCCCGGCCGCCCTCGCGCGGGCCCACCGCCGCGCCGCCGACGTCGTCGAGGACCCCACCCGCCGGCTCGGCCACCTCGTCGCGGCCAGCGTCGGCCCCGACGCCGCGCTCGCCGACGACCTCGACGGGCTGGCCCGCCGGCGCGCGGCCGAGGGCGCCTGGGCCGAGGCCGCCGCGCTGCTCGCCGACGCCAGCCGGCTGTCGGAGGACCGGCGGTCGCGTGAGGACCGGCTGGTCGAGGCGGTGGACGCCCTCGTCGGCGCCGGTGACTCGGTCGGGGCGGCCGCCCTCGTCCCCGAGGTGGAGAGCCTGCGGGAGACGGCCCTGCGCAACGCCGTCCTCGGGTACCTGGCGGTCGTCCAGGGCCGCGCGGTCGAGGCCGAGGCGCGCCTGCGGCGCGCCTGGGACCTCGTCAACCCCGAGCGCGACCCGGGCCGCGCCGCGCTGGTCAGCCAGCGGTTCGTGCTCCACGAACTGGCCCGCCTCCGGGCCGGGGAGCTGGTGACCTGGGCCGACCGGACGATCGAGCTGGCCGGGCCCGGGGCGCCCGAGGCGCTGGAGGCGGTCGCCATCCGCGGTCTGGGCGTGGCCGGCGGCGGGTCCCCGGCCGAGGCCCTGGCCGGCTACCGGACGCTGTCCGAGCGGGTCCGCTCCGGCGCGCAGGCGCAGCGGGTGGCCCTCGGTGAGGGCTGGCTGCACCTGGCCCTGGACGACGTGGCGCAGGCCGCCGCCGAGCTGGAGAGCGCCGTCCCGACGACCTACCTCGGCGGCTCGCACCGCATCTCGCTGTGGGCGCTGGGCTGGCTGGCCCGGGCCCGCTTCGTCTCCGGCGAGTGGGACGCCGCGCTGCTGGCGGTGCGCCAGGGCACCGAGCTCGTCGCCCGGACCGGGATGGTGCTGGTCGGGCCGCTGCTGCACTGGACCGCGGCGCAGGTGCACGCCCTGCGCGGCGACTGGGACGCCGCGGACCGGGCGTTGCGGGACGGCGAGGCCGGGAGCTCGGACTACGCGATCATGCGGGTGCCCTCGCTGCTCGCCCGCGCCCACGTCGCCGAGGCCCACGCCGACTACACCGGCGTGCTGCGCGCCCTCGAGCCGCTGGCCGGTGCGGGTGCGCCGGGCTGGGTCGACGAGCCCGGCGCCTGGCCGTGGACCGACGTCTACGCCAACGCCCTGGTGCTCGAGGGGCTGCTGACCGAGGCCGACGCGTTCCTCGTGCCGCACGAGCAGCGGGCGGCCGAGCGGGGGCACCGCTCCACCCGGGCGCGACTCGGGTACGCCCGCGGCCGGTGGTTCGGCGCGCGAGGCGACCTGGACGCCGCCCGTGACGCGTTCGGCACGTCGCTGCGGCTGATCGAGCACCTGCCGCTGCGCCACGACCGGGCGCGGATCAGCTTCGCCTTCGGCCAGACCCTGCGCCGCGCGGGCAAGCGCCGGGAGGCCGACGTCGCGATCTCCACGGCCCGCGACGTCTACCTCTCCCTCGGCGCGGCCACCTACGTCGCGCGCTGCGACCGCGAGCTGCGGGCGGCGGGCCTGGGCCCCGGCCGCACCGAGGAGGGGGCCGGCCGGCTCACCCCGCAGGAGTCGACGGTGGCCGGACTGGTGGCCGGCGGGCTGTCCAACCGCGAGGTCGCCGCCGAGCTCTACCTCTCGGAGAAGACGGTCCAGTACCACCTGACCCGCATCTACACGAAGCTCGGCGTCCGCTCGCGCGCCGAGCTCGCCGCGCTGCGCGGCCGGGGGACGCCGGCCGGGGCGCACGGCCTCGGGGAGCCGCTCAGTTGACGCTGCGCGGGCCGGCGAAGCGCTGCAGCGGGGCGGGCACCGCGCCCAGGGTCTCCAGCAGGGTCAGCTCCCGCCGCAGCAGCCGCGACTCGGCCCGCAGCCGCCGGCGGGTCGCCGACTCGGCGAGCAGCGCCTGGCGGTCCTCGGTGGTCAGCAGCGCCGACGAGGCGACCAGGTAGGACAGCGCCTGCGGGTCGTCGGCGACGCCCTCCAGCAGCGCCGGCTCCTCCGGGTCGCCACCGGCGTCCCCGCTGAGGCCGGCCACCGCCACGACGTACCGCGCGAACAGCTCACCGACCCCCCGGACCAGCACGTCCAGCGAGCGGCGGGCCACGTCGGTGACCAGGTCGTCCAGCTCCGGCCCGGGCACCCCGTCGTCCGGCGGGGTCAGCCCCTCCTGGTCGCCGGCGGCCTCCTCGGCCGCCTCCTCCTCGTCGAGCCACTCCACCTCGGCCTGCAGGTAGGGCGGATCCGTGTCGACGACCACCTCCAGCAGCCGGAACCGGTCGCCGCCCACGGTGACGAGGCGGAAGCCGCCGTCGGGCTGCGGGCGCACCACCTGCAGCCGGGCGGTGCAGCCCACGTCGTAGAGGGCCTCGGCCGGCGCCACCCGCTCGACCTCCCAGCCCTGCCGGATGGCGACCACGCCGAAGAACCGCCCGTCGGCCTCGGGCCGGGCCAGCAGGTCGCGCACGAGCCGGCGGTACCGCGGCTCGAAGACGTGCAGCGGCAGGACCACCCCCGGGAACAGCGGCGTCCCCAGCGGGAAGAGCGGGATCAGGTCGCCCACGGCAGCCGAGCCTACGGGGAGGGGCGGCCGGGGGAGCGGGCAGCGCGGCAGGCCCCCGGACGGGCCCGTCTACCCTGGGGTGTTCCCGTTCCCCGCCTCGGAACCGCCCGGAGGTCCGCCCGTGCTCGCCCGCATCGACCTGCGTGGATCCGCGCTGCCGGGGGTGCGCGAGCTCTCCGGCCTGCTGCCCCGTGCCGCCACCGACATCGACTCGGTGCTCGCGACGGTGCGCCCGCTGTGCGAGGACGTCCGCATCCGCGGCGCCCAGGCGGTCCGGGAGATCACCGCCCGCATCGACGGCGTCGACCTCAAGGACTTCGCGGTGCCGCAGGCCGCGATCGACCGCGCCCTGGCCGAGATCGACCCGACGGTCCGGGCGGCGCTGGAGGAGGCGATCACCCGCGTCCGGCGGGTGCACGCCGACCAGGCCCGCACCGACGTCACCACCCAGGTGGTCCGCGGGGGCACCGTCACCGAGCGCTGGCTGCCGGTGCGCCGGGTCGGGCTCTACGTGCCCGGCGGGCTGGCCCCGCTGCTGTCCAGCGTCGTCATGAACGTCGTCCCGGCGCAGATCGCCGGGGTGGAGTCGATCGCGGTGGCCTCCCCGCCGCAGCGGGACCACGGCGGCCTGCCCGACCCCGGCGTCCTCGCCGCGTGCGCGCTGCTGGGGGTCACCGAGGTCTACGCCGTCGGCGGGGCCCAGGCCATCGCCGTGTTCGGCTACGGCGCCGGCAGCTGCGAGCCGGTCGACATGGTCACCGGCCCCGGCAACGTCTACGTGACGGCGGCCAAGCGGCTGCTGCGCGGGCTCATCGGCATCGACTCCGAGGCCGGGCCCACCGAGGTGGCCATCCTCGCCGACCACACCGCCGACCCCGTGCACGTCGCCGCCGACCTGATCAGCCAGGCCGAGCACGACCCGCTGGCCGGCGCGGTGCTGGTGACGACGAGCGAGGAGCTGGCCGACGCCGTCCTCGGGCTCGTCCCGGCGCAGGTGGCCGCCACCAAGCACTCCGACCGGATCACCACGGCGCTGGAGGGCAGCCAGTCGGGCATCGTCCTCGTCGACGACGTCGACGCCGGGCTGCGGGTGGTCGACGCCTACGCCGCCGAGCACCTGGAGATCCAGACCGAGGACCCGCGCGGGGTCGCGATGCGGGTCCGCAACGCCGGCGCGATCTTCGTGGGCGCCTGGTCGCCGGTGTCGCTGGGCGACTACTGCGCCGGCTCCAACCACGTGCTGCCCACCGGTGGCTGCGCCCGGCACTCCAGCGGCCTGTCGGTGCAGTCGTTCCTGCGCGGCATCCACGTCGTCGAGTACGACCAGCAGGCGCTGGCCGAGGTCGCCGGGCACATCGACGCCCTCGCCGGCGCCGAGGACCTCCCCGCCCACGCCGCCGCCGTCCGGGCCCGGCAGCGCTGATGGCGACCCTCGAGGAGCTCCCGCTGCGGCCGGAGCTGCGCGGCCGCACGCCCTACGGCGCCCCGCAGCTGCCGGCGAAGCACCGGCTCAACACCAACGAGAACCCGCACCCGCTGCCGCCGGAGCTGCTCGCCGACCTCGGCGAGGCGCTCGGGCACGCGGCGCTGGAGCTCAACCGCTACCCCGACCGCGACGCCCTCGACCTGCGCCGCGACCTGGCCGCCTACCTGACCCGCACCGGCGGCCAGGAGCTCGACGCCGCGCAGGTGTGGGCGGCCAACGGGAGCAACGAGGTGCTGCAGCAGATCCTGCAGACCTTCGGTGGCGCGGGCCGCCGCGCGTTGGGCTTCACCCCGTCGTACTCGATGCACCCGATCATCGCCGCGGGCACCGGCACCACCTGGGTCGACGGCCACCGGAGGGCCGACTTCACCATCGACCCGCAGGCCGCCGCGGCGCAGGTGCGCGAGGTCGCCCCGGACGTCGTCTTCGTGACCAGCCCGAACAACCCGACCGGCACCGCCGTCGAGCTGGCCACGATCGAGGCGCTGTACGAGGCGACCCCCGGGGTGCTCGTCGTCGACGAGGCCTACGCGGAGTTCGCCCGCACCGGCACGCCCTCGGCCCTGACCCTGCTGCCGGGCCGCCCGCGGCTGGTCGTCAGCCGGACCATGAGCAAGGCGTTCGGGATGGCCGGCCTGCGGCTGGGCTACCTCGCCGCGGACCCCGCCGTCGTCGACGCGCTGCAGCTGGTCCGCCTGCCCTACCACCTGAGCTCGCTCACCCAGGCCGCGGCCCGGACGGCGCTGGCGCACACCGACGCGCTGCTGGCCACCGTCGACGCGGTCAAGGCCGAGCGCGACCGGATCGTCGCCGCGCTGCCCGGCCTCGGGCTGACCAGCGTGCCCAGCGACGCCAACTTCGTGCTGTTCGGCCGGTTCGCCGACGCGCGCGCGGCCTGGCAGGCGCTGCTGGACCGCGACGTCCTGGTCCGGGACGTCGGCATCCCCGGCTGGCTGCGGGTCACCGCCGGCACCGCCGAGGAGACCGACGCCTTCCTCACCGCGTTGGGTGAGGTCGCGCCGGACCACCGCACCACTGAGGGAGGATGAGCCCCATGGGGCGCACTGCACGGGTCGAGCGGGAGACCAGCGAGACCAAGCTCGTCGTCGAGCTCGACCTCGACGGCACCGGGACGAGCTCGATCAGCACCGGGGTCGGCTTCTACGACCACATGCTCACCGCGCTGTCCAAGCACAGCGGCATCGACCTCACCGTGCGGGCCGACGGCGACCTGCACATCGACGCCCACCACACGGTGGAGGACGTCGCGATCGCGCTCGGCCAGGCGTTCGCGCAGGCGCTGGGGGACAAGAAGGGCATCACCCGCTACGGCGACGCCACCATCCCCATGGACGAGGTGCTGGCGCAGGCGGCGGTCGACCTGTCCGGCCGGCCGTACTTCGTGCACAGCGAGCCCGAGAACATGACGCCGATGATCGGGCCGGACTACCCGACGTCGCTGACCAAGCACGTGCTGGAGTCCTTCGCGTTCAACGCCCGGATCAGCCTGCACGTGCGGGTGCTCTACGCCGGCCGCGACGCCCACCACATCGTCGAGGGGCAGTTCAAGGCCCTGGCCCGGGCGCTGCGGGTCGCCGTGGCGCTGGACCCGCGGGTCACCGACGTGCCCTCCACCAAGGGCGCCCTGTAGGTGACGTTCGCCGTCCTGCTGCTCGTCGTCGGCGGCTTCCTGCTCGGCGGGGCCTGGAGCATCTGGAGGGCCGACTCCGACACCGAGGGGCGCACCGGTCCGCAGGTGTTCTTCGCCCTGGTCCTGCTCGTGGCGGCGCTGCTGGCGACCGCCTCGGGCATCCTGCGGATGGTGTGACCGACCTCCCGGAACACCCCCGGGCCCGGCCCGGCTGATCGATACCGTGGGAGCCATGAAGAAGGTCGTCGTCCTCGACTACGGGTCGGGCAACCTGCGCTCGGCCGAGCGGGCACTGACCCGGGTCGGCGCCGACGTCACCGTGACCGGCGACCCCCAGGCCGCCCTCGAGGCCGACGGCCTCGTCGTGCCCGGCGTGGGTGCCTTCGCCGCCTGCATGGCCGGGTTGCGCGCCGTCGACGGCCCGCGGGTCATCGGCCGGCGGCTGGCCGGCGGCCGCCCCGTGCTCGGCGTCTGCGTCGGCATGCAGATCCTGTTCGAGCGCGGCGTGGAGCACGGGCAGGACGCCGCCGGCTGCGGCGAGTGGCCCGGCGTGGTCGAGCCGCTGCAGGCACCGGTGCTGCCGCACATGGGCTGGAACACCGTCCAGGTGCCCGAGCGCAGCGTCCTGTTCTCCGGGCTCGAGGACCAGCGCTTCTACTTCGTGCACTCCTACGGGGTGCGCAACTTCCCGCTCGGTGCCGAGGGGACGCCGTCCCCGCTGGCCGCGCCCCTGGTGACCTGGGCCGAGCACGGCGACCGGTTCGTCGCCGGGGTCGAGAACGGGGCCCTGTCGGCCACCCAGTTCCACCCGGAGAAGAGCGGCGACGCCGGCGCCCAGCTGCTGACCAACTGGCTGCAGACGGTCTGACGCCGCGGCCCGCCCGCACCCGGGGGCGGGCGCCGTCCGCGGACCCGCCGTCGCAGCGATGAGCCTGCCGGGGCCCACGGGTCCACCTCCCGACGGAGCCGACCGACCACCGGGAGCAGGGCATGGGCCTCATCCACATCGAGCTGTTCGCGACCCTCGACCTCGTCGGGCAGGCGCCCGGCGGCCCCGACGAGGACCCGGAGGGGTTCCCGTTCGGCGGCTGGCAGGCCCCGCTGATGGACGAGGTCGAGGGGGCGCAGGTCGGTACCGCCTACGACGGCACCGACGCCCTCCTGCTCGGCCGGCGGACGTACGACATCTTCGCCGCCTACTGGCCCCACCAGGAGGGCGGCCCGGACGACGGGATCGCCACGCTGTTCAACCGCGTCCCCAAGTACGTCGCCTCCCGCGGCACGCCCGACCTCTCGTGGGCCGGGTCCCGCCGGCTCGGCCCGGACCTGCCGGGCGCGGTCCGTGAGATCCGGGACCGGCACGAGCACGTGAAGGTCGTGGGCAGCCTGGACCTGGTGCAGACCCTGCTGCGCGAGCGGCTCTTCGACCGGCTCGACCTCTGGGTGCACCCGGTCGTGCTGGGCGTGGGCAAGAAGGTGTTCGGCGACGGCGCGGTGCCCACGAACGTCACCCTCCTCGAACCGCCCGTGGCCGGCCCGAAGGGCAGTGTGTACCTGCGTTACGCGCTCGCCCAGGGGACGCCCGCGACGGGCGACATGAGCGCACCCGACCGCGGTGTCGGGCGCGCCGACTGAGGCCGCCCCCGCCGACTCCTAGCTGCGCAGGTAGGAGGCGCCGTTGACGTCGATGATCGTGCCGGTGGAGAACCGGGCCCCCGGCGAGGCCAGCCAGAGCACCGCCGAGGCGACCTCCTCGGGCCGGGCCACCCGCCCGTAGGGCGACTGCGCGCGCACCGCGTCGCCGCCGGGCCCGTCGAGGACCTCCCGGGCCATCTCGGTCTGCACGAAACCGGGAGCCACCGTGCCCACCGAGATGCCGTGCGGCGCCAGGGCGAGCGCCATCGACTGCCCGAAGGCGTTGAGGCCGGCCTTGGACGCGCCGTAGGCCGGGGTGTCCGGCTCGCCGCGGAAGGCGCCTCGGCTGGAGACGTTGACGATCGCGCCCCCGCCCCCGGCGATCAGGTGCGGGACCGCCCGGAAGGTGGCGTTGGCGGCGCCGACGAGGTTGACCGCGAGCGTCCGCGACCAGGCCTCCTGCCACTGCTCGTAGGAGGTGGCCAGCGGCGGGTGCGCGGTGAACACCCCCGCGTTGTTGACCAGCACCTGCAGCCCGCCCAGGCCCCCGGCGGCGTCGTCCACCATGCGGCCGACCGCCGCGGCGTCGCCGAGGTCGGCCTGCACCAGCACGTGCCCGTCCCCGGGCAGCTCGGCGAGCACCCGCTCGGCCCGCTCCCGCGAGGAGCCCCAGTGCACCGCGACCCGGTCCCCACGCTCGGCGAAGGCCCGGGCGATGGCACGGCCGATGCCGCGGGACCCGCCGGTGACCAGGACGGCGCGGGGCTCGTTGTCGTTCGTCACGCCCGGCAGTCAACCAGGAGGGCTGCTCACCACCGGCCGCGGTGCACGACCTCGTCGACGCCGCGCCGGCCGCGCCGCAGGGAGGGGGAGCGGCGGTCCTCGGCGCCGGGGTAGCCCACGGACACGCAACCGACCGGCCGGTGGCTCTCCGGGACGCCGAACGCGGCGCGGAACGCCCCGACCCGCTCGGCGGGGACCCCGAAGAAGCAGGCGCCCAGCCCCTCGTCGACCGCGGTCAGCAGCATGAGCAGGGCCGCCATCCCGGTGTCGACGTCCCAGTAGGGGACCGGCCAGCGGGCCTCGTCGCGGTCGGTCCAGCCCTTGTCCGGCTCGGCGTAGCGGTCCAGGTAGGCGGCCTTCGACGACAGCGGCACCACCAGCAGCGGCGCCCGGCTCATCCGCACCAGCCACGGGTCGGGCGCGCCGGGGCCGGTGGTCGCCGCCCAGAACCGGGCCCGCTCCTCGGCGGACTCCAGCACGAGGAACGCCCACCCCTGGCTGAACCCCGCCGACGGCGCCCGGATGGCGTGCTCCAGCAGCCGCTCCCGCACCTTCGGCGGGACCGGCCGGTCGGGGTCGTAGTCCCGCACCATCCGGCGCCGGCGGACGACGTCAGCGAACTCCACGGCGCCCACCCTGCCAGCCGGGCCGTCGTGACCGATTCGTTGCGCAGGAAGTCGCAGGTCGGCACGGGTGTACCGAAGTTGTCTTCCGCCACGCGCAAGCGCCGGTCCGCGCGCTCGGCGCCGCCCAGGATCTTGTGCGTCGCAGTGACGTGCGTCACTGAACCGGTCGGTGACCAGTGGTCCCGCCGGAGGGCTCCACCCGCACCTCCCAGCTCAGCCCGCAGTTGTCTCGAGGCCGACCCAGCAAGGGGAGCACCCACATGAAGAAACGGACGATCCCGTCCATCCTCCTCGCCACCGCACTCGCGCTGTCCGCGTGCGGCGGCGGCGACACCGGCGACACCGACACCGGCACCCAGGCCGCCGCCGGCGAACCGCAGCAGGGTGGCGAGCTGACCGTCCTGGAGGACGCCGCGTTCGCGGGCAGCTGGCCCACCGGGCTGGACCCGGCCTCCAACACCACCGGTGGCGCCAACATCGCCATGATGCAGGCCATCTACGGCGGCCTGTTCCTGCTGCGCGCCGACGACGACGGCTCCAACGCCCGCATCGAGGGCCACCAGGCCGAGAGCGCCGAGCTGTCCGACGACGGCCTCACCCTGACCGTGAAGCTCCGCGACGGGATCGACTTCAGCGACGGCACGCCGCTGGACGCCGAGGCGGTCAAGTTCAACTGGGAGCGCGCGCTCGCCGCGCCCTGCAGCTGCAAGCCGACCTGGCAGCTGGCCGCCGACCCGATCAAGGTGATCGACCCCCTGACGGTGTCGATCACCTTCACCGCCCCCAACGGCGCGGTGATGTCCGGCTTCCCCGCCAGCAACGTCAACTGGATCGCCTCCCCGACGGCGCTGCAGCAGATGGGCGAGGACGCCTTCAAGATCAAGCCCGTCGGCGCCGGGCCCTTCACCGTGGTCGACAACCAGCTGAGCACCACCCTCGAGCTCGAGCGGAACCCGAACTACTTCAAGGAGGGCCTGCCCTACCTGGACAAGCTCACCTTCCAGTCGATCGGTGGCGACCAGCCCGCCTACCAGGCGCTGCAGGCCGGCCAGGCCCAGGCCTACGAGGGCATGAACACCACCCCGCTGGTGGAGCAGGCGCAGAGCAACGGGCAGATGCAGGTGACCATCCAGGCGGCCACCTCGCCCTACGTCATCCAGCTCAACACCAAGACCGGACCCTTCACCGACCCGCGGGCGCGGGAGGCGATCTACCGGGCAACCGACTTCGACGCCATCAACGAGGGCATCTTCGGCGGCAACTACGAGGTCAGCCAGGGCTTCACCGCCCCCGGCGGCAAGTTCTACGAGCGTGAGGTCGCGGGCTACCCCGAGTACGACCTGGACCGCGCCAAGGAGCTGGTGCAGGAGCTCGGCGGCCTGACGGTCAACCTGGGGACGATCAGCAACTACGTCGCCACGCAGATCAACACCGCGCTGCAGACGCAGTGGCAGGAGGCCGGCATCGACGTCACCATCGAGGACTTCCAGCTCTCGGGCCTGGTGGAGTCGTTCAACTCCGGCGAGTGGCAGGCGATGCTGCAGACCGCCGGTGCCTGGGACCCCGCCGCCGGTGTCGGCGTCGGCTTCCGGTTCACCTCGACGTCGCCGTTCAGCGGCATCGCCGACCCGGAGCTGGACCAGCTGCTGGCCGACGCGGCCGGCACCCTGGACGAGGACGGTCGGGCCGACCTCTACCGGCAGGCCGCCGAGCGGATCGCGGAGAACTTCTACGCTCCCTTCGGTCTGGCCTTCGCGCCGGCCAACCTCGCCGTGGAGGGTGTGCACGGCCCGGGTCTGACCACGAAGATCCCGCCGCTGCTGGTCAACTCCGGCGTGATCTGGGACGAGGTCTGGCGCGACCAGGGCTGACCGGCCCCTCCCCGCGGGCCCCGGGCGACCGGTGCCCGCGGGACCGCTCATCCCCGGCGGGGACGGCTCCGGCCGTCCCCGCCGGGCCGTTCCCGGGCTCCGTGCCCGCAAGGAGGCACCGTGCGCCTGCGCTCGGCCGTGAACCTCGCCGACGTCCGCGAGCTGGCCCGCAGGCGGCTGCCGCGCCCGGTCTTCGACATGGTCGACGGCGGTGCCGACGACGAGCTGACCCTGGCCCGCAACGAGGCCGCCTTCCGCGAGATCCGGCTGCGCCCCCGGGTGCTGGCCGACGTGTCCTCCGTCGACGCGGCGGTGCAGCTGTTCGGCCGGCGGGTCTCGCTGCCCGTGCTGCTGGCGCCGACCGGCGGTGGCCGGGTCGCCCACCGCCGGGCCGAGCTGGCCGTCGCCGCGGCCGCGGCCGCCCAGGACACCGTCTACGTGCAGAGCACGGTGACCGGCTACCCGCTGGAGGAGGTGTCGCGGGCCGGCGGCGGCGGGCTCTGGTACCAGCTGTACCTGCCACCCGCGCGCGAGGAGGTGCCGGCGCTCCTCGACCGGGTGGCCGCCGCCGGCTACCGGGTGCTGGTGCTGACCGTGGACACCCCCGTCTTCGGCGGCCGCGAGCGCGACCGCCGCAACGGCTTCGCCCTGCCGGTGCGGCCCACGCCCGGCATGCTCCTGCACGGCGCCTCCCGCCCGGCGTGGGCGGTGGAGTTCCTCCGCGGCAACCTGCCCACGCGCCGCGACGGCCGGCTGTCGGCCTGGGCGACGCAGCGGCAGGTCCTGGCCGCACCGCGCCCGGTCACCTGGGACGACCTCGCGTTCGTCCGCGACCTGTGGGCCGGGCCGCTGGTGGTCAAGGGCGTGCTGCGGCGGGAGGAGGTCCCGCGGCTGCTGGACGCCGGCGCCGACGGGGTGGTCGTCTCCAACCACGGCGGACGGCAGCTGGACGGCGTCCAGGCCACCGTGGAGGCGTTGCCCGCGGTGGTCGACGCCGTCGCCGGACGGGTCCCGGTCCTCCTCGACGGCGGCGTGCGGCGCGGCACCGACGTCCTCAAGGCCCTCGCCCTCGGCGCCACCGCGGTGCTGGTCGGCCGGCCCTACCTCTACGGGCTGGCCGCGGGCGGGCAGGCCGGCGTCGAGCGGGTGCTGGAGCTGCTGCGGGCCGAGCTGTTGCGTGCCATGGCGCTGACCGGCTGCCGCACGGTGGCCGACGTCGACCCGGGGCTGCTCCTCCTGCCGCGGGCCTGAGGGCCGGTCCACCGCACGGCGGAAGTGTCGTGGTGACGGCGCTCGCGGCCGACCTAGCGTGACCCGCGGCACACGAGTGGTGCGGGATCCCCGCGCGGTCCCGCCCCGGGTCCGGCCCGCCGGCGGCGCACGCCGACGGGCGCCCGGTTCCCCGGCTCGGTACGAGGAAAGAGGACGAATTGGCCGACATGGTGCGCGCCGCGGTCCAGGTGGGCCCGCGCAAGATCGAGATCCAGGAGTTCCCCCGCCCGCAGGTGGGACCGGACGACGGCCTGCTGCGCCTGGAGGCCAACGGCCTGTGCGGCAGCGACGTCGAGTTCTACAAGGGCCACGCGCGCCCGGACAGCCCGGCGTTCATCCCCGGCCACGAGCCCATGGGCATCGTCGAGGAGGTCGGCGAGAACGCCGCCAAGCGCTGGGGCGTCCAGCCCGGGGACCGGGTCGCCCTCGAGGTCGTCATCCCGTGCCGCAACTGCTTCGACTGCCTGGTCGGCAACTACCAGGCCTGCCGCAACCGCGTCGGCGGGCACGGGGTCACCCCGGTCGACGTGGCGCCGTCGCTGTGGGGCGGGTTCGCCCAGTACATGTACCTGGCGCCCGGGTCCGTCGTCCACAAGATCGACAACACCCTGCCGGTCGAGGTCGCGGCCATGTACAACTCCATGGGCGCCGGCGTCCGGTGGGCGCTGCACTACGGCCAGGTGCAGCTCGGCGACACCGTGCTCGTGCTCGGCTCGGGCCTGCGCGGCATCGCCGCGGTCATCGCGGCCAAGGCCGCCGGGGCCGGGACGGTCGTCGTCACCGGCCTGGAGGCCGACGCGCACAAGCTCGCCCTCGCCCGGGAGTTCGGGGCCGACCACGCCCTGGTCGTCGACGGCGACGCCGCCGAGGACGTCGTCGAGCGGGTGGGCGACCTGACCGGCGGCCGCGGCGTCGACGTCACCCTCGAGCTGACCCCCATGGCCGCGGGCCCCGTCACCGACGCGCTGCTGGCCACCAAGCACGGCGGCCGGGTCGTGCTCGCCGGCATCAAGGGCAACCGGGAGATCCCGCTGCGCACCGACCTGATCATCAACCGGGCGCTGACCGTGCAGGGCGCCTTCGGCGTCGACGCCAAGGCCATGGCCGAGGCGATCGCGCTCATCGAGTCCCGCCGCTTCCCGCTGGAGCGGCTGCACACCCACACCTTCGGCCTGGACGACACCGCGCACGCCATCGAGGTCCTCGCCGGCGAGGTGCCCGGTGAGTCCGCCGTCCACGTCTCCGTCCACCCGAACCTCTGACCGGAGGACCGCATGCTCATCGACACCCACGCCCACCTGCTGCCGTACGACTACCCGGCCGACGCCCCCGAGTGCTTCCCCCGCATGGAGGCCGTGGACGGCGAGACCGCGCGCACCCTGCTGTTCGGGCAGATGCAGTTCAAGGCCAAGGACGTCTTCTTCGACGCCGAGCGCCGCATCGAGGCCATGGACGCCAACGGCGTCGACGTCGAGGTGCTCAGCCCGATGCCGCCGCTGCTGCGCTACGACCTTCCCCTGGCCGACGGGCTGTCGCTGGCCCGCCACGTCAACGAGTTCAGCGCCACCCTCGTGCAGGCCGACCCCACCCGGCTGCTCGCCCTGGGCATGGTCCCGATGCAGGACCCCGACGCCGCCACCGCCGAGCTCGCCGCGATCAAGGAGCAGGGCCTCAAGGGCGTCGAGATCGCCTCGAACATCCTGGGCTCCTCGATCGGCCACGAGAAGTTCCTGCCGTTCTTCGCCGAGGTCGAGCGCCTGGGCCTGTCGGTCTTCGTGCACGCGATGCCCTCGCCGACCGAGCGGCTGCCGATGTCGGCCATGGGCACCTACGTGGTCGGCGTCGAGGGCGCCTTCGCAGCCGCCTCGATGGTCACCGGCGGCACCGCGGCCAAGTGCCCCGACCTGCGGATCTCCTTCAGCCACGCCGCCGGCGGCTACCCGCTGATGATCCCGCGCCACCAGTACTTCTGGGGTGGCTCCTGGAACGAGGAGCCGAAGAACCCCGAGCGCGCCGTCATGCCCGACGACGGCCCGTCCCCGCTGGAGTACGCCCGGCGCTTCTACTACGACTCGCTGGTCTTCGACCGGCGCGCGCTGACCTACCTCATCGACCTGCTCGGGTCCGACCGGCTGCTGGTCGGCTCGGACTTCCCGGCCATGCCGCGCGAGGAGCCGGCCGGCCGCACCTTGAAGTCGATGGGGCTGTCCGACGACGTCCTCGACGACATCCTCTGGAACAACGCCTGGCGCTGGCTGGGCACGGCGCCCACCCGCTGACCCCCGGGTGGCCCCGGGCTGCGGCCCGGGGCCACCGCGGCGTCACGGCCGGCGGCGGACCGACGGTTGCGCCGACGGCGCGCCGAGGGCACGGGAGATGCCGCGTGCGGTCGCGTTGAGCACCGGCACGAGCGCCTGCGGCTGCGTCGTGCCGGCCGACACCGTCACACCCAGGGCGGCGACCACCTCGTCGCCGGCACCCCGCACGGGGACGGCGACGGCGAGCGCGGGCGCGTCGGCGGTCAGCTGGTTCTCCGCGACCGCCACACCCGTGCGCCGCACCTCGGCCAGCGTGCGGCGCAGCACCGCCGGGTCGGTGATCGTGTTCGGCGTGAACCCCTCCAGCGGGCCGCTGAGCACCTCCTCCTGGACCTCCGGGTCGGCGAAGGCCAGCAGCACCTGTCCGGTCCCCGTCGTGTGCAGGGGCCACCGCCCGCCGATCCGGCTCATCAGCCGCACCGCGCCCCGGGCACGCAGCGCCTCGACGTAGACCACGTCGGACCCGTCGCGCACGCCCAGGACCACGTTGGCCCGCGTGGCCTGGTGCAGGTCGTCCACGTACGGGACGGCGACCTCGCGGAGCTGGAGACCGTGCGGCGCCAGCGCGCCCAGCTCCAGCAGCCGCAGCCCGATCCCGTAGCGGCCGTCGGCACCGCGTTCCAGGGCGCCCCACGCCTTGAGCTCGCCGACCAGGCGGTGCGTCGTGGTCAGGGACAGACCCGAGCGGCGGCTGATCTCGCTGAGGGTGAGGGAGGCGTGTGCCGGGCCGAACGCGTCCAGCACCGCCAGCACGCGGCCGGCCGCCGTCGCCGTCCCGCCGGCGTGCCCGGCCAGCCGCGGCCCAGCCGAGCGGTCACTTCCCGGAGCCGGGCGGAGCTGTCTGGTCATGGCACCAGCTTCGCTCCCCGGCGGCGTCCGTGACGAGCGGACCGGCCCGTGCCCGCGGTGTGGTGCCGCTCACCCGCCGTCGCCACGGAGGGGTGCCGGCAGCCCCGTCCGTGCCACCGGCACCCCGCGTGCCGGGGCCCCGGCAGCGGACCGGGCGGTCCGCCCGCGACCCCGAAGTTGTCTTCCGCGGGGCGAAAGCGGCGGGGCCCCCGGGCAGGTCGCTCGCGGAATCTGGTCGAGCCCCGCGTGACCGCCATCACTGCGTGTGCCCACGTCCCTGACGGCCCGAGCGAGTCCTCGACGTCAGCCCACACCGTCCCGCCCGATCCACCCAGGCCCCAAGGGGAGCACCTACATGAAGCAACGGACGATCCTGTCCCTTCTCACCGCCGCGGCGCTGGCACTGTCAGCCTGTGGCGGTGGCGGCGACAGTGGAGGGTCCGCCTCCGGCGGCACCGGGGGACCGGTGGGCGAGCCGCAGCAGGGCGGCGAGCTGACCGTCCTGGAGGACGCCTCGTTCGCGGGCAGCTGGCCGGCCGGCCTGGACCCCGCGACGAACACCACCGGTGGTTCCAACATCGCCATGAACCAGGCGATCTTCGGTGGCCTGTTCCTGCTGCGCGCCGACGACGACGGCTCCAACGCCCGCGTCGAGGGCCACCAGGCCGAGAGCTACGAGATGTCCGAGGACGGGACGAGCTTCACCATCAAGCTCCGCGAGGGCATCGAGTTCACCGACGGCACGCCGCTGGACGCCGAGGCGGTCCGCGCCAACTGGGAGCGGGCGCTGGCCAACCCCTGCACCTGCAAGCCGACCTGGCCGCTGGCCGAGAACGGCATCCAGGTCATCGACCCGCTGACCATCTCCCTCAGCTTCACCCGGCCCTACCCGGCCATCCTGGCCTCGTTCCCGGTGAGCAACGTCAACTGGATCGCCTCCCCGACGGCGCTGCAGGAGATGGGCGAGGACGCCTTCAAGATCAAGCCGGTCGGCGCCGGGCCGTTCACGGTCGTGGAGAACCAGCTGAGCTCGGTCCTGGAGCTGGAGAAGAACCCGAACTACTTCAAGGAGGGCCTGCCCTACCTGGACAAGCTCACCTTCCAGTCGATCGGTGGCGACCAGCCCGCCTACCAGGCGCTGCAGGCCGGCCAGGCGCAGGCCTACGAGGGGCTCAACACCACCCCGCTGCTCGAGCAGGCGCAGGCCAACGGGCAGATGCAGGTGACCATCCAGCCGGCCACCTCGCCCTACGTCATCCAGCTCAACACCAAGATCGCGCCGTTCAACGACCCGCGGGCCCGTGAGGCGATCTACCGCGCCACCGACTTCGACGCCATCAACGAGGGCATCTTCGGCGGCAACTACGAGGTCAGCCAGGGCTTCACCGCCCCCGGCGGCAAGTTCTACGAGGAGCAGGTCGAGGGCTACCCCGAGTACGACCTGGACCGCGCCAAGGAGCTCGTCGAGGAGCTCGGCGGCCTGACCGTCAACATCGGCACGATCAGCAACTACGTCGCCACGCAGATCAACACCGCCCTGCAGACGCAGTGGCAGGAGGCCGGCATCGACGTGACCATCGAGGACTCGCAGCTGTCCGGCGTCATCCAGAAGTTCACCGGTGGCCAGTGGCAGGCGATGCTGCAGACCGCCGGTGCCTGGGACCCCGCCGCCGGTGTCGGCGTCGGCTTCCGGTTCAACTCCGGCGTCCCCTACAGCGGCGTCGCCGACCCGGAGCTGGACCAGCTGCTGGCCGACGCGTCCGCGACCGTCGACGAGACGCAGCGGGCCGACCTGTACCGGCAGGCCGCCGAGCGGATCGCGCAGAACTTCTACGCGCCGTTCGGTCTGGCCTTCGCGCCGGCCAACCTCGCCGCCACCGGCGTGCACGGCCCGGGCCTGACCACCAAGATCCCGCCGCTGCTGGTCAACACCGGCGTGATCTGGGACGAGGTCTGGCGGGAGCAGTGACAGCGACGGCCACCCCGCGGGTCCCGGTCAGCCGGGACCCGCGGGTCTCCCCCCTCTCCCGGCTGACCGGCTCGCCGGTGCTCCGGCTGGTCGTCAAGCGCCTGCTGATGGCCATCCCGATCATGCTGGGCGTCACGGTGCTGACGTTCTGGGTGCTCAGCCTGATCCCGGGCAACGCCGCCCAGCAGTTGCTTGGCCCGGAGGCCACCCCCGAGGACATCGCGCTGCTGGAGCAGCAGCTGGGTCTGGACCGGCCCGGGGTGGTCCGCTACTTCGACTGGCTGCAGGGCGCGGTCACCGGTGACCTGGGCAACTCCCTGGTCAGCCGCCAGCCGGTGAGCGAGGTACTCTCCGCCCGCCTGCCGGTCACCGGCGAGCTCGTGTTCCTGGCGTTCGTGGTCTCGCTCCTGCTGGCCGTGCCGGTGGCCCTCCTCGCCGCCCACAAGCCGGGTGGGGTCATGGACCGGGTCAGCATGATGATCAGCACCCTGGGGCTGTCGGTCGCCAACTACGTCCTGGCCCTGCTCCTGGTGCTGGTGTTCGCCGTCTCCCTGGGCTGGCTGCCGGCGATCGGCTACACCCCGCTGGAGGACGGCCTCTGGGCCAACCTGCGCGGGATGATCCTGCCGTCGGCGGCGATCGGCTTCCCCCTGTTCTGCTACTACACCCGGTTCCTGCGTGGGGACCTGGTCGACCAGATGCAGCAGGAGGAGTACGTCACCACGGCCCGGGCCAAGGGCGTGGGCTCCTGGGCGGTGCTGATCAAGCACGCGTTCCGGAACTCGTCCTTCGGCCTGATCACGATCGTCGGCCTGAACCTGGGTGCACTCATCGGCGGCACCGTGATCATCGAGCAGATCTTCGCCCTGCCCGGCATCGGCCAGATGCTGCTGCAGGCCATCAACACCCGAGACTTCGTCGTCGTGCAGGCCGCGGTCGTGATCTTCGCGCTGGTCGCGGTGGTCGCCAACCTGGTCGTGGACCTGCTCTACGCCGTCCTGGACCCGAGGATCCGTTATGGCAGTCGTTGAGCCTGCCCCGTCGTTCTCCCTCAGCCCGGAGGTCGACGAGGCCGAGGCCCGGGCGGGTGCACGCAGCCGACGCTGGCGCAGCCAGCTCGGCACGTGGATCCCCGCCGGACTCATCGCGTTCGTGCTGATCGCCTGCTTCCTGGGCCCGACCCTGCTGTCGCTGCCGAGCCCGGTGGGCGGCAACGTCCTGGAGAGCAACCAGCCGGCGTTCTCGCCGGGGCACGTCCTGGGCACCGACCCGAACGGCAACGACATCCTGTCGCGGCTGCTCAACGGCGGGCAGTCCTCGCTGTGGATCGCGGTCGCGGTCAACCTGCTCGGCCTGGTGGTCGGCGGGACGCTCGGCGCGCTGTCGGGCTACGTCGGCGGCTGGGTCGACACGATCATCATGCGCGTCCTGGACGTGCTGATCGCGTTCCCGTCGCTGGTGCTCACCCTGGCGGTGGCGCAGGCGCTCGGCCCGAGCATGACGAACACGATCTTCGCCCTGGCGTTCTTCAGCGTCCCGGCGTTCGCCCGGCTGGCCCGCTCGGCGGTGCTGCGGCTGCGGGAGATGCCGTTCATGGCGGCCGCGCAGCTGGCCGGGACGTCGCCGTGGCGGATGCTGTTCAAGCACCTGGCGCCCAACATCGCCCCGCAGCTGATCACCTTCGGCATGCTGGGCATGGGCATCGTGATCATCATCGAGGGCGCGCTGAGCTTCCTCGGCCTCGGCATCCCCGACCCGGCTCCCAGCTGGGGGAACATGGTCGCCACGGGCCAGCTGAGCCTCTCGGCGACGCCGATGCTGGTCGTCTGGCCCAGCGTGGCCCTGCTGGTCACCGTCCTCGCCTTCAACCTGCTCGGCGAGAACCTGCGCGCACGTTGGAGTGGTCGATGAGCAGCAAGCGCACGGCGGCCCTCCCCGTGGCGGACACCATCGTGTCCGAGGGCGTCATCGCCCCCGATCCGGCCGGCCGGCACCGCCCGGCCGCGGCGTCCGCCCCCGGTGAGCCGCTCCTGGTCGTCGAGGACCTGCGGGTCCAGTTCACCCGCGGTGGCCGGAAGATCAACGCCGTCAACGGGCTGTCCTACGAGCTGACTCCCGGCTCCATGCTGGCCATCATCGGCGAGTCCGGATCGGGCAAGAGCGTCAGCTCCCGGGCGCTCATGGGCCTGCTGCCGCCGACGGCCAAGATCTCCGGCTCGGTGCGGTTCGACGGCCGCGACCTGCTCGGCCTGTCCGAGCGGGAGATGCAGGCGCTGCGCGGTGGCGACATCGCGATGGTCTTCCAGGACCCGGCCCGCTCGCTGAACCCGACGATGAAGATCGGGGCGCAGATCACCGAGGCGGTCCGGCTGCACAGCGACCTCGACAAGAAGGGCGCCCACGCCCGCGCGGTCGAGCTGCTGAAGCTGGTGCGGCTGCCCGCGGCCGAGCGGCGCTTCCACGAGTACCCGCACCAGCTCTCCGGCGGCATGCGCCAGCGCGTCATGATCGCGATCGCGCTGGCCGGCGAGCCGCGGTTGCTCATCGCCGACGAGGCCACCACCGCCCTCGACGTCACGACGCAGGCCCAGATCATGGAGCTGTTGGTCGAGCTGCAGGAGCGGCTCGGCATGGCGGTCATCATGATCAGCCACGACCTCGGGCTGGCGGCCAGCTACGCCCAGGACGTCGTCGTCATGTACGCCGGCCGGGCCGTGGAGTACGCCCCGACGAAGGTGCTGTTCGCCAACGTCCGGATGCCCTACACCCACGCCCTGCTGGGGGCCATCCCGGCCCTGGACCGCGAGCCGCACTCGCTGTTCGAGGTCACCCCCGGCCAGCCGCCGGACCTCTCGGCGCTGCCCAAGGGCTGCCCCTTCCGGCCGCGGTGCTCCAACGCCACCGACAAGTGCCTGGAGATGCCGCCCTTCATCGAGCACGACCCCGAGCACTGGTTCGCCTGCTGGCACCCGGTCGGCTCGGGCACCGGCACGCACCCCGCGAACGGAGAACAGCGATGACCGCGGTCGAGGAGCGCACGGCGGGGGACCGGTCGGGCGCGCGCACCCCGCTGCTGCGGGCCCGCAACCTGGTGCAGGAGTTCCCCGTGCAGGCGGCGGGGGGCGTCAAGGGCGGCGTGGTGCACGCGGTGTCGGACGTGTCGTTCGACATCTACCGCGGCGAGACCCTCGGCGTGGTGGGGGAGACCGGCTCCGGCAAGTCCACCCTGGCCCGCTCGGTGATCCAGCTGCCCCGCCCCAAGTCCGGGGTCGTGGAGTTCCAGGGCACCGACCTGATGAAGGCCGGCCGGAAGGAGCTCAAGGAGTCCCGCCGGCAGATGCAGATGGTCTACCAGGACCCCTTCGGCTCGCTGAACCCGCGCTGGCGGGTGAGCGAGCTGGTCGAGGAGCCGCTGGTCGGGCACGGCCAGGGCAACGCCTCCACCCGCAAGCGGCGGGTCGAGGAGCTGCTCGACCTCGTCGGGCTGGACCCCTCGCAGTACGCCAAGCGACGCCCGTTCGAGCTCTCCGGCGGCCAGTGCCAGCGCGTCGCGATCGCCCGGGCCGTGGCCCTGGAGCCCGCGCTCATCGTGGCCGACGAGGCGGTCTCGTCCCTGGACGTGCTCATCCAGGCCCAGGTGCTCAACCTCTTCGAGAAGCTGCGCCGCGAGCTGAACCTCTCCTACCTGTTCATCGCCCACGACCTGGCGATGGTCAAGCAGGTCAGCGACCGGGTGGCGGTCATGTACCTGGGGCAGCTGGCCGAGATCGGCCCCGCGGAGGGCATGTACCGCCAGCCGCTGCACCCCTACACCTCGGCGCTGCTGGACTCCATCCCGCGGGTGGACCCGGTGACCGGGGCCGCGCACCGGCCGGTCGCGCTGCCGGGCGAGCCGCCGTCGCCGATCGACCCGCCCAGCGGCTGCCGGTTCCGCACCCGCTGCCCCCGGGCGCAGCTCAAGTGCGCCGAGGAGGCACCGCAGCTGGTCGAGCGGCTGCCCGGCCACCAGGTCGCCTGCCACTTCCCGCTGGACATCGCCCCGGCCGACCTGCCGCCGAAGCCGGCCGGTGCCACGCTGGCGCCGCCGCCGGTGCCGGCCCAGCCGACCGCGCCGTCCCGGCCTGCTCCGCAGCAGGCCCTGTGACCCGCCAGGAGGGGTCCGTGTTCGACAGCATCGTCGACCCGACCGTGGGGGCACCCGGCGACGACCGGGGTCGCACGGCGCTGGCCACCCGGCCGACGCAGCTGTCCGGCCTCCGGCTCGGGCTGCTGGTCAACACCAAGCGCAACGCCGCGGACTTCCTGGAGGAGCTGTCGGCGCTGCTGGAGTCCGAGCACGGCGTGCGCACCGTCCTCACCCGGACCAAGCCGAGCATCGTGCACCCCGCGCCGCCGGAGATGCTCGAGGAGTTCCGCGGCGAGACCGACGTCGTCGTCGTGGGCGTCGGGGACTGCGGGTCCTGTTCGGCCTCCGCCGTCGCCGACGGGCTGCAGCTGGAGGCGGCCGGCATCCCCGCCGCGGTCATCTGCAGCGACGCCTTCCGCGTCAGCGCCGACGCGATGGCCAACCTGCAGGGGACGCCGGGCTACGAGTACGTCACCACGGCCCACCCGGTGGCGAGCCTGTCCCGCGAGGGGGTGCGGGAGCGCGCCGTCCAGGCGCTGCCGGAGATCGTCGGCATGCTGACCCGCCCCGCCGCGGCGGTGGCCTCGTGACGGCGGTGCAGGACCCGGTCCGGACGGCGCAGGAGGCCATCCGGTACTGCTACGAGCAGGGCTGGACCGACGGCCTGCCGGTCGTCCCGGCCACGGCCGAGGACGTCCAGGCCTTCCTCGCCACCACCGACCGCGACCCCGGCGAGATCATCGGCGCCCAGGAGCACCTGGGACGCCGGGTCACCCTCCGGCAGGCCGCGGTCAACGCGATCATGGCCGGCTGCGAGCCCGCGTACTTCCCGGTGGTGCTGGCCGCGTGGGACGCCCTCAACGGCGAGCCGTCCACCAACGGCGGTGCCTGGCAGTCCACCAGCGGCCCCGCGCCGCTGCTCGTGGTCAACGGCCCGGTGCGCCAGCGGCTGGGCATCAACTGCGCCGGCGGCGTGTTCGGTCCCGGCTTCCGGGCCAACGCCACCATCGCGCGGGCGATCGGGCTGATCGTGCGCAACGGCTACGGCATCAAGCCCCAGGAGCTGGAGCAGGCCACCCAGGGCGTGCCCGGCCGGTGGCAGCTGCTCATCGGTGAGAACGAGGAGCTCTCGCCGTGGGAGCCGTTCAGTGTCGTCGGCGGGCTCGAGCCCGGGGTCGACGCGGTGTCGGCGATGCTCATCCGGTGCTGCGAGTACGTCGACAACCGGCACACCGAGAGCGCCGAGGCGGTCCTGCAGGACTTCGCCGACTCGCTGGCCCGCATGGGCGCCTACCTGGGCCTCCGGCACTCCACCGGTGGCCTGGTGCTCGGCCCCGAGCACGCCCACGTCCTGGCCGACGCCGGGTACAGCCGGGCCGACGTCCAGCAGTGGCTCTTCGAGCACGCCACCCGCAGCTACGGCGAGCTCGCCGCGGCCGGCAAGGCCGGCGGCCCCGGCGGCCCGGCCGAGACCGACGAGGCGTTCCCGATGATGCCCTCACCCGCGGAGATCCCCGTCATCGTCGCCGGGGCGGCCAACGCCGCGATCTCCATGGTCTTCCGTCCGTTCGGCTGGGCCACCTGGTCCGGTCGCTCGGTGCCCGTCCGCTGGTCGGCCCAGTCCCGGCCGACCACCCTCCAGGAGGTGTCCTCGTGACCATCGACCAGGCGCAGCTGGACCAGCTGAAGCAGACCCTGCAGGCCGACGACTACCGGCTCGACGTCGACGTGCAGGGCGACTCGGCGAACGTGGCCATCGTCGCCGGGCCCGACGCGTGCGAGGAGTGCCTCGTGCCCAAGCCCCTCATGCAGTCGATGCTCGCCCCGGTGCTGGGCGTGCAGCCGGAGAGCATCCGGCTGACCTACCCCGCCGACAAGGGCTGAGCGACCAGCTCGACCCGGTAGCACCGGCAGGGCCCGCCCCGCCGGAGGACCACCCCCGCGGACCCGTGGGAGCGGCGCAGCCCGCCCACGGGTCCGCGGCGTGCCCGCGGGACAGCGCGGGCCACCCACCCACCTGCTGCGGCCGCGGTCGCGGCCCAGGACGGAACGGAGCACGGACGTGGAGATCTCCCTGGAGGGGAAGGTCGCGCTGGTCACCGGCGTCGGCCCCAACATCGGCAGCGGCATCGCCCTGGCGCTGTCGCGGTACGGCGCCAAGGTCGCCTGCAACGACGTGAACGACGACGTCATCAAGACCGCGATCGCGCGGATCGAGCGCAACGGCGGTGAGGCGATGGCCGCGCCGGGCGACGTCACTGACGAAACCGCGGTGCAGGGTTACGTCGACGCCGTCCTCGAGCGGTGGGGCCGCATCGACATCCTCGTGAACAACGCCGCCATGCTCGGCGGCAAGGGCGTGCTCGACGAGGACGCGGGGACCTTCGAGCGGTCGATCAAGGTGTCCGGCCTCGGCTACTTCCTCAACACCAAGATCGTCGGCCGCGCGATGGCCGAGCGCGGCATCCGCGGCTCGATCGTCTGCATCTCCTCGTCCAACGGCTGGAACGGCTCGGCCGGTGTCATCGCCTACGCGTTCAACAAGGGCGGGGTGAACAACTTCGTCCGCGCCGCGGCCATGGACCTCGCGCCCTACGGCATCCGGGTGAACAGCTACACGCCGACCGCGCCCACCATCGACAACCCGGAGCTGCTCGCCGAGCTGGCCGCCCAGGGCCGGCCGGCGGACATGCTCAACGCCGGTCGCAAGGGCGGCGGGCTGGGGGGCAACACCGGCGACGAGCCGTGGCGCCGGCCCGCCCGCTGGACGGGGGAGCGGCCCCCGCTGGTGCCCATGGGGAGCACCGGGACGCCGACCGACATCGGGCACGCCGTCGCGTGGCTGTGCTCGGACTACGCGCGGCTGATCACCGGCACCGACCTCGTCGTCGACGGCGGCGCCCGGGCGAAGAACTTCGCGTACTTCCCGGCCGACCCCGAGGACCTCGCCGGCCCGGTCCCGCTGATCCCGCTGGACGAGACCCCCGCCCCCTGACCCCGACGGCCGAAGTGGCCACATCGGCCGCCCTCCGGCGTGCCTTTGTGGCCACTTCGGCCGCCAGTCAGGCCGCGAGGGCCGCGAGCACCCGCACGACGACGCTGTCGAGGTCGCGGAGGTCGGCCGCGCTGAGCCGGATGACCCCCCAGCCGGCCGCCTCCAGGCGATGGATGCGGGCGTCGTCCCGCACGATCTGCCCGTCGGCGAAGTGGTGAGCGCCTTCGTACTCGACGGCCAGGCGCGCCTCCGGGAAGGCGAGGTCGACCCGCGCCAGGAACGCACCCGACGAGCGGACCTCGTACTGGGGGATCGGGGTGAGTCCCGCCAGGACGAGCGCGACCCGGACCCGCGACTCCGGCGCCGACTCGGCGCGCGGATCGACGAGGGGCACCGCCGCGCGCATCCGGGTCACTCCCCACCGACCGGCACCGGACGAGGCGAGCCGGACCAGCGCGGGAAGGGTCACGGCCGCCGCGCGGACCATCGAGTCCAACGCGGCCACCGCGGTGCCCAGGGGTTCGAGCGCTGCCAGGTCCCAGGCCGTTCGCAGCGCCGACGTGATCGGAACCCCGTCACGTACCTCGACGTCGCCGGGTCGGAGGTCGGTGCGGTGGACCCGCACGCCGCGCGGTCCCTTCCAGAGCACGGTTGCCGGGCGCAGCACCGTGACGGGGTCGTGCGGGCCGGCGAGGGGGGCGCCGTGCCAGGCCGCCGCGGAGTGGCCGCCGATCGCGGTGCCTGACGGCATGAGCAGGGCGACGGCCTGACACCGCAGACGGTGATCGACGGTCAGCGCCGGGTCGGCATAGACGCCGTGGACGAGACGCCGGTAGCTGCGCTCACGCAGCTGCCGGCGGGTGAGGAAGCCCTCCGCGATGGCGTGGCTGCCGATGAAGACGCCGGTGAGGTGAGAACGGGACATCGCGGCAGGGTCGCCCAGGGCGCCCCGCCCGCGCTGTCGTCGTCCACAGGTGCCGGCTCGCACCCGGCCTTCGTGGCCACGAAGGCCGGGCGCCGGGCGGCCAAAGTGGCCACAAAGGCCGTTCAGACGCGGCCGAAGTGGCCACAAAGGCCGGGGTGCGAGCTCAGCGCAGGTCGGTCAGGCGCGGCGAGGGCAGCCGCTTCTCCGCGGCGTAGATCGTGTGCCCGGTGAGGAACGGGATCGCCGCGGCCCGCTCCTCGTTGATCGGCTCGTCCGGGAAGGCCGCGAGCGTGGTGTCGAAGCGGTCCTGCACCCCGGCCTTGAACTCGGGGTGGGTGAGGATGAACAGGTCGTTGCGGCGGACGCCGTGGAGCACCCGCTCACCGGCCTCGACGTAGCTCATGTACGGCTGGGTCTTGGCCCGCTCGAGGAACTCCGCCGGCGGCGGGGTGTAGCCGCTCTCGCCGTACTGGGCGGGTCGGTTGGCGACCGCGCCGGCGATGTTGCTGTGCACCGGGCCGGGGCAGTAGGCCGAGACGCCGATGCCGTCGGGGGCCAGCTCGATGGCCAGCGCCTCCGACAGCGCGACGACGGCGGCCTTCGTCATGGAGTACAGCCCGGCGACGATCGGCATCAGCGCGGCCATCGAGGCGGTGTTGACGATGTGCCCGCCCTGGCCGTGCGCCCGGATCCGCGGCACGAACGCGGCGATGCCGTTGCCGACGCCCTTGATGTTGACGTCGATCAGCCAGTCCCAGTCGGTCGGGGTGGCCGCCATGACCGGGCCGGTCAGCCCGATGCCGGCGTTGTTCACCAGCACGTCGACCCGCCCGTGGCGGCGCTCGGTCTCCTCGGCGGCGCGCTCGACGGCCTCCCGGTCGGTGACGTCGAGGAGGACCGAGTCGACCTCCAGGCCGGCGTCGGCGAACTCCGCCCTCGTCTCGTCGATGTGCTCCTGGCGCCGGCCGCTGATCACGACGGTCATGCCGGCGCGGGCGAACGCCAGGCCGATCCCGCGGCCGATGCCGCTGGACCCGCCGGTGATGAACGCGACCTTGCCGTGGACGTCCTGCATGGGGCTCCTCCTGGTCTCGAAGATGGGTCGGGGGGGGGGGGGGGGGGGGGGGGGGGGGGGGGGGGGGGGGGGGGGGGGGGGGGGGGGGGGGGGGGGGGGGG
>NZ_JBJGZS010000008.1:0-142162 GCF_054050635.1 Geodermatophilus sp. SYSU D00079 | reverse complement strand
CAGCCGCATGTGGTAGGTGGCTGCGCCCAGCTGCTGGGCGGCCCACAGGAACGCATCGGCGTACTCCGGGCGCTCGGCGCCGCGGGACAGGACCGCCACGGTCTCGCCCTCGTGCACCGCCGACAGCCGCAGCTGCTCCAGGCAGATGGAGTTGAACAGGTTCTGGTCCACGAACTGCTCCTTCGGGTGGGGTGGGGAACCAGGGCAGGCGGAGGACGCACGCGGCTCCGCCCGGGAGGGGAGGGGGACAGCGCGGCGGATCAGGCGACGGTCGAGCGCTCCAGCCGGCGCAGGGCCAGCATCTCGAGGACCCGCATGAGCACGATGAACAGCAGCGCGTAGGCGATCATGTCGGCCGGCCGGAGGAACCGGAACGACTCGTAGATCCGGGCACCGACCCCGTCGGACTGGGTCATCGTCTCCATGAGCACGACGAGCTTCCAGGAGAAGGCGAACGACGTGCGCAGGGCCGCCACGATGGCCGGCCGCACCTGGCCGGCGAGGACGTGGTGCAGGTAGTCGACGCGGCCGAGCCGGTAGGTGGTCGCCATCTCGTCCAGACCGCGGTCACGGGCCTGCACCGAGCTGATCACCACGTTGGCGACCAGCGGCACGATGGCGATGGTGAGCGCGACGATGCCCGAGGTCTCGGTGATCCCGAGGATCAGGATGACCAGGATGATGTAGACCGGGTCCGGGATGGCCAGCCCGGTCACCAGGATCGGCCTCAGGAAGCTGTCGACCCTGCTGCTGAACCCGGCCAGCAGGCCGAGGACGAGCCCGGCCAGGGTCGCGGCCACCAGGACCGTCAGCACCCGGCGCAGGGAGATCAGGGCGTCGCCGTAGAACTCGCCGTCGCCCAGCAGGTCCGCGACCGAGGTGGCGATCTCGCCGACCCCGGGGACCCAGCCGTCGGAGGTGAGGCTGACCAGCTGCCACAGCACCGCCCCGAGGACGGCCGCGGTGAGCCCGGCGAGGGCGCCGCCCGCCGCGCCGCGGAACCGGGCCGGTCGTCCATCGGCCGACGGCGCGGGGACCGCCGGGCGCTCGGTGACCGCGGTGCTCACGACGCCCGCCGCTCTGGCGCACCCGGCACGGCGTCGGTGAGCTCCCACTCCTTGAGGACGTCGGCGATCACCTCGGCCTCCAGGCGGCCGAACTCGGGGTCCTCGTACCGCCGCGGCCGCGGCAGCGACACCGTGAGCTCCTTGAGCACCCGGGCCGGGCCGTGGCTGAGCATCACGACCCGGTCGGCGAGGAACAGCGCCTCCTTGATGGAGTGCGTGACGAACACCGTCGGCACCGAGGAGACCTCCCGCAGCCGGGAGAGCTCCAGCCGCATGGCCCGCGCGGTCACCTCGTCCAGACCGCTGAACGGCTCGTCCATGAGGACGACGTCCGGGTCGACCGACAGTGCCCGGGCGATGGAGACCCGCTGCCGCTGCCCGCCGGACAGCCGCATCGGCCAGGAGTCGCGGTACTCGCCGACCCGCAGCATGCCGAGGTGGCGGTCGATCCGGGCGTCCCACTCGTCCTTGGGGATGCCGGCGCTCTTCATGGCGATCGTGATGTTCTGGGCGACGGTCCGCCACGGCAGCAGCCGGTGGTCCTGGAACACGTACCCGACGCGCAGCTTGCCCGACAGGTCGGCGGTGGCCGGGCTGCCGCTGAGCCGCAGCTCCCCGGAGTGCGCCCGCCGCAGCCCGGCGAGGACGTGCAGCAGGGTGGACTTGCCGCAGCCGCTGGGGCCGAGCAGCGCCACGAACTCGCCGTCCGCCACCGTGAGGTCCACGCCGGCGACCGCGGTCCGGTCCCCGTGCTTGATGACGACGTCCCGGAGGTCCAGGAACGGAGCGGGGGACCCGCCGGCGGTGGTGGACATCAGGGTGGCCTCGCTGGTCATGAGAGAGCTGTCGGTGGTCATGACACCCGCCATTTCAGGATGAATCGCTCGATGGGCCGGATGACGAGGTACTCGCTGAGCAGCAGGATCGCCACGAAGACGAGCAGCCACAGCACGACCTCGGTGAGCTGGAAGCGGTCGAACGCCCGGGCGAACTGCCACCCCATGCCGCTGCTCCCGACGAACAGCTCGGCGAGGACGACGATCTTCCAGGCGTGCGCGTACTCGTTGCGCACCGCGGAGAAGCCGTAGGGGGCCAGCTGCGGCAGGACGACGTGCCGCAGCCGAGCCGTACCGGTGATCCGGTAGGCGTCGCCCATCTCGCCGACCTTGACGTCGAGGTTCCGCATGCCCTCGCGCAGCACGGTGGCCACGAAGGGGAAGCAGATGAAGGCGACGACGACGTAGACGCCCACCGGGTCCCGGCGGAACACGTACAGGGCCAGCAGGGCCGCGACCGTGCTGGGGACGGCGATGGCGAAGCCGACGAAGGAGCTCATGACCCGGCCCCAGAACCAGTCACGCCGCATGACGGCGGCGGCGGCGGCACCGAGGACCAGCGCCAGGAGCAACGAGCCCAGGACCCGGACGGTGGTGGCGCCGGCGGCCGCCCAGACCTCCGCCGAGGCGAGGAAGCCGGGGAGCTCGTCGAGCACCTCACCGATGGGCGGGACGTACCGGGTGGCGGAGCCGCCGATCGCCCAGAGGAGCAGGATCGACCCGATGCCGGCCAGGGACAGCGCCCACCGGTTCGCGTCCGGCAGCCGGCGCCGGGACGGTCGCGTCGGAACGGTCGCAGCGGTCATGCTCGCCTCCTTTCTGCGTGCTGTCTGAGTGGGGGACGGGCGCCCGGCCGGCGGCACCGGCCGGGCGCCCCGGGCTCAGCCCTTGACGAGGTCGTCGAGGACGGCGACCGGCGCGTCGGCCGGGAGTTCCTCCAGCGCGCCCTGGTCGACCAGGAGCTGCAGGTAGTCCATCTGCTGGTCGACGTCGTCCTGGGTCCACTCGGGGGAGTAGCAGGGAAGGTCGGCGCAGTAGTCGGCCAGCGCCTTCAGCTCCTCGGCGCTGCCGACGTCGAGGAAGCTCGCGTAGGGCTCCTCCAGGAACAGCTGGTAGTCGCTGTCGACGATGGCCTGGACGGCCTCCTTCCAGGCGTCCTGGACCGAGACGGCGAGGTCGCCGTTCTCCTCCAGCCACTCGGTGCGGGCCGTGAGCATCGCCAGGGGCGGCGACCAGTCGGCGGTCTCCTGCCAGTAGTCGGTCACCTGGAACAGGTAGCGGCCCGGGGTGTCGGCGATGGCCCGGAGGCCGTAGGGCTCGAAGTCGAAGATCGCGTCGACCTCGCCGCTGGCCAGCAGCTCCGGCAGCGCCGCCGGGGAGGACTGCACCATCTCGTAGTCCTCGAGCGGGTTGATGCCGTGGGCCTCCTGCAGGGAGACCGCCAGCGCCTGGGTCGTGCCGGAGTCGTCCCCGAAGTGCCCGACGCGCTTGCCGACCAGGTCCGCCGGCGTCTGGTACGGGCTGTCCTCGGCGACCACGATCGCGGCGGTGTTGCTCATGGCCGGGTAGAACGAGACGACCTGGTGGCCCTCGTTGTTGGCGATCGCCGAGCTGGTGGCGTCCTGGTCCACGCCGATGTCGCTCTCGCCGATCAGGAAGGTGCTGGTCGAGGCGTCCGGGTCCACCTCGATGAACTCGGCGTTGAAGCCGTGCTCCTCGTCGATGCCGAGTTCCTGCATGACGAGGACGGGGAGGGGGGCCGGGTCGGGCATCCCGGAGAAGCGGACGGTGGGCAGGTCGCCCCCCGCCGCACCGCTGGAATCCTCTCCGCCGCCGCAGGCGGTGAGAGTCAGGGCGGCGGCCAGCAGGCTGGCCGGCAACCGCAGGGAACGTGTGCTCAGAGCCATCGATACCTCGTTCTCGGGGTCGGTGGAGCGCGGTCCGGCAGCGTCGCCGGGGTGGTGCGACAGGGGAGTGGTCAGTCCTCGATCGGGAGGGGACCGATGTAGCTGCGGGCGAAGTTGGTGGCGTAGGCCTCGGAGTGGGCCAGCTGCCACAGCCGCGACTGCTGCAGCCGCTGCCGGAAGGCGGCGTCCGGGCTGTCGGCCGGGTAGGTGTGCATCATGTGGAGCAGCGCGTGGCTGAACTCCTGCGCCCGCCAGACGTCGGGCACCCGGCGCTCGGAGTAGGCCTGCAGCAGGGACAGGTCGGTGCCGCCGGCCAGGTCGAACTCGCGCAGCACGCGGTCGAGCTCGACGGCGTCGGCGACGGCGAGGTTGAGGCCCTTGCCGCCGGACGGGCTGATGATGTGCGCGGCGTCGCCGAGCAGGAACACCCGCCCGTACTGCATGGGCTCGGCGACCCGGCTGCGCATGTCGAGCATGTTCTTGCTGAAGATCCGACCCTCGTTGAGCGTCCAGCCGGGCTTCTCCAGCCGGGCCCGGAGCTCGGTCCAGATCCGCTCGTCCGGCCAGTTCTCGACCACGTCGCCGACCGGCACCTGCAGGTGGAAGCGGGTGACCGTGTCGCTGCGCAGGAGGTGGCCGGCGAAGCCCCGCTCGTGCTGGGCGTAGATGGTGCAGTCCGCCGAGGGCGCTGCCTCCGCCTGCAGGGTCAGCCACTGGAACTCGTGCTGCATCTCGTACTCGGTGACGGCGCCGGCAGGGGTGGTGGCCCGGGCGAGGCCGTGCTGACCGTCGGCACCGGCGAGGAAGTCGCCGGTGACCACGCTGCCGTCCGAGCAGACGACGCGGACCCCGTCGGCGTCGAACTGCAGCTGCTCGGCCGCCACCCCCAGCCGGACGTCGCCGCCGGCCTCGACGAACCCGTCGAGCAGGTCGGCCACCACCTCCTGCTGCGGGAAGACGTGGTGCGAGCGGCCGTCGTAGTACTGGGTGAAGTCGGTGTAGAAGGCCTGCCCGGCGCTGCGGAACTCGCAGCCGCTGTGCTTGTGGCCCTCGGCGAACAGCCGCTTGGCCAGGCCCATCCGGCTGATCGTCTCGACCGTCCGGTACTCCAGCAGGCCGGCACGGGTCCGGCTCACCAACTGCTCGCGCGTGAACTTGTCCACGATCACGCACGGGACGTGCCGCCGTTGCAGCAGGTTGCCCAGGGTCAGCCCGGCGGGTCCGGCGCCGACGATCACGACGCGGGTGTGGGTGGTGGACATCGATCTCTCCTCACGAACGGCATGGAAGACGGCACGCCGGAGACAGCTGGCGGCCCGAGGGTCACGCGAAGTGGTTCAGTGGTCCTACCTCTGGCAGCGGCAGGGGGTCGGGCGGGGGTGGGGAGTCCCTACGCCTGCTGTTCGAGCTCGCCGGCGACGTCGCGCAGGTGCTGGTGCATCACCCGGCCGGCGCGGGCGGGGTCCCGGGCACGGATCGCGTCGAGCAGGGCGCGGTGCCCGGCGACCGACTTGTCATGGGGGTCGTAGCTGGCGGAGGGCAGCTTCTTGCGCATGTCGTGGAGCAGTTCGTAGACGGCGGCATGGACGGCGATGACCGTGGGGTTGCCGGTCGCCTGTGCCACCGCGAGGTGGAAGTCGGCGTCCGAGGTCTCCACGGCGCCCTCGCCGTGCACCGCCTGCTCGAACCGCTCCAGTGCCGCCAGCAGCGTCTGCTCCCGCTCCTCGGTGAGGTTGGCGGCGGCGAGGGCGGCCACGCCCGGCTCGAAGGCCATCCGGAACTCCATGACCGACTCCGCGGCCGGCGTGGAGAGCTCGATGACCGTGCGGAACGGCGCCATGAGCTCCGCCGGGCCAGGGTGCCGTACGAACGTCCCCTCGCCGTGGCGGCTCTCCACCAGCCCCAGCAGGTCCAGTTCGCGCAGGGCCTCGCGGACGGAGTTGCGGCTGACGTTGAACTGCTCGGCCAGCTCCCGCTCCGCGGGCAGCTTGTCGCCCGACCCGAGGACGCCCTCCCGCATCAGCTGCTGGAACTGGGAGACGACCTGACGCGACAGTCGTCCCGACGCGACCTGGCGGAATGCCGGTGCCGGCCTCGCGAGCTCGTCCTTGGCGGCCACGCCCACCCCTTCCCCTGTCGTCGTTCGGCGACTGTCGTCGTCACCCTGCCCTGTCGGCCGACGGGGAGGAGTCAACGCGGTACGTGTTACGGCTGGTCGACGGTGCGTGAACCTCTGGTTAAGAGGTCCTACCACTAGACGTTAGTGAGCTGGGTCACGCGCGCGCAAGGGTCCTCGCGCAGGAATCACGCCAGTGTGTCCACGGGGGCGCGACCGGGTCCGCCGATCGGCGCGGAGCCGGGCGTCGTGGGACCGGGGTGGGGCGGGCTCACCGGTGGCACGGGGTGCCATAACACGAGCGAAACAAAGAACTTCCACCGGGTTCACATCAACCCCTTCCCCTCATCGGGGAGCGGCGCTACCTTCTGGATCCCGGATTTCGGATCCGGGATCCGAAACAATGAACGTGCAGGTCAGAGGCCTGAACGCGGAGGTGGAGCATGCCCAGAAGAGCGGAGATCGCCGGTGCGGGACTGTCCGGTCTGGTGCTCGCCACCCGCCTGGCCCAGCTCGGCTGGCAGGTGCGGCTGCACGAGCGCAACCCCGAGCTGCGGATGTTCGGAGCCGGCATCTGGATCTGGGAGAGCGGGCTCCGCACGCTGGAGACGATCGGCGCCTTCGACCAGGCCACGGCGCGTGCCCGCAGCATCGCCGAGTGGCGGATCGCCGACCAGCACGGCGGCGTCCTCATGTCGCGCCGCACCACCCCCGACGACCGGCTCCTGCTGCCGCCACGGGCCGACCTCTACGAGGCGCTCATCACCCAGGCGCAGCACTTCGGGGTGCAGATCGAGACCTCCTCGCTGGCGGTCGGCGCCTCGCCCGACGGCCGGCTGCAGATGGAGGACGGCAAGGAGTACGCGGCCGACCTCGTGGTCGCCGCCGACGGCGCCTACTCCCGGCTGCGCGAGTCCATCTTCAGCACCGCCTGGATGGACTTCGGCACCGAGGCCGGCATCCGGATGATGATCGACCGCGACGAGGGCGACCCCGAGGACACGATCATCGAGTACTGGCACGGCCGGCGCCGGCTGCTCTACAACCCGTGCACCGACGGCCAGGACTACATCTTCCTGAGCGCCCCGGTGTCCGACGAGCGGGCCAGCCGGATGCCGGTCGACCGCGACCTGTGGCGCACCCAGTTCCCCGCCGCAGCCCACCTGGTCGACCGGTTCGCCGAGGCCAGCCGCTGGGACCGGCTGGTCAACGTCCGCTGCCGCTACTGGTCGAAGGGGCACGTCGCGGTCATCGGGGACGCCGCCCACGCCATGCCGCCCAACCTCGGGCAGGCCGCCAACACCGCCTTCATCAACGCGATGGCGCTGGCCATGACCCTCGAGCACGAGCGGGACGTCCCGACCGCCCTCGCCCGGTGGGAGCGGGAGAACCGCGCGCTCACCGACCACGTGCAGTGGTGGTCCTACCTCTACGGCTTCGTCGTCGCGAAGGTCCCCGACCGCATGGACGGCGTCCGCGCCCGCCTGCTGCGTTCGGTGTCCGGTTCCCGCCCCTTCCAGAACGGCCTGAACAAGGGCGCCCGGCACGTGCCGGCCGGCGCCCGGACCACCTCCCTGACCGCCTGATCCCCGAACTCCGTCCCACGCCGTGCGCACCCACCTGGAGGCTCTCTCGTGAAGTACGTGTCGTTCCTCAGCGACACCGGTCCCGGCGTGGGGGCGGTGCTCGGCGAGCACGTGTTCCCCGTTCCCCACGGGTACGCGGTCAGCGCCGACGGAGCCCCTCTCGGCCTGCTCGAGCTGATCCAGCGCGGCGCGCCGACCTCGGTGCCCTGCTCGACCGCGCCGATCCCGCTGGCCGACGTCCGGTTGCTGGCGCCCATCCCGCGCCCGGCACGCAACGTCATCTGCGTCGGCCAGAACTACCACCAGCACTCGCTGGAGTTCGACGCCTCCGGGTACAACTCCACGCCGAGCAACGGGGTGCCCGACCGCCCGGTCGTGTTCACCAAGGCGCCCAGCTCGGTCATCGGACCCGGCGACGTCATCCCGCTGCACGACGAGCTGACCACCGAGCTGGACTACGAGGCCGAGCTCGGCGTCATCATCGGCACGGGCGGCCGCGGCATCCCGGTCGAGGAGGCGCTGTCCCACGTCTGGGGCTACACGATCATCAACGACGTCACGGCGCGGGACGTGCAGCGGGACCACCGCCAGTGGTTCCTCGGCAAGTCGCTGGACGGCTCCTGCCCCATGGGCCCGTTCGCCGTCACCGCCGACGAGGTCGACGTCACCGACCTGCTCGTCGAGACCCGGGTCAACGGGGAACTGCGCCAGAGCGCGAAGACCGCCGACCTGATCTTCGACGTCCCCACGCTCATCGCCACGATCAGCGCCGGGATGACCCTGCAGCCCGGCGACGTCATCGCGACGGGCACGCCGGCGGGGGTGGGCATCGGCTTCGACCCGCCGCGCTTCCTCCGGGCGGGCGACACTGTCGAGGTCAGCATCACCGGGCTGGGCACCCTGACCAACACCGTCGGCGGCCCGCCGGGGACCGACCCGGGGGAGAGCGCATGAGCCCAGACCGCACCCGGACCGGTGGAGCCCTGGCCGGGTTCTCCCCGATCCAGCGCGGCACCATCCGGGACGCCACCCGTGACGCCCTGCGTGACCTGATCATCAGCGGCGGCGTCGAGGTCGACACCCCGCTGCGGCAGGACGAGCTCGCCGCGCGCCTGGGCATCAGCCGCACCCCGTTGCGGGAGGCGCTGCACGCCCTGGCCAGCGAGGGCCTGGTCACCTTCGACGCCCACCGCGGCGCCGTCGTCACCCGGCCCTCGGCCCGGCAGCTGCTGGACCTCTACGAGATCCGGGAGCAGCTGGAGGTGCTGGCCGGCCGCCTGGTGGTCGCCGGCACCTCGGAGGAGCACATCCGGGCCGTGCAGGACCTGCACGGCGAGATGTCCGGGGTCACCGACCCGGTGGTGTGGGCCCAGCTCAACCAGCAGTTCCACGCCACGCTCTACGCCCCGTGCCGCAACCGGGAGCTGATCGCCCTGATCGACACGCTCTCGGCGCGGGCCAAGTTCTACGTCCGCATCCTCGTGTCGGCCGGTCCCTCGGCCGCCGGAGCCCACCGCGAGCACGGGGAGATGCTCGCCGCCCTCCAGGACCGCGACCCCGACGCCATGGAGGCGGCGATCCGCGCCCACCTGCAGGGCACCGCCGCCCAGGTCGCCCCCGCTCTGGCCCCCGACGGGGACTGACCCCGCCGCACCCCCTCACCACCTCCGACACGCCCCCGCCGGGGCCGGCCGCACCGGCGCCCCGGGACGTGCCGCGATCCCGCACACCCTCGACCCAGGAGAGGAGTCCCCGTGTACGAGGACTGGACGCTCATCACCGGAGGCACGGTCATCGACGCGACCGGTGCCGACCCCCGCCCCGACACCGACGTCGTCCTGCACGGCGACACGATCATCGCCGTCGGCGACGACACCACGGGCATCGTGATGCCGCCCAAGGAGAAGATGCGCCGCATCGACGCCACCGGGCGCACCGTCATGCCCGGCCTCATCGACGTGCACTGCCACATGACCTACGGCGAGGCGCGCTACGAGGAGGAGATCGACCTCTACACCAGCGCGGAGATGCGCACCCTCATCGCCGCGGCCAACGCCCGCAAGGTGCTCCGGGCCGGCATCACGAGCATCTCCCAGCCCGGCGGCAGCTACTACATCGGCGTCGGCATCCGCGAGGGCATCAAGGCCGGCCTGGTGCAGGGGCCCCGCATGACCGCGGCCGGCCGGTACCTGACCACGAGCAACGGCCTGACCGACTGGTTCCCCGACTCCGTGGGCGTCCCGGACGGCAACATCGGCACGCTGACCAACACCACCGACCAGATGAAGAGCGAGATCCGGCACCAGGTCAAGAACGGCGTCGACCTCATCAAGCTGGCCGACAGCCCGTACGGCGACTACCAGGCGTTCACGAACGACGAGATGAAGCTGGTCGCCGACCTGGTGCACCAGCTCGGCAAGAAGGTCACCATCCACGCCCGCGGGCCGGGCGAGGTCAGGGCCGCCGCCGACGCCGGCTTCGACTGGATCATGCACGGCAACGTCATGACCGACGAGGGCATCGAGAAGCTGGTCGAGAACGACGTCACCCTCGTGCCGACGCTGCTGCTCCTGGCCAACCTCGGCGACTGGCCCGAGCTCACCGGCGCCCCCTACCCGCAGTACCACGGGGCGCGCCGGATGCTGGAGAAGAGCGTCGAGAGCCTGCACAAGGCACACGACGCCGGGGTGCAGTTCGCCATGGGCACCGACACCGGCTTCGCCATCACCCCCTACGGCGAGTGGCACGCCCGCGAGCTGGAGCTGCTGCGGGCCTACGCCGGCCTGTCCAACATGGAGTGCATCCTCGCCGCCACCGCCAACGGCGCGAAGATGATGAACCTCGACGGCAGGCTCGGGAAGCTGGTCCCCGGCTACCTCGCCGACGTCATCGTCGTGAAGGGCAACCCGGCCGAGAACCTGCACGTCCTGGTCGACAAGCGCAACGTCGAGATCGTCATCAAGGACGGCGTCGTCCAGGAGTTCCCCGACGACCTCGACATGGTCCGGTACCACAACGACCGCGACCCGCTGATCTACAGCCAGACCGAGCTGACCTACGACATGGTCACCGGCGACAACCCGGACAAGCCCTACAGCGTGCTGCCCTGGTCGATGACCGACGGCCTCGAGATCGCCCACGAGATCGACCGCAGCCAGAAGGCCCTCGTCCCCGAGGACGGCGCCGTCCACGACTGACCGCGTCCGCCCCCGCACCGCCCACCGGCCCGACGCCACGCACCGATCCCGAGCTGCCCGCACCCGGGCGGCCGACCGAAGGGAGCACCTCCATGACCGTCACCCTGCACCGCAAGCCCAAGGGCCTCGGCGAGCCGCTGGGCCGCTACTCGCACGTGGCCGTCGTCGCCGACGGCGACCCCGTGTTCATCGCCGGGCAGGTCGGCATGACCGAGGACGGCGAGCTGTACGGCGACGGCAGCTTCGCCGACCAGGTGCGCGGTGCCTACGCCAACCTCGGGACGGCGCTGGCCGCCGTCGGCGGCACGTTCGCCGACATCGCCAAGATGACCACCTACCTCGTCGGAGGCGGGACCCACCTCCCGGAGTTCATGAGCGTCCGGGGCGAGGTCTTCGCCGAGATCTACCCCGACGGCGACTACCCGCCCAACACGCTGCTGTTCGTCGAGCGGCTGGTCGAGGAGCCGCTGCTGATCGAGATCGAGGCCATCGCCGCCGTCCCGGGCGCCGCCGAGGTGGGGGTCGACGATGCCTGAGGTCGTCGTCAACGGCCACACCACCACCTGGTGGGAAGCCGGCACCGGTGACCCGCTGCTGCTGATCATGGGCACCGGGATGAGCGGTCGCGCCTGGGCCCACGAGGTCGAGGAGCTCTCCCGCCAGTACCGCTGCATCACCTACGACATGCGCGGCGTCGGCACCGCCGACTGCACCGACTCCGACTACACGCCGGCGCTGCTGGCCGAGGACGCCGTCGCCCTCCTGGACGCGCTCGGCATCGAGTCCGCGCACGTCATGGGCTTCAGCCTCGGCTCGTGCACCGCGCAGGAGCTGGTGCTCAACCACCCCGAGCGGGTCCGCTCGGTGGTGCTGCTGTCCACCTGGAGCCGCACCGCGGACGAGAACCACGTCCGCCGGCACTACGAGTCGCGGCGGTACGCGCTGCAGCACGGCCCGCTGGACGTGTTCGCCAAGTTCGCCTTCTGGATGTGGTCGCCGACGCTGCTCGAGGAGGAGCACGAGCGGATCTGCGACCTGGAGGCGCAGCTGCGCGGGTGGACCGGGTCGAAGGACGTCTCCGGTTTCATCGGCCACTTCACCGCCGACCTCGCCCACGACGCGATCGACCGGCTGCCCTCCATCCAGGCGCCGGTGCTGGTCGTCCACGGCGACGAGGACCGGATCACGCTGCCGCGCTACAACCGGCGGGTCGCCGCGGCGATCCCCGGCGCGGAGTACGTCGAGATCCCGCGTGCCGGGCACCTCGCGTTCCTGGAGCAGCCGGCCGCGCTCACCAAGACCGTCGCGGACTTCCTCAGCAGGTCGGGGAGCTGACCGCCATGGCCGCGACCACGGGCGTGCCCACCTTCGGCGTGCGCGCCGCCGTCCACGACTACTCGGGGGTCGTCGTCCTCCGGGACGTCGACTTCGAGCTGCACGGTGGGGAGATCCACGCGCTGCTCGGGGAGAACGGGTCGGGCAAGAGCACGCTGATCAAGGTGCTCACCGGCGCGGTCCGGCCGACGGCGGGCACCCTGCACCTCGACGGCGACCCGGTCGTCTTCGCCACGCCGCAGCAGGCGCAGGCGGCCGGCGTCGCGGTGGTGCACCAGAACTACAACCTCTTCCCGGACCTGACGGTCGAGAAGACCCTGCTGGCCAGCGCCGCCTCCACCCCGCGGCGGCTGACCGGGCTCGGCGCGGTCGACCACCGCGCCTGGCGTCAGCGCGTCGAGCAGCTGCTCGACCGGCTCGGTGTCGACCTCGACCCGCGGGCCCCGGTCGGCGCGCTCGGTCCGGCCGAGCGCAAGTTCGTCGAGATCGCCCGCGCCATGGCCACCGAGCCGCGCTTCCTCATCCTCGACGAGCCCACGGCGTCGCTGGAGCCGAGCGCCGCCGACCGGGTGCTCGCCCTGATGCGCACCCTCCGGACGCACGGCGTGGGACTGGCCTTCGTCTCCCACCGGCTGGACGAGGTGGCGGCCACCGCCGACCGGGTCACGGTGCTGCGCGACGGGGCGCGGGTCGCCGAGCGCGCCAGCACCGGACTGACCACCGCGGAGATGGCCCGGCTGATGGTGGGTGACCGGCCGCAGGAGTCCCTGCGCCCCGAGGTCTCCACCGTCCGCCCGGACGTGCTGCTGCGGCTGCGCGAGGTCCGCTGCCTCGACGCGGGCGACTCCTTCGACCTCGACGTGCACGCCGGCGAGATCCTCGCCGTCACCGGGCTCGTCGGCTCCGGCGCCGCCACGTTCGTCTCCATGGTCGGCGGCGACGTGCCGCTGCGCGGCCGGGCGGAGATGGACGGCCGGGAGGTGCGGCTGCGCACCGCCCGGGACGCCCAGGCGCAGGGGATCGGCTTCATCCCCGAGGACCGCAAGGCCCGCGGCCTGGTGCTGGAGCACTCGTGCGCGGTCAACATCTCCCTCGCCTCGCTGGGCCAGGTGGCCACCGCCGGCCGGGTCTCCCGGCGCCGGCTGCTGCGCCGGGCCGAGGAGTACCGGACCCGGCTGGACATCCGGCTGCCCTCCCTCACCGCGCCGGCGTCGTCGTTGTCGGGGGGCAACCAGCAGAAGGTGCTGGTGGCCAAGTGGCTGGCCTCCGGTGTCCGGCTGATCGCCGTCGAGGAGCCCACCCAGGGCGTCGACATCGGCGGGCGGGCGCAGATCCACGACCTGCTGCACGAGTTCACCGCCGGCGGCGGCGCGGTGGTGCTGTTCTCCACCGACGTCCGGGAGGTCCTCGGCCTCGCCGACCGGGTCGCGGTCTTCCGCCACGGCTGCCTGTCCCGCGTCCACCCGGTCGGCGACCTCGACCAGGCACGGCTCACCGCACTCACCGCGGGAGAGGAGCCGGACGCCGCGCCCCGGGCCGCGGGTGCCGCGGTCCCGCCCCCCGCCACCGCGCCGTCCACCCCGACCCCGTCCTCCCGCCCGACCGTCCGAGTGGAGAGCTCCCGATGACCACGATGCGCGAACGCCCCGTCCGCAGCGACCCGCCGGGGGAGCGGACGCCCCGGCCCCAGGTCCGGGTCCGCGGGGCCCTGTTCGACCGGCTGTTCGTCCCCGTGGTCCTGCTGGCCCTGGTCGCCTACCTGTCGGCGACCAACGACGCCTTCTTCTCCCGCATCAACGTCACGAACGTGCTCATGCAGGCCTCGATCCTGGCGATCGTCGCCTTCGGCGCGACCTTCGTGATCATGGCGGGGCAGCTGGACCTCTCCATGGGCACCGGCTCGGCCCTGATCAGCGTCATCGGGGCCACGGTCATGGTCGACACCGGATCGGTCCTGCTGGGCGTGGGGGCCTGCCTGCTCGCCGGTCTGCTGCTGGGCGTGCTCAACGGCGTGGTGGTCACCGCGCTGCAGGTGCCGTCGTTCATCGCCACCCTCGGCACGATGATCATCTGCGGCGGCGTCGCCCTCGCGATGACCAACGGCGGGGTGGTCAGCGGTCTCCCGTCGGGGTTCCGCGAGGTGGCCACGCTCCGGCTGCTCGGCCTCCCGGTGCTCGTCTGGGGCACCGCGGCGGTCTTCCTGCTCCTGTGGTGGCTGCAGCGCCAGACGGTGTTCGGCTACCAGGTGCTCGCCGTCGGTGGGAACGCCGAGGCCGCGCGGCTGTCGGGGATCTCCCTCGGCCGGGTCCGCCTGCTGGTCTTCGTCCTCGCCGGCCTGGCCACCGCGCTGGCGGCGATCGCCCTCCTGGTCCGGGTGCAGTCCGGGCAGCCCAACGCCAACGGCACGCTCGCCCTCGAGGCGATCGCGGCGGTCGTGGTCGGCGGCACCAGCCTCAACGGCGGCCGCGGCTCGGTCGTGCGCACCCTCTGGGGCGTGCTGCTGATCGCCGTGCTGCGCAACGGCCTGGACCTCAGCGGCATCAGCGAGGACTACAAGCAGGTGGTCCTCGGCACGGTGTTCATCCTCGCCGCGTCGGTCGACTTCCTCCGCCGGCGCCTGGTCCGCCGGCGGGTCACGCCGTCGGCCGCCGGTCCGGCCCTGTCCACCCCGGTACCGGCGGACGCCGGGCCCGGCCAGGTCCCCGGCGGCACCGGACCCGTCCCGCCGTCGTCAGCGACCGCACCCCACCGCTGACGCCCCAGCCCGCGCCTGGCCCGCGCCGCGCGCGTCCGCAGGTCTCCCCGCCTGCCCGTACCGCCCCGGTCCCGGACACCGCCGTCCCCCCGGCCGGTGTCCACCACCCCTCCAGGAGGTATCCGTGCGCACCTCGACCCTGTCCACCCTGACCCACCCGCACGTCCGGCGCCGTACCGCTGCCGCGCTGGCCGCCACGGGGCTCGTCCTGTCCGCCGCCGCCTGCTCCGGCGGTGACGGAGAGGCCGCCGCCTCCGGTGGCGGCGGCGGAGGTGGGGACCAGATGACCGTGGAGATGAACCTCTACTCGCGGTCCCTGCCCTACTTCCAGGACTTCGTCGCCGGCGCGCAGGAGCGCGCCGACGCCGAGGGCGTGACGCTCAACGTCACCTACGGGGAGACCGACCCGCAGCTGCAGTACGACCAGGTGCAGAACGCGCTCACCCAGTCGCCGGACGGGGTGATCGTCGTCCCGGTCGACCCGGCCGCCCTGATCCCGGTGTTCCAGCAGGCCTCCGACGGCGGCGTGCCGGTGCTCACCGCCATCAACGACATCGAGGAGGACGGCTGGCCGTCGGTGATCGGCCACGTCGGCAAGGAGTACACCGAGGTCGGCCGGGAGAAGGCCCAGTACCTCGTGGACGCCCTGGGCGGCCAGGGCACGGTGGCGATGGTCCACGGCATCCGGGGCCTGCTGTTCAGCGAGCTGCAGGCGCAGGGCGCGATGGAGGTGTTCGCCGAGAACCCCGGCATCACCGTCATCGACGGGCCCTACACCGGTGAGTTCAGCTCCGACGCCGGTCTGGCGGCGGCCGAGAACGTGCTGACGGCGAACCCCGACGTCGACGCCCTCTACTTCGACAACGACGACATCGCGCTGGGCGGGGTGCTCGCCGCCCAGCAGCGGGGCATCGCGATGGAGGACATCATCATCATCGGCACCGACGGTGGTGAGCCGGCCCGCCAGGCCGTGGCCGCGGGCGAGCTGGACATGACCATCACCCTCTGTGGCTTCCTGAACGGCAAGCAGGCGATGGACACGCTGGTGTCCTACGTCCGGGACGGCGAGGAGCCCGCCGGGCGGACCGTCGACGTGACCAGCCAGACGATCACCGCCGAGAGCTACGAGGACGTCGAGGCGCTCATCGCCTCCGGCGACTGCTGAGCCCGTCACCGCTCCCGGTCCGGCTCCGGCCGGACCGGGAGCGGTCCCTCCCCTCGACACCGACAGACCAGGAGCCCTCGTGTCCGACGCCCGTCCGTTCACCTCCGGCCGTGACCAGGTCATCAGCTACCCGGTCACCGCGACCGGCATCCGCACCCGCGTGGTGGAGTCCACCGGGGGCGTCACGCCGTTGATCTGCCTGCACGGCGCCGGCTCGCGGGCCGACCGCTTCACCCCGGCGATCCCGGGCCTGGTTGCCGCCGGCTACCGCGTCTTCGCCGTCGACTTCCCGGGGCACGGCCTGGCCGACAAGGGCTCCGGACCGGACCACACCGCGGCCGGCTTCGCCGCCTTCGTCGCCGGCGTCCTGGACGAGCTGGGTCTCTCCGGCGTGACCGTGGCCGGCACCTCGCTGGGGGCCCACGTCGCGGCCCACCTGCTCCTCGACCGGCCCGACCTCGTCGACTCGGTGGTCCTCATCGGTGCGATCGGGCTGGCGCCCCTGCCCGAGGAGAACATGGTCCCGCGGGAGGTCCTGGCCGACGCCAGCGACGCCGGTGTCCGTCGCAAGCTGGACCTCCTCGTCGCCGACCCGGCGATGGTGACCGACGCCTGGGTGCGCGAGGAGTCGATGATCAACTCCTCGCTGGGTGCCCGCGAGTCGCTGACCGCGGTCGCCGACTTCCTGCTCGGCCCCTGCAACGACGACCTGGTCGTCGACGCGCTCAACGGGGCCTCACTCACCGACCGGGTGCTGCTGGTGTGGGGCGAGGACGACCGGTGGACGCCGCTGTCCATGGGGCACGCGGCGCACGCGGCGCTGCCCGGGTCGACCCTCGCGGTCATGGAGGGCTGCGGGCACGCCCCGTACTTCGAGGACCCCGACCGGTTCGCCGAGATCATGACCGACTGGCGGCGGCGCCGCCCCGTGTGAGCCCGGCGCGCCGTCGGAGAGGAGTCCCCGCGGTGTCGGGACCAGGAGGGCCCGGAGCCACCCGGACGACGTCGCCGTCGCTGTGGCGGCTGCCGGCCATGCGTGCGCTGCTGGTGGTCAGCCTGGCCGGCTTCACCAGCTTCTGCACGACCCTCAGCGCGCTGCCGTCCTGGGCGGCGGCCGGCGGTGCGACCCCGGCCGCCGCCGGCCTGGTGATCACCGTGATGCTCGCGTGCACCGTGCTCACCCAGGCTGCGGTGCCGACGCTCGGTGCCCGGCTGGGCCTGTCCCGGCTGTTCGCGCTCGGCCTGGTGGCCATGGGGCTGCCGTCCCTGGGCTACCTGGTGGGCGACGCGCTGTGGTGGCTCATGGCGGTGTCCGCGGTCCGCGGGGCCGGCTTCGCCGTCGTGACCGTGGTCGGCGCGACCCTGACCGCGCGCATCGCGCCTCCCGGGCGCCACGGGGAGGCCGTCGGCATCTACAGCCTGTCCAGTTCGCTGCCCAACCTGCTCGCCGTCCCGGCGGGGGTGGCGCTCACCCTGGCCGGGCACTTCGCCTGGGTGGCCGTCCTCGCTGCCACGCCCCTGCTGGCGCTGCCGCTGGTCGGCGGCCTCGACCGCGCCGCCCGGCCGGGGGAGCGCCCGCCACCCGCCGCAGCCGGGCGGAGCGGCCCCGCGGTCCTCGCGGCTGCCGGCCCTGCGGGCGTGCTGCTGGCCGCGGCCGTGGCCTGCAGCGGGCTGGTGACCTTCCTCCCGATCGAGCGGCCGGACGGGGTGCTGGCCACGCTGTCCCTGCTCCTGCTCGGGGTGAGCGCGGCGCTCACCCGGTGGCGTGCCGGTGCGCTGGCCGACCGGATCGGCAGCCGGCTGCTCATGCCCGCCGGACCCTCCCTGTGCGCGGCCGGGCTCGTGCTGGTCGCCGGCGGCCTCGTGCTGGGCCGCGGAGCGGGACCGGACGTCGTCGTCCTCCTCGGCGCGACGGTCTTCGGCACCGGCTGGGGAGCGGTGCAGAACCTGACGCTCGTGGCGGCCTTCCGGCGGGTGGCGCCGGACCGGGCGGCTACGGCCGGCGCCGTCTGGAACGCCGCCTTCGACTCGGGGCTGGCCGTGGGCGCCGTGGCGGTGGGCGCGGTGGCCGGCACCGCGCTGGGTCTGTCGTGGACCTACGTGGTGTGCGCGGTGCTGGTGGCGCTGAGCCTGCCGTTGGCGGTGGGGACGGCCCCCCGTGGGGGGACGCCCGCCGACGTCCGCGAGACGGGTCCGCGACCGCACGGCGACGCCCCCGTCGGGCAGACGTGAGAAGTTGGCCGGCATGGGTGACGCGCAGCGGCGGGAGTCGGGTCTGGTCGTCGAGGACCGCGGGCACGTCCGCGTCCTCACCCTGGACCGGCCCGAGCGCCGCAACGCGCTCTCCTCGGCGGTCCAGGCCGACCTGGTCGAGGAGCTGCTGCGCTGCGGGGAGGACGACGGGGTCCGCGCGGTGGTGCTCACCGGCAACGGCCCCGCGTTCTGCGCGGGGTTCGACCTCAAGGAGATCCGCGAGGGCGACCGCCGGGGCGAGCGGTTCCGCCCGCCGATGGACCGGCCCACCCGGTCGCTGTTCGAGGTGGTCACCGAGACGCCGATCCCGGTCGTCGCGGCCATCAACGGTGCCGCGGTCGCCGGTGGGTTCGAGCTGGCGCTGGCCTGCGACCTGCGGGTGGCCGCGCCCGGGGTCCCGATGGGGCTGCCGGAGGCGAAGATCGGGATGGGCGCCAACTTCGGGTCCGTCGTCCTGCCCAAGCGCATCCCGATGGGCATCGCGCTGGAGCTGCTCTACACCGGGGAGTACGTGACCAGCGAGGTCGCCGAGCGGTGGGGCCTGGTCAACCGCCTCGTGCCGGCCGAGGAGGTGCTGCCCACGGCGCTGCGGCTCGCCGAGGCGATCGCCGCCAACGCCCCGATCTCCATCCGGCGGATGAAGGAGACCGCGGTGAAGTCGCTGGAGCTGCCGCTGTGGCAGGCCCTGCGGCTGGACGTCGGCCCCAACCCCTATCTCAGCGAGGACCGCAAGGAGGGCATCGCCGCCCACCTGGAGAAGCGCCCGCCGCGGTGGACCGGCCGCTGAGCCTTGCCGGCCGACAGGGGTTCCGCGGCCGCTCGTGCTCTGCCCACGGTGGGGGGCAGTGCACGAGCACGGGTCGGGAGCCACGTGGTCCGCAGCTCCGTCGCCGGGTGACCGGACCTCACCGCACCGAGCGCAGCTCGCGGGCCAGCGGGCACTGGAACGGGTCGCGCCGGCCCAGGCCCACCCGGTTGAGGTGGCGGACGACGACGCCGAAGGTCTCCACCAGGCCCATCTCCGTGTAGCGCACCCCCGTGGCCGCGCAGTGCGCCCGGACCAGCGGCTGGGCGCGGCGCAGGTTGGGCCGCGGCATGCTCGGGAACAGGTGGTGCTCGATCTGCAGGTTGAGCCCGCCCATGAGCAGGTCCACCGCCCGACCGCCGCGGATGTTGCGCGACATCAGGGTCTGCCGGCGCAGGAAGTCGATGCGCACGTCCGGCGGCACGATCGGCATCGCGATGTGGTTGGTCGCGAACGTCGCCCCGAGCAGGAGGCCGAAGACGGCCAGCTGCACCGCCAGGAACGCAGCGGCCAGGCCCGGGGGGAGGGCCGCCACGAGCAGCGCCACGAGCCCGCCGAACCGGACGGCGAGCATCGCGGCCTCGATCCCGCGGTGCCGGCCGGGCCCGCCCCGCAGGACGTGCACGACCGCACCGCGGTGCAGGTTGAGGCCCTCGAGCAGCAGCAGGGGGAAGAACAGCCAGCCCTGGTGCGCGGCGGACCACCCCCGGAACCCCCCGCGCCGCTGGGCGGCCGCGCCGTCCTCCGGGGTGAAGAGGACGACGTCGGGGGCGATGTCCGGATCCGCGCCCCGCTTGTTGGGTGCGGCGTGGTGCCGGCTGTGCTTGCGCATCCACCACCCGTGGCTGAGCCCCACGACCAGGTCCGACAGCACCAGGGCCGCCCACTCGTTGCGCCGCGGGGAGGCGAACACCTGCTGGTGTGCCGCGTCGTGGGCGAGGTAGCCGGCCTGCGCCAGCAGCGCACCCAGGACAGCGGCCACGGCCAGTTGCCACCACGAGTCCCCGAGGACCGCGAAGGCCCCGCCGGTCAGCGCGAACCCGGCCGCCAGCGCGGCCGCGCGCACGGCGTAGGCGCCGTGTCGCCGCTCCAGCAGACCAGCCGCGCGCACCTCGCGGGCGAGGTCGGTGTAGTCGCTGACGTGGCGCTGCCGGGTGCCGCGGACGGCGGGCGGCGGCGGTGCGGCGGTCTCCATGCCGACCAGCCTCCGGTCGCGCCCGGGGCGTGACGATCCAGGCAGCCCGTCCCTGCGGTGTCGGGTCAGCCCGACACCGCAGCTCAGCTCCCGGAGAAGCGCTGCTCCAGCTGCTGGACCTCGGGCAGCCCGATCAGGTCGGTGAACTCGCCGAACGCGGGCAGCTCGGCCAGCGACGGGACGCCGTCGGCCTTGAGCGACGCGAGCACCGAGCGGATGCCCGCCGTCGCGGCCAGCAGCGTGCCGATCGGGTAGATGACCAGGGCGAAGCCGAGCTCGGTCATCCGCTCCAGGGACAGCGGGGGGGTGCGGCCGCCCTCGGCCCAGTTGAACACCAGCGGCGCCACCCCCTCCAGCTCGGTGGCGACCCGCTCGATGTCGGCCTCCGAGGTGGGCGCCTCGACGAACAGCACGTCGGCGCCGGCCTCGGCGAAGGCGCGGGCCCGGGTGATCGCCTCGTCGATGCCGTGGGTGGCCACCGCGTCGGTACGGGCGATGAGCACGAGGTCCGGGTCGCGGCGGGCCTCGACGGCCGCGCGCAGCTTGCCCACCATCTCGTCGGCGCCGATCAGCGCCTTGCCGCTCATGTGCCCGCACTTCTTGGGCATCACCTGGTCCTCGAGCTGGATGCCCGCCACCCCGGCCTGCTCGTACAGCTGCACCGTGCGGACGACGTTGATGGCGTTGCCGTAGCCGGTGTCGGCGTCGGCGATCACGGGGACGTCGACCGCGGCGGTGATCCGGCGGGCGTTGTCGACCATCTCCGCACCGGTCAGCAGGCCCACGTCGGGGCGGCCGATGAGCGAGGCCGTCGTCCCGAACCCGGTCATGTAGACGACGTCGAACCCGGCCTGCTCGACCAGGCGGGCCGACAGCGCGTCGTAGGCGCCCGGCGCGAGCAGCGGCTCCGGCGCGGCCAGCAGCTCCCGCAGCCGGGCCCGTGGCGACGGACGGCGACTTCCCAGCAGGTCTCCCACGACGGCCCCCTCTTGTATGCAGTCATCCGGAATTTACGCAGCAGGGATTGCTCCTGGGAAGCCCTCGGCCCTACGTTGCATGCAATCTCGAAGGGGTGTGAGCCATGACACGGGCGCTGACCTCGGCCGAACGGGCCCTGGACACGCTGCGCGAGGTGATCCTGCGCGGTGAGCTGCCCGCCGGTGCGCGCCTCGGCGAGGTCGAGCTGGCCGAGCGGCTGGGGGTCAGCCGCACCCCGGTGCGCGAGGCGCTGTCGCGGCTGGCCGCCGAGGGCCTGGTCCAGCTGGTGCCCAACCGCGGGGCCCGGGTGGCGACCTGGACCGTCGACGAGCTCGAGGGCGTCTTCGAGTTGCGCGCGCTGCTGGAGCCCCAGCTGACCGCGCTCGCCGTCCCACAGGCCACCGCCGCCGACGCCGAGGAGCTCGAGGAGGTGGCGCACGAGATGCAGCGCATCGGCGCCCCCGGCCCGCAGCAGGACCTCGACGCGCTGGTGCCGCTCAACCGCACCTTCCACGACCGGCTGGTGGCCCTGGCCGGGCACCCCGCGCTGGCCGCGGCGCTGGCCGGCGTCGTCCACCCGCCGATCGTGGTCCGCAACTTCCACGCCTACGACGAGGCCTCGCTGCGCCGCAGCCTGGCCCACCACGTGGAGATCGTGGCCGCGCTGCGCGCCGGCGACGCCGAGTGGGCGCGCGCGGTGATGACCGCGCACATCCGCAACGCCCGCGCCGTCATGGTCCGGGCGGCGGCGGCCGACGTCCTCGACCTGGCGCCACCGGTGCCCGGGAGCCGGACCCGCGCGGAGCACCGCGCCCCCAGCACGGAGCAGACCGAGCACCCCCGAGAGAAGGAGACCCCATGAGCTACCGGCTCGGAGTCGACGTCGGCGGCACGTTCACCGACGTCCTGCTGGTCGAGGAGGGCAGCGGCCGCACGTGGCGGGCCAAGACCGCCTCCACACCGGCCGACCAGTCCGTCGGCGTCCTCCACGGCATCGCCAAGGCCTGCGGCGAGGCGGGCATCGACCTCTCGGAGGTCGCACAGGTGCTGCACGGCACCACGGTCGCGACGAACGCGATCCTCGAGGGCAAGGGCGCGACCGTCGGCCTGGTCACCACCCGGGGCTTCCGTCAGGTGCTCCAGATCGCCCGCTCCTACGTCCCCGGCGGGCTGGCCGGCTGGATCATCTGGCCCAAGCCGGAGCCGCTCGCGGCGCTGGAGGACACCGTCGAGGTCGACGAGCGGATCGCCAGCGACGGGTCGGTGGTCCGCCCGCTGGACGAGGACGACGTCCGCGCGCAGCTGCAGCGGCTCTCCGGGCGGGACATCCAGGCGCTGGCGGTCTCCCTCATCAACTCCTTCGCCGACCCCGCCCACGAGCGGCGGATCGCCGAGATCGCCGCCGAGGTGCTGCCCGGCGTCCCGGTGTCGCTGTCCTCCGACGTCCTGCCCGAGCTGCGGGAGTACGAGCGCACGCTGACCACCGTGGCCAACGGCTACGTGCAGCCGCAGGTGAAGAGGTACGTGACGACGCTGTCCGAGCAGCTGCGCGAGGGCGGGGTCGCCGGCGAGCTGGCCATCCTGCGCAGCGACGGCGGTCTCTCCTCGGCCGGCGCGGCCATCGACTCCCCGGTCACCCTGCTGCTGTCCGGCCCGGCCGGTGGGGTGACCGGCGCGGTCTGGGTCGCCGAGCAGTCCGGGCACCGCGACCTGATCACCTTCGACATGGGCGGCACCTCGACCGACGTCGGGCTGGTCCGCGACCTCGACCCGAAGATCGGCCGGGAGACCAAGGTCGGCGACCTCGCCGTGCGCGCCTCCAGCGTCGACGTCCGCACCGTCGGGGCCGGGGGCGGCTCCATCGCCCACGTCCCCGAGCTGACCCGCGCGCTGCGGGTCGGCCCGCAGTCCGCCGGGGCCGACCCGGGCCCGGCGGCCTACGGCAAGGGCGGGGTGGAGCCGACTGTCACCGACGCCAACGTCGTCCTCGGCTACCTGCCCACCACGCTGGCCGGCGGCGAGATCACCCTCGACGTCGAGGCCTCCCGCGCGGCGATCAGCAAGGTCGCCGAGGCCATGGGCCTGGACTCGGTCGAGGCCGCCGCGGCCGGGATCATCGACATCGTCAACGAGAACATGCTCGGCGGCGTCCGGCTGGTCTCGGTGCAGCAGGGCTTCGACCCGCGCGACTTCTCCCTCGTCGCCTTCGGCGGCGCCGGCCCGCTGCACGCCAACGCCATGGGCCGGCTCACCGGCGCCTGGCCGGTCATCATCCCGCCGGGGCCGGGCCTGCTGTGCGCACTCGGTGACGCCACCACCAGCCGGCGCGACGAGTCCGCCCGCACCGTGCTGCGCCGCTTCGCCGAGCTCTCCGGCGGGGACCTGGTCACGGTGCTGCGCGAGCTCGCCGACGACGCCGGCCGGCGGCTGGCCGCGCAGGGCGTGCCGACCGAGGAGCAGACGGTCAGCTACCAGGTCGACGTCCGCTACCACGGGCAGGGCTTCGAGATCCCGGTCGACGTGGACCCCGCCTGGCTCGACGACGCTGACGCGGCCCTGGCGCGGCTGGGGCAGACCTTCGACGCCGAGCACGATCGGCTGTTCTCGTTCCTGCTGCACGTCGACCACGAGCTGGTGAACGCCCGCGCCACGGTCACCGGCCCGCGGCCCGACGTCGCCCCGGTCGTGCTGCCCGAGGGCGACGGGGACCCGGCCGGCGCGCTGGTGCAGGACCACCGCATCCACGTCGGCGGCGAGTACGTGCCCGCCGGCGTCTACGACCGGGCGCGGCTGCGCGCCGGTGACGTGGTGCGGGGTCCGGCGATCGTCACCGAGATGGACTCCACCACCCTCGTCCTGCCCGGGCACGCGGCCACCGTGCACCCCTCGGGCAGCCTGCTGATCACCCCGCTGGAGGGCTGAGACATGGCACGGATCATCGAGACCGCGACCGGCACGGTCGACCCCGTCGACGTCGACCCGGTCACCCTGGACCTCATCGAGAACGGGCTGCGCAACGCCCGCTACGAGATGGACGAGGTGCTCTTCCGCACCGCCCTGTCACCGGGCATCCGCGAGCAGCACGACGAGTTCCCGCTGATCGCCGACCCCAGCGGCAAGATGGTCGTGGGCCAGTTCGGCCTCTCGGTCCCCGACTTCCTCGCCGGCTTCGACGACACCGTCGAGGAGGGCGACGTCCTGCTCACCAGCGACCCGTACTCCTGCGGTGCGGCCATCAGCCACGCCAACGACTGGTTGGTCGTCGTCCCGGTCTTCCACGAGGGCCGGGTCGTGGGCTGGGCGTCGATGTTCGGGCACATGTCCGACGTCGGCGGCAAGACACCGTGCTCGATGCCCACCGACGCGCACACCATCTACGAGGAGGGCGTGGTCATCCCGCCCTTCAAGCTCTACCGCAAGGGCGAGCTCAACGACGACGCGCTGCGGATCATCCTCAACCAGGTGCGCAAGCCCGACTGGAACCGCGCCGACCTCAACGGCCTGGTCGCCGCCTGCCGCACCGCCGCCCGCCGGGTGGTGGAGATGTGCGAGCGGTTCGGCACGGCGACCTACCTCTCGGCGCTCGACGCCCTGCTGCAGCGCAACCACGACGCGATGAAGGTGCTGCTGCAGACGGTGTTCGAGGAGGGCCGCACGCTGTCGTTCACCGACTACATCTGCGACGACGGCGTCGGCTTCGGCCCGTACGAGCTGAAGCTGTCGCTGACCCGCACCGGGGAGAAGGTGCACCTGGACTTCACCGGCTCCTCACCCCAGGCGGCCGGGCCGATCAACTACTACATCAACGAGAACCTGACGCGGATGTTCTTCGGGATCTACATGATCACCGTCGCCGACCCGCAGATCCTCTGGAACGACGGCTTCTACCCGCTGGTCGACGTGACCATCCCCGACGGCTCCTACTGGAAGCCGAGGCACCCGGCGTCGCTCAACGGCCGCAACCACGGCATCGGCCGGGTCTTCGACCTGTTCGGCGGGCTGCTCGGGCAGACCAACCCGGCGCTGCTCAACGCCGCCGGCTTCTCCTCCTCGCCGCACTTCATGTACTCCGGCTACTACTCCGGGGGCGAGCGCAAGGGGGAGTGGTTCCAGCTGTACTCGATCGGCTTCGGCGGCATCCCCGGCCGGCCGCTCGGAGACGGGCCCGACGGGCACTCGCTGTGGCCGAGCTTCACCAACATCCCGTGCGAGTACCTCGAGTCCTACTACCCGCTGCGCATCGAGCGGTGGGAGACCGTCGCCGACACCGGCGGCGCCGGCCTGCACCGCGGTGGCAACGGGGTCGACGTCGCCTACCGCTTCGACGAGCCGGGCACGATCGCCATCCACGACGACCGGTGGCTGACGTACCCCTGGGGCGTCAACGGCGGGCAGCCCGGCGCGCGCGGCACCAAGTGGCTCGACCGCGCCGACGGCACCCGCCAGGTGCTCCCGAGCAAGTGCCACGACGTCCCGGTGGCACCGGGCGACGTGCTGCACTTCGTCACCTGGGGCGGCGGTGGCTGGGGCGACCCGCTGGAGCGGGACCCGGAGCTGGTGGCGCTGGAGGTGCGCCGGGGTCTGGTCACCGCCGACGGTGCCCGGCGCTACGGCGTCGTGGTGTGCGACGGCGGCGAGGTGGACGCAGCCGCGACCGAGACGCTGCGCGACCAGATGCGCGCCGACCGCCCGGCCGAGCTGCCGGTGTTCGGCATGGGGCCGCCGATCGAGGAGCTGCTGGCCCGCTGCGAGGAGGAGACCGGGCTGCCCGCGCCGCGGCGCCCGGTGTGGGCGGCGGGGTGACGGTGCCCGAGCCGGCACCGGGGCCGCACGGGTCGGCGTTCTCCGGCCGGGTCGGCTGGGGGCGCCGCCCCGCGGTGCTGGTCATCGACCTGTGCCGGGCCTACACCGAGCCGGGCGGGCCGTTCGCGCTGCCCGACCCCGGGCCGGCGGTGGCGGCGACGGCCGCCCTCGTCGACGCCGCCCGCGCCGGCGGTGCCCCCGTGCTCTGGACGGCGGTCCGCTACACCCGCGGGCTGGCCGACGGCGGGCTGTTCGTGCGCAAGGTGCCGGCGTTGGCCGCCTTCGCCGAGGACGCGCCGGGGGAGTGGGGCCAGCTGACCCTGGCCCCGGCGCCCGGGGAGCCGGTGGTGGTCAAGCAGTACGCCTCGGCGTTCTTCGGCACCGCGCTGGCGCCCACCCTCGCCGGCCTCGGCGTCGACACCCTGGTCGTGGCCGGGGTCTCGACGTCGGGCTGCGTGCGGGCCACCGCGATGGACGCCCTCAACTCCGGGTTCCGTCCGCAGGTGGTCCGGCAGGCCTGCGCCGACCGCAGCCCCGAGCTGCACGACAACAACCTGGCCGACCTCGACGCCAAGTACGCCGACGTGGTCGACCTGCCCGAGGCGCTGGCCCACCTCTGAGGGCCTCCGTGTCTGAGGGCCTCCGCGTCTGAGGGCCTTTGTGGCCACAATGGCCCCTCGGGAGGTGGTCGCGTGCCGAGGACGAGCGCGGGCGTGCTCCTCTACCGGCGGCGGCCCGGCGGCGTCGAGGTGCTGGCCGGGCACATGGGCGGGCCGTTCTGGGCGAGGAAGGACGACCGCGCCTGGTCGATCCCCAAGGGGGAGTACGGCGACGGCGAGGACCCCCTCGCCGTCGCCCGCCGGGAGTTCCACGAGGAGCTCGGCTCCCCGGTGCCCGCCGGCGAGCTGGTGCCCCTCGGCGAGGTGCGCCAGTCCGGCGGCAAGCGGCTGACCGTCTGGGCGGTCGAGGGCGACCTGGACGCCGCCGCCTGCACCAGCAACACCTTCGAGCTGAAGTGGCCGCCGCGGTCCGGGCGAGTCCAGGAGTTCCCCGAGATCGACCGGGCGGCGTGGCTGACGGTCGACCAGGCGCGCGGCAAGCTCGTCGCGGCCCAGGTCGCGTTCCTCGACCGGCTGCTGGAGCGGCTGTCCGGCTAGGTGGCGATCGGCGGCAGGTGCAGGTCGACTCCGACGAGCACCAGCGGCCACAGCGGATGGCGCTTCCATGACGGTCCGGTGACGTGTCGTCCCACCCATCCCGCGACGCGCTGACCGGGGCGTTCGGCCTGAGACAGTGCGCAGCGAGCGAAGTCGACGGGACTTCCGAGATCGAGGAGGCACCCCATGGCGTGCACTCAGTGCGGTGCAGCCGAGCAGCGCGGCCGGTTCTGCGTCGGGTGCGGCCGGGCCGTCGCACCGTCCGCCCCGGCTCCCCGCCCGCGGTCCCCGCTGGCCGACGAGCTGACCCAGCCGGTGCTGCGGCTCGAGCGCCCCTCCAAGCCCGCCGTCCCGGCGCGCTGAGGAGCGCTGCGCGCAGGGCCGGCCGACGGCGTCCGGTCCTGTGGGCAGGCCGGTGTGACCGGCCTCACTGCTAGCAATCTGCTTGCAGGAGTTAGCGGACGCCGGCCGCGGGGCACCCCATCGACGTCAGGTCATCCCCGATGTCTGGAGTCCTCCCCATGACCGACACCATCCGCACGGCCGACACGGCCAAGATCGTCAACCAGCTCCGCGCCCTCCTCCTGCTCACGCAGACCGAGGAGCAGGTCGCGCGCACCCGCGTGTCCCAGGCGCGTACCGACGCGGTCCGCCGCGAGCTGACCCAGAACGCCGACAACGCCGCCGACCGCACCACGGCGATCACCGAGCAGCTGCGCGCGCTCGGTGGGGTCCCCGACGTCGTCACCCCCGCCGTCGGGCGGCTGGCCGCCGTCCTCAAGGCCACCTTCGAGCAGGCCGAGCCGATCGAGGAGGCGCTGCTGCAGGACCTGCAGCTGGAGCACCAGCTGCTCGACCGCGCCACCCACCTCAAGGTGCTCGCCGAGAAGGCGGAGCTGCCCCGGGTGAAGGCGCTCGCCGAGCGTCTGGTCACCGCCCACTCCGCCACCGTCGAGTGGCTGACCGTCGTGCTGGCCGAGGAGGCCCTGGGTGGCCCGGCCGCGCTGCGGCCGACGCCGTTCCAGCGGGTGGCCGGCAGTGCCGTCCGGGTGGCCAACGCCCCCGTCCGGTTCGCCGCCAACGTGGTGAACGAGGCGCTGGACACCGCCCAGCAGCGCCGCGAGGAGGCCGGGGAGAAGCTCGGCCAGGTCGCCGGCAAGGCCAGCTCCTTCACCGACGCGGTGCGCGAGACGCTCACCGTCGGCCGCAGCGCCGCCCTGCGCCGGGCCGAGCGGATCGCCCGCCGCGAGGGTGACCGCGAGACCGCCGACGCCGCCAAGGCCGCCCGCGAGGAGCTCGGCGACGTCACCGCCGACGAGCTGCCCATCAAGGGCTACGACTCGCTGTCCACCCAGGACGCGGTCAAGGCCGTCAAGCAGCTGCGCACCGCGCACGACGTCAACGTGGTGATCCGCTACGAGGAGACCCACAAGAACCGGTCGAGCGTGGTCAGCGCCACCCAGACCCGCCTGGCCGACCTCGCCAAGGAGGCCGTGGGCGTCGACAGCTGACCCCGCGCGCCCGGAGGGCCCGTACCCGCGTGCCGGGTGCGGGCCCTCCGCACGTCCGGGGTGCCGCGGATCACCACGCGCAGGCGCCCGGTCACGTCCGGGTGATGAGGATCGCAGGGGGTTTGACCCGCCGACGGGGCCGGGGATGGGATGTCCCATGAGCATCACACCCGACGCCCTCGAGCAGGAGTTCTCCCTGTCGACGGCCGTCACCCGACTGGACTTCCTGAGCCGTCGGGACAGCGGAGCGACCACCCTCAACACCGTCGCCGAGGTGGACGAGGACGACTGGAGCTCCTTCAAGGAGGCGACCACGTCGCTGGACGTGCCGGAGTCCCTGGAGCTGCTCGCCCTCGGGGAGGTCGTCGCCCGCAAGGCGCGCGACAGCCAGCTGGTCGGGTTCCGCGCCGCCCTGCGGGGCGGCGCCACCTGGGAGCAGATCGCCGCCGCCGTCGACGTCTCCCCGGAGGAGGCCTGGACCACCTACCACCGGCTCATCGAACGCCAGGAGAGCGCCCGCCTGCTGGAGCCCGACGCCGCGGCCGCCGCCCGCGAGCTCGCCGGCGCGCGGCCCGGCCGCTGACCGGTCAGCGCACCTCGACACCACGCCAGAACGCGACCCGGCCGGTGATCTCGCGCGCGGCCTCCTTCGGCTCGGGGTAGAACCACACCGCGTCGCGGTTGACCTGCCCGTCGACCTCCAGGGAGTGGTAGGACGCCGTCCCCTTCCACGGGCAGTGGGTGGTCGTCTCCGACGGTCGCAGGAGGTCCTCGCGCACCGCCTCCCGCGGGAAGTAGGCGTTGCCCTCCACGACGACGATGTCGTCGGACTCGGCGATGACGGTCCCGTTCCAGCTCGCGGTGGCCATGTGACCGGGAACACCCGGCTCCCGGGACCGCATTCCCGGCATCCCCGGGCCGGACGGAGCCGGCCGTCCGGCCCGGGGGCGCCGCGGTCAGCCGGCCTGGATGTGCCGGACCACGGCCTCCAGCTCGTCCGACGGCGAGAAGTCGACGTACTCGCAGTCGGTCAGCGCCTCGGGCGCGTGCCCGGTGGCCCAGTAGAACGCCTGGCCCGCCTCGTAGGTCGTGTCGCCGTCCTTGCCGTGCATCACCAGCCGCCCGCTGATCAGGTACCCCCAGTGCGGGCACGGGCACAGGTCGTCCGGGAGGCCGACGAGGGCGGGCCGCAGGTCGGTCCCGGCCGGCAGGCGGACCCAGGCGACGCTCATGCTCCCGAACCGGGCGGCGCGGAAGTCGACGCCGTCGCCCTCGATCTGCACGGGCAGTGCGGTCCTGTCGATGGCCTGCATGGTCCTACCCCTCTCCTCGTCCCGGACCGGCTCAGGGCCGGACGTTCTGGTTGAGGTGGAACAGGTTGCCCGGATCGTAGGTGCGCTTGACCGCCCGCAACCGCTCGTAGTTCGCGCCGTAGTTCTCCGGCACCTTGGCGTGGTCGTCGCCCGAGGCGAAGTTGACGTACCCGCCGGCATCGGAGTGCGGCGCGATGGCGGCGTAGTAGTCCCGCACCCACTGGGTGTTCGCCGCGTTGTCGGCCGGGTCGGGCCAGAACCCGGCGATGTTGGCGGCGAAGGTGGCCTCCCGGTGGCCGAAGGCCGTCGCGTCCGGGCCGAGGTCGTGGACCGCGCCGTTGATCGGGTACAGGTGCATCCCCGAACTGGCCGACGGGATGCGCGAGCCGAACTCGACGTGGGCGGCGATCGCCGCGTCGGTGAGCTCGGTGACGAACGCCGCCTTCCAGTAGTTCTGCAGACCCGGCGGGAGCAGGGGGTCGAACAGCGCGTTGAGGGCGGGGTAGGGCATCGGGCCGACGTGCTCGGCCATCGGCCGGGCGACCTGCCGGAACCGGTCGAGGACCCGCTCGCCCTCGTCCGGGGACCCCGTCCAGCACGACACCACGGCGGCGAAGGACTCGCCCACCCGGTCCTCGGGGATGAACGGCAGCGGCGGGGCCTGGTGGAACGCCGGGTAGCCGCCGTACTCGCGCGGCGCGTCCCGGATGAAGTCGCGGAAGAAGGCGAAGACGGCCGCGGCGTCGGAGAGCTCGAAGAACATCGGGCCGCCGAGGACGGTGTCCACCGGGTGGACGCGGTAGGTGAACCGGGTGACGACGCCGAAGTTGCCGCCGCCGCCACGCAGGGCCCAGAAGAGGTCGGCGTGCTGCTCCTCGTCCGCGGTGACCACCGTGCCGTCGGCCAGGACCACCTCCGCCGACAGCAGGTTGTCGCAGGACAGGCCGTAACCACGGCACAGGTAGCCGATGCCGCCGCCGAGGGTCAGGCCGCCGATCCCGGTGGTCGAGACGATCCCGCCCGTCGTGGCCAGCCCCGAGGCCGCGGTCGCGTCGTTGAACCGGCCCCACGTCGTCCCCCCGCCGGCCGACGCCGTCCGCGCGCCGGGGTCGACGTCCACCGCCTGCAGCAGCGACAGGTCGGCGACCACGGCGCCGTCGGCGGTGCCGAAGCCGGGCACGCTGTGCCCGCCGCCGCGCACGGCGAGGTCCCGGCCGTCCTCCGCCGCGTACCGCACCACGGCCGCGACGTCGTCGGTCCCGAGGCACCGGACGACGAGGTCGGGGTGCGCGTCGATCATGCCGTTGTAGACCCGGCGGGCCTCCTCGTAGCCGTCGTCCCCCGGACGGATCACCTGGCCCCGCACGCGGTCGGCGAGCGTCCCGGGCAGTTGTGTCGTCATGGCCCCTCCTCGGTGCCGCGGTCGATCGACGACGACGACGCTAGGGAGGGCACCGGGGTCGGCACATGACCAGATGTGCGCGAATCGCCGTCCCGGTCGCCGTGGTCACTTCTGACCATCGACAGCCCCGGGGGGCGGGGCTAGCGTCCGGGCGTGTCCGGCTGGACGCCGCCACCCCTCCCGTCGCGCTGGACCCGGGCCGCGGCCCCGCGGTTCGTCGGCCGCCGGAGCGAGCTCGCCTGCCTCGAGGCGCTCTGGACGGCGGCCAGCGGCGGTGCGCGCCAGGTGGTCTTCCTCGGCGGGGAGCCGGGTGCGGGGAAGTCCCGCCTGCTGGCCGAGTTCTCGGCGCACCTGCACGAGCGGGGTGCCACGGTGCTGCTGGGCACGTGCGCCGCCGAGCTCGGCCCGCCCTACCAGCCCTTCGTCGAGCCGATCGAGGCCCTGCTGCCGGCCACCGAGCCCGGCCCGGCACGGGAGGCGCTGGCCCGGCTCGTGGGCCGGGCCGCGGAGGACGACAGCCCCGAGCCCGACACCCGGCGGGAGCTCTACGACGCCGCCGTCGACGCCGTCCGCGCGCTGACCCGCGGCGGCCCGGCGGTCCTGGCGCTGGAGGACGTGCACTGGTCCGGACGCGCGGGGCTGCAGCTGCTCGGCCACCTCGTGGAGCGGACGGCGGAGCTGCCGCTGCTGGTGCTGGCCACCCACCGGACGACGGCCCCGGAGCGTTCCGCCGCGCTGACCGGCACCATCGCCTCGCTGTACCGGCTCGACGGCGTCCGGCGGATGGACCTCGCCGGGCTGGACACCGAGGAGGTCGCCGAGTACCTGGCGCACGAGGCCGAGCTGCCGGCGCACCGGGCCCGCGTCGCGGCCGTGCAGCTGCGCGACCGCACCGGCGGCAACCCGTTCCTCCTCCGCGAGCTGCTGCGCGACGCCCTCGGTGCGCGGCCGGACCCGGCCGGCTCCGCGCCGCTGTCGGTCCGCGACATGCTCGCCGCCCGGCTGGCGCGGCTCACCGTGCCCGAGCGCCAGACCCTCGAGCTGGCCGCGGTCGTCGGGGAGGAGCCGGACCTCGCCACGCTGCTGGCCGTCGCCGCGTGGAGCACCGACAGCACCCTCGCGGCGCTGGACACCGCGGTCGAGTTCGGCCTGCTGGAGCCGGCCGGTGCGGCCTTCCGGTTCCCGCACAGCCTCGCCCGGCAGGCGGTGCTCGACCTCATGCCGGCCACCCGCCGCGCCCGCGAGCACCTCCGCGTCGCCGCCGTGCTGGAGGCCTCCGGGACGCCGTCGGACAGGCGCACCCAGCGGCTGGCCCACCACTACGCCCAGGGCGCGGCCCTCGGCGCCGCCGACCGGGCCGTCCGCTACCTGACCGAGGCCGCGGAGGCCGCCACCCGCAGCCTGGCCCACGAGGACGCCGCCCGGTGGTTCGAGCAGGCGGCCGCGCTGTCGGAGGACCCGGCGCAGCGCCACCGGCTGCTGCTGGCCGCCGCGCGCGGGCACCTGCTCGGCGGGGACTTCGCCCGCGCCCGCGCCCGGTGCGAGGAGGTCGCCGCCACCGCCGCCCCTGCCGACCGGCTGGCGGCGGCGATCGGCTTCGAGGCGGCGTCCTGGCGTCCCGGGCTGCCCGGCCAGCGGGCGGTGGAGCTGCTCACCGACGCCCTGCGCGGAGTGCCGCACGACCCGGCCGACCCCCTCTACGTCCGCGGGCTGGCCGGCCTGGGCCGCGCGCTGGCGTTCACCGGGGCGGTCGAGCCGTCCGGTGAGCTCGGCCGCCGGTCGGTCGAGATGGCCCGCGCGCTGGGGGACGACGCGCTGCTCGCGGCGACGCTGGAGGCCAGCCTCTGGAACGGGCTGCGCCCCGCGGACGCCCCCGCCAAGCTGGCCCGCGCCACCGAGCTCACCGCCCTCGCGCAGCGGATGGGGGACCTCGGCCCGCTCGGCCCGGCCGGCTACTGGCGGGCAGCGATCTCCTACCAGCGGGGCGACCCGGAGGGCGTGGCCGAGGCCCACCGGGACGTGCTGCGCATGGTGCGGGCGACCGGCGAGCCGTACTTCGAGTACGTGGCCGGGTGCATCGACTACGCCCGGCAGTTCGTCGTGGGGGACTTCGCCGGCGCGGAGCGGACCTGCGCGCGGCTGCTCGAACTGGGGGAGTCCTTCGGCACCGACGACACCGAGGGCTCCTCGGCGGTGCAGACGTTCATGCTGCGGCGGGAGACCGGTGCCCTCGAGGCGGTGCGCCCGCTGATGACCGGCGACGAGGCCCCGGAGGAGCACTGGGCGCCGGGCCTGCTCGCCCTCTACACCGAGCTCGGCCTGGACGACGCCGCGCACCGGCTGGTGCGCTGGCTGCTCGACGGGCGGCTGGAGCGCTACGAGGACTCCGCGCAGTGCCCCTGCGTCCTGGCCTTCCTGGTCGAGGCGGCGCTGCGGCTGGACGATCCCGAGGCGCTGCGCACGCTGCGGCCGCGGGTGGCGGAGTACACCGGCACCAACCTGGTGGCCGGCCAGTTCGTCGCCGTCTTCGGCAGCGCCGACCGGTACCTCGGCACGATCGACTCCGCGCTGCGGGCGGGCTCGGCCGGACCGCTGCTGGAGGCGGCCCTGGAGATGGACACCCGCACGGGGGCGACGGTGCACCGGGCGCAGAGCCTGGTCGCGCTCGGCACGCACCTGCGCCGGTCCGGTCACCCCGGCCGGCGGGCCGACGAGCTGCTCGACGAGGGCCGCCGGCTGGCCACCGACCTGGGCCTGGGCCGGCTGCTGCGCACCTTCGGCCCCAGCCCCGCGCGCCGCGCGGCGTCCCGGCCGGCCCGTCCCGCAGGGCTGACCTCACGCGAGGCCGAGGTGCTCAAGCTGCTGGGGGAGGGCCTGCTCAACCGGGAGATCTCCGCGCGGCTGGTGATCAGCGAGAACACCGTCGCCAACCACGTCCGCAGCATCCTGGCCAAGACCGGCGCCGGGAACCGCACGCAGGCGGCGATGTACGCCGCCGCGCACGGTCTGCTGGAGGGCTCAGACGGGCTGCAGTGACCCGTCCGGGTGCACCGTGGCCCCCACCTCGACCACCACGTCGGCGGGCAGCCCGGCGCGCCGGGCCGCCCGGTGGATGGCGTCGACCGACGGCGCCTCGTACAGGCAGTAGGTCTTGCGCTTGTCCACCGAGAGGAAGGAGTACAGCCAGCGCACGCCCTCGTCGGCGTTGATCCGGTTGACCCCCTCGGCCTGGTCGGCGGTGAGCTCGAGGACGTCGGCGAACCGGCGCTCGATCATGAACACGGGCATCGCGGGTCCTCACCGAGGGGGCAGGGCGGCCGCGCCGACGATAACTCCGGGCCCGTGCGCCGACCAGGCCCGGAGGTCACACCGGCCGCCACTCCGACTGCTGGCGCAGCGGCGGCTTGAGCACCTTGCCCCCCGGGTTCCGCGGGAGCGGGTCGGCCCGCAGGCACAGGAACTGCGGGATCTTGAAGTCGGCCAGCCGCGTCCGCGCGAAGACCAGCAGGTCCGCGGCCGACAGCTCCGCGCCCGGCCGGGGGACGACGACCGCGCCGACCTTCTCGCCCATCACCGGGTCGGGCACGCCGACGACAGCCACCTCGCCGACGGCGGGGTGCGCGGCCAGGGCGTTCTCCACCTCGACGGAGTACACGTTCTCCCCGCCGCGGTTGATGACGTCCTTCGCGCGGTCCACGACGTAGGTGAGGCCGAGCTCGTCGATGCGGGCGAGGTCGCCGGTGTGCAGCCAGCCGTCGACGAACGTCGCGCCGGTCTGCTCCGGCTTGCGCCAGTAGCCGCTGACCACGTTGGGACCGCGGACGAGCAGCTCGCCGACGCCGGTGCGCGGATCGACGTCGGCCAGGTCGAGCTCCACCACCGGCGCGGGGAACCCGACGGAGTCGGCGTGCTCGGCGGCGTACTCGTGCGGCAGGAAGGTCGCCACCGACGAGGTCTCGGTGAGCCCGAAGCCGTTGCCCACGCGGGCGGTGGGGAAGGCCTGCTGGATGCGGTGCACGAGGTCCGGCGCGATGGGCGCACCGCCGTAGGTGACCGAGCGCACCGCGGACGTGTCGACGTCGGCGAAGCCGGGCTGCTGCAGCGCCAGCCAGTAGATCGCGGGCACGGCGACCACGTGCGTGACCCGCTCCTCCTCGATGGCCCGCAGGAACGCGGTCACCTCGAACGCGGGCATGACCACCGTCGTCCCGGCGACCGCGGCGGCCACCAGCAGCTGTGAGTTGCAGCCGGTGACGTGGAACAGCGGCACCGAGACCAGGGTCGTCAACGGCTCCTCGCGGTCGATCGCCATGCACCGCAGACAGGTCTCCACGTTGGACAGGAAGTTCCCGTGGGAGGTCATCGCGCCCTTGGGGAAGCCCGTCGTCCCGCTCGTGTAGAAGATCGCGGCGAGGGTGTCGTGGGACGCGGCCGGCACCGCGAGCGGGTCGCCGTCCGGCAGCGGGGTGCCCGGCTCGAGCACGTACCTCGCGCCGGAGTCCTCGACGACGTAGCGCACCTCGGGCTCGGCGAACCGGGTGTTCACCGGGACGGCGACGGCGCCGGCCAGGAGCGTCCCCCAGAACGCCAGCACCCAGTCCAGCCCGTTGGGCAGCCGGTTGGCCACCCGGTCACCGGGCGCGACCCCGGCGGCCCGCAGCCCGCCGGCCACGCGGCACGCTGCGTCCCACAGTTGCCGGTGGGTGAGCCGGTCGCCGCCGAGCTCGCCGACCGCGACGGTGTCGGGGCGGCGCTCGGCCGCGAGGCGCAGCAGGCTGGGGACGTCGGGCGGCAGGCCGGTGTAGCGACGGACGCCGTCGGGGCCGGTCTCGATGCCGCTGGTGTCGAACGGGTGGGTCACCGTGACCTCCGCTGTCGTCCGGAGGCCGCAGTGTCCCGGTCGCGCCGTGGCGGTGTCCACGGAGCGGGCGGCGCCGTCAGTGCTGGGGCAGCGCGACCGTCAGTGCTGGAGCAGCGCGAACGTCGCCACCGCGTGGGCCAGGGCCCGGCCCTCCTGCTCGACGTCGGCCTCGCAGACGGTCAGGTGCTCCCCGGGGGGGGGGGGGGGGGGGGGGGGGGGGGGGGGGGGGGGGGGGGGGGGGGGGGGGGGGGGGGGGGGGGGGGTGGGGGGGGGGGGGGGGGCGGGGGGGGGGGGCGGGGGGGGGGGGCGGGCCGACCCCGCCCCCCCCCCCCCCCCCCCCCCCCACCACTCAGGGCAGGTCGTTGACGAGCTCGGCCACGGCCTTGCGGACGCCGGTGTAGAACGGCACCTCCTCGCGGACGTGCCGCCGGGCCGCGGAGGCCCGCAGCTCGCGCATGAGGTCCACGATGCGGTGCAGCTCGTCGGCCTCGAAGGCGAGCATCCACTCGTAGTCGCCGAGGGCGAACGACGCCACGGTGTTGGCGCGGACGTCGGCGTACCCGCGGGCCATCTGCCCGTGCTCGGCGAGCATCGCGCGGCGCTCCTCGTCGGGCAGCAGGTACCACTCGTAGGACCGCACGAACGGGTAGACGCACACGTAGTGCCGCGGCTCCTCGTCGGCGAGGAACGCCGGGATGTGGCTGCGGTTGAACTCCGCCGGGCGGTGCAGGGCCATCTGCGACCACACCGGCTCCAGGTGCCGGCCGAGCGTCGTGCGGCGCAGCCGGGTGTAGGCCTCCTGCAGCGCCTCCGGCGTCGCGGCGTGCCACCACACCATGACGTCGGCGTCGGCGCGCAGGCCCGCGACGTCGTAGACGCCCCGGACGACGACGTCCTTGCCGGCCAGCTCGTCGAGCAGGGCCTGCACCTCGTCGGCGGCCGCGGAGCGCGCCTGGCCGCCCAGCGGCCGGGCCAGCCGGAACACCGACCACATCGTGTAGCGGATGGTCGCGTTGAGCTCGTTGGCCCGCTTGCCGATGCTGCGCTGGTCGCTCTGCTCGCTCATGGCCCCATTGTCGCGCGGCGCGGGACGCGCACGTCCGCGGGTCGCGACACTGACCGCATGCGACGACGCCGACCGGGCGCCGGGGGCGGACCGGCGCACCCCACCGTCGTGCTGGTCATGGCCGAGCACGGCGGCGCCGTCCTGTGGGACCGCTCCCCCGGCGGGCTCGGGGACCTGCGCCCGGAGGACCTCGGCGTCCCCGCGGAGCTGGCCGCCCGACTGGCCGACTGGAACCGTCGCTACGAGGAGCACGCCGCCCGGTGGGACTGGGGTCCTCCCCCGCCGGAGCACGCGACCGCCGACCGGGCGGAGTGGACGGCGTGGACGAGCGAGGGGCTGCACCTGGCGTCCGCCCTGCAGCACGAGTTCGACGCCCGGGAGCTGCGGATCGACGTCCGGTACGGCCACGACGGGGACGTCCGGCCGGTCGCCGAGCGGCGCGGTCCCTGACGTCCCGGTCGGGTGCGGCTCAGGCGGCCGCGTCGGTGGGTTCTCCCGGCTGCTCCCGTGTGCGCCTGACGGCGGTGGTGTGGGCGTCGCGGCAGTCGTCGCAGGCGGCCATCCATACGTGGTGGCGCAGGCAACGGGGGGTCCGGGGTCCGGGGCGGATGGGCTCGTTCGGGTGGTGCACTGTCCTCACCCCGTCCTCAACAACCGCGGTGCGCCGGCGATGCCCGGGGCCGCGGTGGTCCCCGCCACGGCTCAGGACAGCGCGTCCAGGGCGTGGTGGGCGTCGCGGATGCAGGCCGGGACGCCGACGCCGCGGAACGCCGCGCCCGCGATCGCCAGGCCCGGCACCGCGCTGACCGCCGTCCGGACCGCGTCGACCCGCTCCTGGTGGCCGACCAGGTACTGCGGCAGCCCACCACCCCAGCGCACCACCCGCGTGGCCACCGGCTCCGGGCGGGACAGCCCGAGCAGGTCGGCGACGTCGGCGACCACGGCGGCGGCGAAGTCCTCGTCGGGACGCTGCAGCTGGGACTCGTCGCGGAACCGGCCGACCGACGAGCGGACCAGCAGGTGCCCGCCGGCGAGGTGCGGCCACTTGGCCGACGACACGGTGACGCCCTTGACCAGCCGGCCGGTCACCGGGGGCACCAGCAGACCGGAGCCGGCCTCGACCTCCTGCGCGGGGAAGGCCATCGCGACGACGGCCATCGACGCGTACGGGATCCCCTGCAGCGGCTCGACCGCGCCCGGCGCCACCTCGGCCAGCAGCCGCGCCGCCTCGGGCGCCGGCGCGGTCACGAGGACGGCGTCGGCGGTCAGCGTCCCGGGGGCGGCGGCCGGGCCGATCGAGAGCTCGAAGCCGGCCGGCGTCCGGGTCAGCGCGTGCGCGGGCGTGCCCAGCCGGACGTCGGCGCGGGAGGCTGCCACCAGCGCGTCCGGCAGGCCGCCGATGCCGTCGGACACGGTCACGAACACCGGCGCGTCGGCGTCGAACCGGCTGCGGGCGCCGGCGTCCCGGGCGGCGGCCGCCGCGCCGAGCACCGACCCGGCGCGCGGCAGGTGGGCCGCGAGCGCGGGCATGGTCGCGGTCAGGGACAGCTCGTCGGCCCGCCCCGCGTACACGCCGCCGAGCAGCGGCTCGACCAGCCGGTCGACCACCTCGTCGCCGAGCCGCTCCCGCAGCAGGGTGCCGACGGCGACGTCGCCGTCCAGGGTGAGCGGCGGCAGCTGCGCCTCCGCGGCCACCCGGGCCACGCCGTCGGGGGTGAGGATGCCGTCGAGGCCGTCGGCCGAGGCGGGGACGCCGAGCATGGTGCCGGCCGGCAGCCGGTGCCGGCCGTCGGGGAGCACCACCGAGGCCTGCGTGGTGGCCGGACGGACCAGCCGGTCGGCCAGCCCCAGCCGCTCCACGAGCTGCACCGCCTCGGGCACCCGGGCGAGCATCGCCTCGGGCCCGGTGTCGTACCAGTGCCCGGCCAGCTGGACGCGGCCCAGCTTCCCGCCGACGCGGTCGCCGGCCTCCAGCACGACGATCTCGTCGTCCGGACGTCGCCGGCGCCACTCGAAGGCGGCGGCCAGACCGGTGATGCCGGCCCCGACGACGACCAGCCGACCGCTCGCCGGGGTGGTGGGGCGGGACGGGGTCACCGCCGGGTCAGCTCGTGGACCAGCTCGACGACGTGGGTGAGCACACCCGGGTCGGTGTCCGGGAGGACGCCGTGGCCGAGGTTGAACACGTGCCCACGGGCGGCCCGGCCCTGCTCGACCACCCGGCGGACCTCGCGGTCGACGGTCGCCCGGTCGGCGAGCAGGACGGCGGGGTCGAGGTTGCCCTGCAGGGAGCGCTGCGGGCCCACCCGGCGCGCCGCCTCGTCCAGCGGCACCCGCCAGTCGACGCCCACCACGTCGGCGCCGGCGTCCCCGATCAGCGCCAGCAGCTCGCCGGTGCCGACGCCGAAGTGGATGCGGGGCACGTCGCGGTCCCCCAGCCCGTCGAAGACCGCCCGCGAGTGCGGCAGCACCCGCTCGGCGTAGTCGGCCGCCGACAGCACACCGGCCCAGGAGTCGAACAGCTGGACCGCCGAGACACCGGCGTCGACCTGGGCCCGCAGGAAGGTGGCCGCGGAGACCGCCAGCCGGTCCAGCAGCCGGGTCCAGGCCTCCGGCTCGGCGTACATGAACGCCTTGGTGCGGGCGTGCTCCTTCGACGGCCCGCCCTCGATCAGGTAGGTGGCCAGCGTGAACGGCGCACCGGCGAACCCGATCAGCGGCGTCGGGCCGAGCTCGGCGACCAGCCGGCGCACCGCGGTCTCCAGGAAGGCCAGCCGCTCGGGCTCCAGCGGCGGCAGCGCGTCGACGTCGGCGACGGTGCGCACCGGTTGGGCCACGACCGGCCCGATGCCCGGCTTGATCTCGATGTCCACGCCGGCCACGACCAGCGGCAGCACGATGTCGGAGAAGAGGATCGCGGCGTCCACCCCGTGCCGGCGGACCGGCTGCAGGGTGATCTCGGTGACCAGGTCGGGGTCCTGGCAGGCCTCGAGCATCGCCGTGCCGGCCCGCAGCGCGCGGTACTCCGGCAGCGAGCGGCCGGCCTGGCGCATGAACCACACCGGGGTCCGGCTCACCGGCAGGCCGCGCGCGGCCTGCACGAGGTCGGAGTCGGCCGGGGAGGTGCGGGCGTCGCCAACGGGGGTCACGACCGTCGATCCTCCCAGAACCGTGCGGCGCGTCGGGCGCGCGGGGCCGGTGCTCGCCCTACCCTGCGAACGTGGAGCCTTCCAGCCTGGCCGGTGCCGGGCACGGCGCCGGTGACCGGAGCGGCGACGTCCCCCCGGAGTTCCGGGCTGCCCTGGAGGCGCTGGCCGGCGTGACCGCCCGGCCGGAGATCACCCTCGAGCCGATCCCCGCCCCGCAGCGGCTGGCCCCCTACGCCCACGCGGTGGGCGCGCTGGTCACCGAGCCCGACGGCGACGAGGAGGTCGAGGTGGCCAGCGGCCGGTTCATCGTGCTGCACGACCCGGCCGGCCACGAGTCCTGGGCCGGCACCACCCGCTGCGTCGGCTACCTCTCGGCGGCCACCGACGAGCACATGGTCGACGACGCGATGTTCTCCGAGGTGGCGTGGAGCTGGCTCACCGACGCCCTCGCCGAGGCCGGTGCCACGCACCACGCCGTCGGGGGCACAGTCACCCGCACCGCCTCCACCCGGTTCGGCGAGCTGGCCGGCCCCGAGCACTCCGTGGACGTCGAGATCCGCGCCTCCTGGACCGCCGAGGACAGCGCCCTGGACCGCCACCTGCTGGCCTGGCTGGAGGTGCTGGGCAACGCGGCGGGGCTGCCACCCCCCGGCGTCCGGCTGCTGGGTCCCTCCGGCCCCTCCGGCGGCGGCACTCTCTAACATCGGTGTACCGAGGGGGCACCAGGCGCCCCCGCGCCGGCTGTCCCTCCCCCGGCTCCTGCGGTCCCGTACCGCGGAGCTGCGCGCTGCCGGCGCCGCAGACGCTGACGACACGGGCGAGAAGGTGGACGAGCGCTGAGCACCGAGCCCATCCCGGCGCCGGACGAGGAGCAGTCCGCTCCCCCGGCGATCCCGCTGCTCGCTCCCCGCGAGGGCCTGCCCCCGGTCATCGAGACCTCCACCGCGCTGGTGGAGTACGCCGACGCGCTGCGCGCCGGCACCGGCCCCGTGGCCGTCGACGCCGAGCGCGCCTCCGGCTACCGCTACGGCCAGCGCGCCTACCTCGTCCAGCTGCGCCGCGCCGGCGCCGGCACCGGCCTGGTCGACCCCGTACCGCTGCCGGACCTCTCGGTGGTCCAGGAGGCGATCGCCGACGCGGAGTGGGTGCTGCACGCGGCCAACCAGGACCTCCCCTGCCTCGCCGAGATCGGCCTGGTGCCCACGCGGGTGTTCGACACCGAGCTGGCCGCCCGCCTGGCCGGGCTGCCGCGGGTGGGCCTGGGCGCGGTCGTGGAGTCGCTGCTGGGCTACTCGCTGCAGAAGGGGCACTCCGCCGCCGACTGGAGCACCCGGCCGCTGCCCGAGGAGTGGCTGGTGTACGCCGCCCTCGACGTCGAGGTGCTGGTCGACCTGCGGGACGCGCTGGCCGCGATCCTCGAGGAGCAGGGCAAGACCGAGTGGGCGCGCCAGGAGTTCGAGGCGATCCTCGCCGCGGGCCCCCCGGCGCCCAAGGCGGACCCGTGGCGGCGCACGTCCGGGGTGCACGGCCTGCGCAACCGGCGTCAGCTGGGCATGCTGCGCTCGCTGTGGCAGGCACGCGACGACCTGGCCCGCCGCCGCGACGTCGCCCCCGGCCGCGTGCTGCCCGACGCCGCGATGGTCTCCGCCGTCCAGGCCGACCCGCGGTCGGAGGCGGCGCTGCTGGAGCTCCCGGTCTTCCGCGGCCGCGCCAACCGCAAGCTGGTGGGCACCTGGTTCGGCGCGCTGGTCCGCGGCCGGGAGCTGCCCGACACCGAGCTGCCGCTGCACAGCAAGCCCGGTGACGGGCCGCCGCCGGTCAACCGCTGGGCCGACCGGGACCCCGCCGCCGCCACCCGCCTGCAGGTGGCCCGCGCCGGGCTGGCCGAGCTGTCGGAGAAGCACAGCGTGCCGGTGGAGAATCTGCTCTCCCCCGACCTGGTCCGGCGGCTCATGTGGGCACCGCCGGAGTCCCGCGACGCCGGGTCGGTCGCCGACGTGCTGCGGGCCGGCGGCGCCCGCGAGTGGCAGATCGAGCTCACCCGCGACCTGCTCACCGACGCCGTCAGCCGGGCCTGAGGCCGGCGCCTCCGCGCCCGTCGAGATCACGCGATCTCGTACGGATCCCCCCGCCCGGCGGGGCGAGATCACGCGATCTCGTACGGATTTCCCCGCCCTGCGGGGCGAGATCACGCGATCTCGCACGGAACTCCCCGCCCTGCGGGGCGAGATCGCGGGATCTCGCCGCACCGTGCGCCGGCGACACCCCCGAGAGGGGCAGGCGGCAGCTGTTACCGACGGGTAACTTGTCCGGTGCCGCGCCCCGACCGGGCCGGTCCCGAACTGCTGCGGAGGTCCTGTGTCATCTCGAGAGCGGCGGCCACGCTCGCTGCGTGAGGTCGTCTTCGTCGACGGCGTGCGCACCCCCTTCGGCAAGGCCGGCCCGAAGGGCATCTACGCCGAGACGCGCGCCGACGACCTGGTCGTGCGCTGCATCCGGGAACTGCTGCGGCGCAACCCGTCGCTGCCGGCCGACCGGGTCGACGAGGTCGCCATCGCCGCGACCACGCAGATCGGCGACCAGGGGCTGACCATCGGCCGCACCGCCGCGCTGCTGGCCGGGCTGCCGACGAGCGTCCCCGGCTACGCCGTCGACCGCATGTGCGCCGGCGCGATGACCGCCGTCACCACCACCGCGTCGGGCATCGCGTTCGGCGCCTACGACGTCGCCATCGCCGGCGGCGTGGAGCACATGGGCCGCCACCCGATGGGCGAGGGCGCCGACCCGAACCCGCGGTTCTTCAGCGAGGAGCTCGTCGACGGCTCCGCGCTGGTCATGGGCTCCACCGCGGAGAACCTGCACGACCGCTTCCCGCACCTGACCAGGGAGCGCGCCGACGCCTTCGCCGTGGCCAGCCAGCAGCGCTACGCCAAGGCCGTGGCCAACGGGCAGATCGGCCCCGAACTGGTGCCGGTCGCCACCCGCTCGGCCGAGCAGGGCTGGGGCCTGGCCACCGTCGACGAGCCGCCGCGGCCGACCACCACCCTCGACGGGCTGGCCGCCCTCACGACGCCCTTCCGCCCGCACGGGCACGTGACCGCCGGCAACGCGGCGGGCCTCAACGACGGCGCCACCGGCTGCCTGCTCGCCGCCGAGGACGTCGCCCGCGAGCTGGGCCTGCACGTCGGCATGCGACTGGTCGGCTACGGCTTCGCCGGCGTCGAGCCCGAGGTGATGGGCGTGGGCCCGGTGCCCTCCACGGAGAAGGCGCTGGCCCGCACCGGCCTGTCGATCGACGACATCGGCCTGTTCGAGCTCAACGAGGCCTTCGCCGTCCAGGTGCTGGCGTTCCTGGACCACTTCGGCATCGCCGACGACGACGAGCGGGTCAACCCGTGGGGCGGCGCCATCGCCGTCGGCCACCCGCTGGCCTCCTCCGGCGTGCGGCTGATGACCCAGCTGTCCCGCCAGTTCGCCGAGCGGCCCGACGTCCGCTACGGCCTCACCGCCATGTGCATCGGTCTGGGCATGGGCGGCACCGTGATCTGGGAGAACCCGAACTGGGAAGGGGCCGCGGCATGAGCGCCGTGTTCGAGGACGAGGTCGTCACCACCGCCAGGGTCCGGTACCTGGCGGTGCCGGGCGTGGCGGGCGAGGTCGCGCTCATCACCCTGGACAACGGTCACGACCACACCCGCCCCTCCACCTTCGGGCCCGCCGGCCTCGCCTCGCTCGACGCCGCGCTCGACGAGGTCGCGGCCCACTCGCCCGCCCCGGCCGCGATCGCCGTCACCGGCAAGCCGTTCGTCTTCGCCGTCGGCGCCGACCTCTCCGGCGTCCCGTCGATCACCTCGGCCGACGACGCCCGGGAGATCGCCGAGACCGGGCACCGGGTGTTCCGCCGGCTGAAGGACTCCACCGTCCCGACGTTCGCCTTCGTCAACGGCGCGGCACTGGGCGGTGGCCTGGAGCTGGCGCTGCACTGCCACTACCGCACGATCGCCACGACCGCGGCCGTCGCCTTCCCCGAGGTGTTCCTCGGCCTGGTGCCCGGCTGGGGCGGCACGCAGCTGCTGCCCAACCTGGTCGGCATCGACCCGGCGGTCACCGTCGTCGTCGAGAACGCGCTGGCCCAGAACCGGATGACGCCGGGGCCGAGGGCCGCCCGGCTCGGCATCGCCGACGTCGTCCTCGAGCCGGCCGACTTCCTGGAGCGCTCCCTGGAGTGGGCGGCCGGCGTGCTGTCCGGCGACGTCGCCGTCTCCCGTCCCGAGGTCGACCGCGCGGCCTGGGACGACGCGATCGCCCGGGCCCGCGGGATCGTCGCCGCCCGCACCCGCAACGCCTCCCCGGGCGCGCTGCGAGCCGTGGAGCTGCTCGACCGGGCCCGCGCCGGCGTCGACGACGAGGCGTTCGCCGCCGGCACCGCCGCCGAGGACGACGCCCTCACCGAGCTGCTCATGAGCGACGAGCTGCGGGCGAGCCTGTACTCCTTCGACCTGGTCGACAAGCGGGCCAGGCGGCCGGCCGGCGCCCCCGACCGGGGGCTGGCCCGCAGGGTCACCAAGGTCGGCGTCGTGGGTGCGGGGCTCATGGCCTCGCAGCTGGCGCTGCTGTTCGCGCGGCGGCTGGAGGTGCCGGTCGTCCTGACCGACGTCGACCAGGCGCGGCTGGACAAGGGCGTCGCCTCCGTGCACCGCGAGCTGGAGGAGCTGGCGGCCGCGGGCCGGCTGTCGGCCGACCGGCTCAACCGCCTCACCGCCCTGGTGACCGGCTCGCTGTCCAAGGACGCCTTCGCCGACGCCGACCTCGTGATCGAGGCCGTCTTCGAGGAGCGGTCGGTCAAGCAGCAGGTCCTCGCCGAGGTCGAGGCGGTGGTGTCCGAGACGTGCGTGCTGGCCACCAACACCTCGGCGCTGTCGGTGACGGAGATGGCCTCGAAGCTGGAGCACCCCGAGCGGGTCGTCGGCCTGCACTTCTTCAACCCCGTGGCCGTGCTGCCGCTGCTGGAGGTGGTGCGGGCCGAGCGCACCGACGACGCCACGCTGGCCACCGCGTTCGCCGTCGGCAAGGCGTTGGGGAAGAGCTGCGTGCTCGTCGCCGACGCCCCGGCGTTCGTGGTCAACCGGCTCCTCACCCGCTTCCTCGGGGAGGTCACCGCGGCCGTCGACGCCGGCACCCCGGTCGCCGTGGCCGAGCGGGCGCTGGAGCCGCTGGGCCTGCCCATGACGCCGTTCGAGCTGCTCACGCTCGTCGGCCCCCCGGTGGCCCTGCACGTGGCCGAGCGGATGCACGAGGCCTTCCCCGACCGCTTCGCCGTCGGCGAGGGGCTGCGGCGGATGGTCGAGCTGGGCCGGGCGTCGGTGTTCTCCGAGCCTGGCGTGGTCGACCCCGACCTGGCCGGCACCGAGGCCGGGAGCTCGCCGCTCACCGAGGAGCAGCTGCGGGAGAACGCCGAGCGGGCGCTGGCGCAGGAGATCGGGCTCATGCTCGACGAGGGCGTCGTCCAGGCGGTGCAGGACATCGACCTGTGCATGCTCCTGGGCGCCGGGTGGCCGTTCTGGCTGGGCGGCATCTCCGCGTACCTGGACCGCGCCGGCGTCTCCGAGGCGGTCACCGGGAAGCGCTTCCTGCCCCGCGGGGTGGCCTCCCTGCCCGCCTGACGAGGACGACGAGAGCGCCGCACCCCTCGACGCGGGGTGCGGCGCTCTCGTCGTCTCACCGGAACTTGTGGGTGAGGCTGTCCATCGTCCGGTGCACCGAGGCGACCTTGATGTGCGACAGCCCGCCGGTCGCGCCGGCTGCCAGCATCGCCTCGTGCGCGGCGCGCAGCGTGGCCCACACCTCGTCGGCCTCGCCCTCCAGCGTCGTCCCGAGGGCGCCGACCTCGTACCGCAGCCCCGAGGCCTGGATGACCGCGATCGCCGCCTCCACGTGGGCGTGGGGGTCCTCCGCCGTGCCTGGCGGTGAGGGCGCGACCTGGATCTCGGCGATCACGCTCACGGCGCCCCCTCGACGACCTCCGTCACCCGCCCCTCGACGCGCTCGGCCACCACCGCGGCCCACTCGGCGATCCGGCGGGCGACGTCCTGCTCGGTCAGCCCGGCATCGGCGAGCACCTGGCCGCGGCTGCCGTGCTCGAGGAACTCCTGCGGCAGGCCGAGGGAGCGCACCGGCACGTCGCAACCGCGGTCCTGCAGCGCCTGGGTCAGCGTGGTGCCGACCCCGCCGGCGCGGCCGCCGTCCTCGACGGTGACCACCAGCCGGTGCGCGGCGGCCAGCTCCACCAGCTCCGGCGCCACCGGCAGCACCCAGCGCGGGTCGACGACGGTGACCTCGATGCCGTGGTCGGCGGCGCGCTCGGCCGCGGCCAGGCACATCGGCACCATCGAGCCGACGGCGACCAGCAGCACCTCCTCCCGCGCCCCGCGGCGCAGGACGTCGACCGGCCCGCGTCGCTCCAGCGCCGGCAGGTCGACCGGCGGCGCGCCCTTCGGGAACCGGAGCACGGTGGGGCCGTCGGTGACGGCGACCGCCTCGCGCAGCGCCTCCCGCAGGGTGGGCTCGTCCCGCGGCGCGGCCAGCCGCAGGCCGGGGACGACGGAGAGGATCGACATGTCCCACATGCCGTTGTGGGAGGCGCCGTCGGTGCCGGTGACCCCGGCCCGGTCCAGGACGACGGTCACCGGCTGGCGGTGCAGCGCGACGTCCATGAGCAGCTGGTCGAAGGCGCGGTTGAGGAACGTGGAGTAGACGGCGACCACCGGGTGCAGGCCGCCCATCGCCAGGCCCGCCGCCGAGGTGAGCGCGTGCTGCTCGGCGATCCCGACGTCGAAGGTGCGGTCGGGGAACCGCTCGGCGAACGGGGCCAGCCCGGTCGGGTGCAGCATCGCCGCGGTGATCGCCACGACGTCGGAGCGCTCGACGCCGATGCGCACCAGCTCGTCGGAGAACGCCGCGGTCCAGTCGCGGGCCGCGGCGGCGCTGGCGCCGCTGTCGGGGTCGAAGACGCCGGTGGCGTGCCAGGCGTCGATCTGGTCGGTCTCGGCCGGCGGGTACCCGAAGCCCTTGGTGGTGACCGCGTGGACGATGACCGGCCCGCCGAAGGAGCGGGCCCGGCGCAGCGCGGACTCCATCACCTCGACGTCGTGGCCGTCGACGGGGCCGACGTACTTCAGGCCGAGGTCCTCGAACATGCCCTGCGGCGAGAGGACGTCCTTGAGCCCCTTCTTGATCGCGTGCAGCGCGTCGTAGAGGGCCGAGCCGAGCACCGGCGCCCGGTGCAGCGCCTGGCGGACCTGCAGCAGCGCCTGCTCGTAGCCGGGCCGCAGCCGCAGGGTGGCCAGTGCGTCGGCGACGCCGCCGATGGTCGGCGAGTACGACCGGCCGTTGTCGTTGACCACGATGACCACCGGCCGGTCGTGGGCGGCGGCGATGTTGTTCAGCGCCTCCCAGGCCATGCCGCCGGTCAGCGCACCGTCGCCGATGACGGCGACGACCGGCCGCTTCTGCCCGCGGACGGCGAAGGCCTTGGCCAGCCCGTCGGCGTAGGACAGCGACGTGGAGGCGTGGCTGTTCTCGACCCAGTCGTGCTCGCTCTCCGCGCGGCTCGGGTACCCGGACAGGCCGCCGCGCTGGCGCAGCCGCTCGAAGCCCTCCACCCGGCCGGTGAGCATCTTGTGCACGTAGCTCTGGTGACCGGTGTCGAAGACGATCGGCTCGTGCGGGGAGTCGAAGACCCGGTGCAGGGCGATGGTGAGCTCGACGGCCCCCAGGTTGGGGCCCAGGTGACCACCGGTGCGGGCCACGCTGGTGACGAGGGCGTCGCGGATCTCGGCAGCGAGCGCCGGGAGCTGATCGGCGGGCAGCGCCCTCAGGTCGGCGGGGCTGCGGAGCGATCGCAGGAGCGACACGGGTAGGAGGTGTCCTCTCTGACGGCGGCAGGTGCACGGCTCGGCAACGGCCGCCGATCAACTGTAGCCGCGTTCCCTGTGCTCTTCCGGTCGAGAGCGGGGGCTGGATGCAGGCTCACAACCCGGGGGGCGAACTGCTCCTCGCGACGGTGCCCGCGCCCCCGTCCGCTCACAACCGGGGCACCCAGCGCTCGCCGCGGAGGGCTCCGGCGACCACCTCGACCCCGCGCGCGGCCACCGCCAGGCGGGCACCCTCGCGCTCGTAGGCGGTGATCGCCGCCGTCATCGCGTCGGCGGGCAGCTCGTCGGCCAGGTCGACCCGCACCGTGCGCCAGCCCGCGCGCGCGGCCTCCAGGCCGGCGCGCACGTGGTCGGAGGCGAAGCGGGCGAGCAGCACCGGGTAGCGGCGCAGGACCTCGTGGGCGCGGTAGTCGGGCGGGACGAGGTCGAACAGCCACGCGACGGCGCTCTGCTCCCAGTCGGGCGCACCGGGCGGGCGCACGGCGTCCGGCCAGCCCGGCGGCAGCGACGCGTCCACCGCACCATTCTGCACCGTCGGTCGAACACGTGTGCGACCGGCGCGCGGGGACGTCCCGTCAGGCCGACGTCGGCCGCTTGAGCCAGAACTGCTCGAAACCCCAGGTCCCGGCGCCGCTGGAGTGGTAGCTGACCAGCTCCCACCCCTCGCTGCCGAGCCGGTTGAGCACCGAGCTCGTGTCCCCGCTCTGCCGCTCCAGCGAGCCGCCGGGGAGCTTGACGCTCACCCCTGCCCGCTGCGACTCCGCGTCGTTGGCCGTGATGACCGAGGCGTACTCCCAGGTGGTCACGGGGAGCAACGGTAACCGACCCCCGCTCCGCCACCCGCGGACCGGGCAGGACGTGATCTGGGTCCGGACCCTTCCGTCACCTCGACGTTCCCGCTAACGTGACTGACAGCGCTGGACCGACTCCACTCTGTGTTGGGAGTTCAGCGGCCGGGTCGGCTCGACCCGCACCCCGCCGTCCACCCACCCGCCGAGGGGACCTCTTCCCGCATGCCCGCCACCCGCCGGACGCCGTCCGACCTGTCCCGCCCCCGACGCTCACGCGCTGCCACGGCCATCGGAGGCCTGGCGATCGCGGGGATCGTCGCCGGCAGCGGCGCCCTCGTGCTCGACGACCCGGCGGACGCCGCGGCGCAGGAGGTCAGCGCCGTGGAGACCACGCACCCTCCCGTCGGCAGCGGCGTCGGCCAGGCCTCCCGCACGTCGGCGGCCCCCTCCTCCGTGCCGGCTCCGCCCACCCCCGCGCCGGAGACCACCCCGCCTCCGCCGTCGGAGACCCCCGCGCCCACCTCCGACGCGCCGACCAGCGCCGCCGCCCCGCCTCCGGCGTCCCGCGTCCCGTCGACCCCGGCGCCGGCACCGGCCCCCGCCCCTGCGGTGAGGGCGTCGGCCCCCGCGCCCGCCCCGAGCCGCTCGACCCCGGCACCGGCACCGGCACCGGCTCCGCGGCCCGCCCCCGCTCCGGCCCCCGCGGCGGCGGTGGGCGCCGGTGAGCGCGAGATCCAGGCCTACATGACCGGCTACTCGTTCTTCGACAACACCCCGGCGGGCAGCCCGAGCATCTCCCACCCGGTCGTCCACCGGCAGGCCGGTGGCACCGGCACCTACGAGGACCCGATCACCGTGGCGGTGGGGCACTCCAAGGCCGGTGGGCAGCACACCCTCGACTGGCCCGCGGGCACCCGCTTCTACGTGCCGGCGTTGAGCCGCTACCTCATCGTCGAGGACACCTGCGGCGACGGTGCCGCCCCGCAGAACGGCGCCTGCCACACCGGGTACCCGTCGTCGGCGTCGACCTGGCTGGACGTCTGGGTCGACGGCCGGGACGGCAGCTCGTCGTCCGCCGACTCCTGCATGGGCCGCCTCACCGGCGTGCACGCGGTGGTCGTCAACGCCGGCCCGGGGCGGCCGGTGACGGCCGGCCCGATCGCCTCCGGGGGCGGCTGCGCGCTCTGAGCCCGCGCGGTCCGGAGCGGAGGCTCAGGGGGACCGCCGAGGCCCGCCCCGGTCCTCCGGCCGGGGCGGCGCGGGCGCCGACGACCGCCCGGGGTGGAACTCGTCGGAGTCGGCCCTCCGGGTGGCCCAGTGCCAGCTCGCGGCCAGCACCGCGGACAGGGGCAGCCAGGCCAGGAGCGGCCACATCCACCAGTGCATCGACGTCCCCCTCGCGCCGGCCGGACGCGACGAGCCCCCCGCCCACGGGGGGAAGACGAGGGGCTCGTCGCAGCACCCACGGTGCCGCCGTCCGAGGCCGGTCAGCACCCCCAGATGCGGGGTCGTACGACTACGTGTGCTGGGGACTTGACGGACCGTCGCGGGTCCCCGCGCACCTGGCCGGGCGGGGTCTAGGCGTCCCTGACCAGCAGCGCCACGCACTCCACGTGCGCGGTCATGGGGAACGCGTCGAACCCGCGGACCGACGCCAGCCGGTACCCCGCCGTCCCGAGGACGGCGACGTCACGGGCGAGGGACGCCGGGTCGCAGGCCACGTAGACCACCGCCCGCGGACCGGCAGCGGCCAGCACCCGGCTCACCGCCGGCCCGGCACCGGCGCGCGGCGGGTCCAGGACGACGACGTCCGGCGGCGTCCCGAGCTCGGCCAGCAGCTCCTCCAGGCCCTCGGCGTCGACCTCGCCCTGCCACACCTCGGTCTGCGGCAGGTCGGCGAGGTTGGCCTCGGCCGCCGCGCACGCCGCCGGGTCGGCCTCGACGCACACCACCCGGCCACCGGGGCCGACGGCCGGCGCCAGCGCCCCGCCGAAGAGGCCTGCGCCGGCGTAGAGGTCGAGGACGGTCTCCCCCGGCTCGACGGCGGCGAACGCCTCGACGGCGGCCACGAGGGCGTCGGCGGCCGCGGGGTGCACCTGCCAGAAGCCGGTGCCCTCGACCTCCCAGTCCCGTCCCGCGGCGGTGCGCGCGGCGCGGCCGGCCGGCTCGGCCGGCGCCTCCTCTCCCGGGCGCAGCACCCGGGTCGTCTGCGGTCGGCCCTGCCGGTCCAGCCGGGTGGTGGTCACGGTGCCCGTGCCGTCGACGGCGACGTCCACCGCGCCGGCCCCCGGCCAGCGGCGGCCGAGGACCGCCCGGGCGGCCGGCTCGGCGGTGATCGGGCAGTCGGCGAGCGGCACCACGTCGTGCGACCGGTGCCGGCGCAGCCCCGGCAACCCGGAGCGGTCGACGGCGAAGCGCGCCCGCGACCGCCAGCGCAGCGGGCCGCCGGGGAGCTCCTCCACGACCACCTCGACGTCCAGGCCGGCCAGCCGGGCGAACTGCTCGCGGACCACCGCCGCCTTGAGCCGGTGCTGCTCGGCCGGGGTCACGTGCTGCCAGTCGCAGCCGCCGCACCGGCCGGGGCCGCTGTACGGGCACGGCCGCTCCACCCGCTCGGGCGAGGGCTCGAGGACCTCCACCGCGTCGGCGCGGCAGAAGCCGGGGTGGCGGTCCTCGGTGACCCGGACGACGACCCGCTCGCCGGGCAGCGTGTGCCGCACGAAGACGACCCGGCCCTCGTGCCGGGCCACGCAGTGCCCGCCGTGGGCGACCGGGCCGACGACGACCTCGAACTCCCGGCCGGTCCAGCCACCGCCGCGGTCGGCGCGCTCCGGCCGGGGCCCGCGCCGGCCGCTCCTCGGACGTCGCTCAGCCATACGGGGTGGCCTCCGGTTCCTCGGTGGCCAGCCCGCGGCGCAGGTCACCCGGCGCCGGGCCGCCGCCCCGGCCGTTGTCGTCGTCCCGGCCCACGGAGCTCTCCAGCTGCCACGGCACGGTGGTGATCATGACGCCGGGCTGGAACTGCAGCCGGGCGCGCAGCCGCAGCGCGCTCTGGTTGTGCAGCACGTTCTCCCACCACCGGCCGACCACGTACTGCGGCACGAAGACCACGACGAGCTCGCGCGGGCTGTCCCGCCGGATGCCCTTCACGAAGTCGAGGACGGGCCGGGTGATCTCCCGGTACGGCGACTCGAGCACCGTCAGCGGGACGGGGATGTCGTACTTCTCCCACTGCGCCTGCAACGCCCGGGTCTCGGCGTCGTCGACGTTGACGGTGAGTGCGGTCAGCGCGTCCGGGCGGGTGGCCCGGGCGAAGGCCAGGGCCCGCAGCGTCGGCTTGTGCACCTTCGACACCAGCACGATCGCGTGCACCTTGCTGGGCAGCATCCGGGAGTCGGTGTCGGGCGCCAGCTGCTCGGCGACGTGCGAGTAGTGCCGGTTGATGGCCTTCATCAGCAGGAAGAGCACCGGCATCACCAGCAGGACCAGCCACGCGCCCCGGGTGAACTTGGTGACGATGATGATCACCAGGACGACGCTGGTCAGCGTGCCGCCGACCGCGTTGATCGTCTGCGACCGGCGGATGCGGCGGCGGGCCAGGGGCTCGGTCTCGGTCCGCAGCTCCCGGTTCCAGTGCCGGACCATGCCCCACTGGCCGATCGAGAAGCTGGTGAAGACCCCGACGATGTACATCTGGATCAGCCGGTTGACGTCGGCACCGAAGCCCACGAGCAGCAGGGCGGCGAACCCGGCCAGCAGCAGGATGCCGTTGCTGTAGACCAGCTTGTCGCCGCGGGTGTGCAGCTGCCGCGGCATGAAGCGGTCCTGTGCCAGCACCGAGCCCAGCAGCGGGAAGCCGTTGAAGGCGGTGTTGGCCGCCAGGATCAGGACCAGCGCGGTCGCCGCCTGGATGTAGAAGAAGCCGACCGAGGTGTCCCCGCCGAAGGTCGCCGCCGCCACCTGCGCGATGACCGTGCGCTGCGGCGCGGTGTCGCAGTCCGCGAAGCCCTCCAGGTCGCAGGGGTTCTCGGCGTACTTGACCTCGGCGGCCAGCGCGAGGGCGGTCACGCCGGCGAACATCGTCGCGGCGATGCCGCCCATCAGCGCCAGCGTGGTGGCGGCGTTGCGGCTCTTCGGTGGCTTGAACGCCGGGACGCCGTTGGCGATGGCCTCCACGCCGGTCAGGGCGGTGCAGCCGGAGGCGAAGGCGCGCAGCGCGAAGAAGACCAGGGCCAGCCCGCCCAGCTGCTCGAAGCCGGGCTCGGGGGTGATCGAGAAGCCGGCGCTCTCGGCGACCACCGGGGAGTCGGTGAACAGGTCCCGCACCAGGCCGGTGGCGATCATCACCAGGATGCCGGTGATGAACAGGTACGTCGGGACGGCGAAGGTGCGGCCGGACTCCCGCAGGCCACGCAGGTTGGCCGCGGCCAGCACCGCGACCAGGCCCACGGCGATGGCCACCCGGTGCTCGTTGAGGTCGGGGAACGCCGAGATGATGTTGTCGGTGCCCGCCGCGACCGACACCGCGACGGTGAGCACGTAGTCCACCAGCAGCGCGCTGGCCACGGTGAGCCCGGCGAACTGCCCGTGGTTCTTGAACGCCACCTCGTAGTCGCCGCCGCCGGACGGGTAGGCCCGCACCACCTGGCGGTAGGACAGCACCACGGTGCCCAGCAGGAGCACGACGGCGATCGCCAGCCACGGCGCCAGGTACAGGAACGCGGTGCCGGCCAGCGTCAGCACGATGAGGATCTCCTGGGTGGCGTACGCCACGGAGGAGAGCGGGTCGCTGGCGAAGATCGGCAGCGCCAGGCGCTTGGGCAGCAGGGACTCGCCGGCGCGGTCACTGCGCACCGGCCGGCCCAGGACCAGCCGTTTCGGGAGTTGTCCGAGGTCGGACAGGGATGGCACGGCGGCGATGGTACGGACGCGGCGGCCCGCCGCGCCCCCGTCCCGAGGGTGAGTTGCAGCGCTCGGACGGCGTCGCCCGCCGTCCCCGGGTGTAGCTTCGCGCCCGGGCAGCGCGGGCGGTCGGCGCCGGCGCCCTGGACCGTCGAGCGGAGAGTTCAACAGTGCACGTGGTCGTGATGGGCTGCGGCCGCGTCGGGTCGGCCATCGCCCGCCGGCTCGAGGAGATCGGCCACAGCGTGGCGGTCATCGACCAGGACCCGGAGGCGTTCCGCCGGCTCGGGGCGGACTTCGCCGGCCGCCAGGTGACCGGCCTCGGATTCGACCGCCAGACCCTCCTCGACGCCGGCATCGACTCCGCCGGCGCCTTCGCCGCGGTGAGCAGCGGCGACAACTCCAACATCATCAGCGCCCGGGTGGCCCGCGAGACCTTCGGCGTCCAGCACGTCGTCGCGCGCATCTACGACTCCAAGCGCGCCGAGGTCTACGAGCGGATGGGCATCCCCAGCGTGGCCACCGTCCCGTGGACGGTGAACCGGCTGATGCGGGAACTGCTGTCGGTGAAGGTCAGCGAGCTGTGGCGGGAACCCACCGGCCAGGTGCTGCTGATCCGGGTCACCGTGACCGAGGGCTGGGTGGGGCGGAGGCTCGCCGAGCTCGAGGCCCAGTCCGGCGCGCGCGCCGCCTGGCTGGTCCGCTTCGGCGAGGCGCAGCTGCCGACGCCGGCGACCGTCCTGCAGGACGGCGACCAGCTCGTCGTGGCCGCCACCGACGCGATCACCCCACGGGTGCACGAGGTCGTGGAACGCGGTCCCCAGGGAGGGGAGTCCTGATGCGGGTCGCCATCGTGGGCGCCGGCGCCGTCGGCCGCTCCATCGCCGGGGAGCTGCTCAACAACGGCCACGCCGTGATGCTCATCGAGAAGGACGGCCGCAAGGTGCGCACCCGGTCGGTCCCGGGCGCCGAGTGGGTGCAGGCCGACGCGTGCGAGGTGTCCTCCCTGGAGGAGGCCCAGCTGGCCACCTGCGACGTGGTCGTGGCCGCCACCGGTGACGACAAGGCCAACCTCGTCGTGTCGCTGCTGGCCAAGACGGAGTTCGCGGTCAACCGGGTGGTGGCCCGCGTCAAGGACCCCCGCAACGAGTGGCTCTACACCGAGTCCTGGGGCGTCGACGTCGCCGTGTCCACCCCGCGGGTGCTGGCGGCGCTGGTCGAGGAGGCGGTGACCGTCGGCGACGTCGTCCGGCTGATGAGCTTCCGCAAGGGGGCGGCCAACCTGGTGGAGATCACCCTCGCCGAGGACACGCCGTGGGTCGGCCGCCCGCTGCGGGAGGTGCCGCTGCCGCGGGAGACCGTGCTCACCGCGGTGCTGCGCGGCGACCGGGTGATCACCCCCACCCCCGACGAGCCGCTGGAGGCCGGCGACGAGCTGCTGTTCGTCACCCACGCCGACGTCGAGGAGCAGCTGCAGCAGGTGCTCTCCCCCGCCCACGCGGGCTGAGGGGGACCCTCAGGCCGCGGGTCGCTGGTCCTCGGGCCCGTCGTCGGCCGGCTCGGCCCGGTGCCGGTGCAGCCGGGCCACGACCCACAGCGTCACGACGACCTCCACGGCGGTGACCGGCAGGCCCAGCACGAGCGAGGCGGTGCCGAGCAGCTCCACCTCGTCGGCCCGGTAGAGCACGTACTGCACGACGGCCCGCACCAGGAACGTCGCCCCCCACAGCAGCGTCAGCCAGGAGTAGGCGCGCACCATGCGCCGGTCCTCCCGCCAGTGCCGCTCCGGCTCGGGGTCGGCCGGCCGGACACCGGTCTGCGGGTCCGGCGGCGGGCGGTGGTGCAGGGAGGCGTTGACCCGGCCGAGGCGTTGTCGGAGCCCGGGCAGGGAGTGGGAGGCCATCGCCCCCAGGTGGCTGGGCGCCAGGAACTCCGCGAGGACGCCGACCAGCGGCCACCGCACGGCGATCGACCCGACCAGCACCACCCCCAGGGCGACGTTGCGCACCAGCCCGGGCACGAAGAAGTCCCGCGCCTGGCCCGAGGCGGCCGCGATGCCGACGGCGATGGCCACCCCGAACAGGCCGCTCACGGCCTGCTGGACGCTCTCCCGGCGCAGCAGGCGCAGCGCGAAGACGAGGACGGCGGCACCGACCGCGGCCCAGATGCCGGCGCGGAGCCCACCGAGGGAGTTGCCCACGATGAAGGCGATCGTGGGCAGCGAGGCGTCGAGCATGCCGCGCCAGCCACCGAGCTGCTCCAGCACCAGGTGCCGGTCGAACGCGACGGCGCCCGGCTCGGCCGGTGCGCTCGCCGCAGGCCGCCCACCCGGGTCACCGGCCCCGGGACGCCCCTCCCCCTCGGGCGCAGCCGTCACCCGGCGCTCAGCTCGTACCGCGGGTTGTAGATGACCTGGCGGCCGTCGAACGAGGCGAACCGGCCGTGGGCGCTCAGCGTGCGCCCGGGCTCGATGCCCGGGATCCGCCGCCGGCCCAGCCACACGAGCGTGACCGACCCGGAGCCGTCGAAGAGCTCGGCCTCGAGGGTGGGCACCGTCTCGCGCGGCGTGTAGACCACCGACTTCAGCCGGCCGGTGACGGTGACCACCTCACCCTTGCGACACGCGCTGACCGCCGCGCAGCCGGCGCTCACGGCACCCTCGCGCAACCGCTCCGCGTCGATGGTCTGGTCGTCGGCGGTGAGGCGCTGCAGCGTGCGCGCCAGCCATCCGCCCGAACGGGTCTCCGTCACGGTCCCAGGGTAGATCCGTCGCGCACGGCAGCGGCGCGCTCCCGCAGCCAGGTGCGGACCAGTGCCCACGGCGCGCCGTCGGGGTCGATGAGCCCCATGTGGTCGCCGTCGACCCAGCGCACCTCCACCGGCACGCCCACCGCCGCGGCCGCCGCCGCGTAGCGGGCGCTCTGCCCCGGCGGCACGTCGTCGTCGGCGGTGCCGTGCACGCACAGCAGGTCGACGCCGGCCGGCACCAGCCGCACCGGGTCGGCGACGGCGTACCGGTCGGGCGCCTCCTCGGGCTCCGCGCCCAGCAGCCCCTGCACCGCGCCGTCCCCCATCCGCTGCTCGGCGGCCAGGCCCAGGTCGAGGACCCCCGCCTGCAGCACCGCGGCGGTCACGCGCACCCGCGGCCGCGCGCCCGGCGCACCGTCGGGCAGCCGCTCGCGGCCGGCCACCCACGCGGCGAGCTGACCGCCGGCGGAGTGACCGACGACCGTGACGTCGGTCAGGTCGAGCCGGCCGGCGACACCGGGGCCGCCGTGGTCGGCGAGGTCGGCCAGCGCGTCGACGGCGGCGGCGACGTCCTCGAGCGTGACCGGCCACCCGCCACCGGCGCCGACCCGGCGGTACTCCACCGCGACCGCGGCGAAGCCGGCCGCGGCGAGGTCGGCGGCCAGCGGGCGGGCCAGCTCGACGCCGTAGGGAGCGCGCCAGAAGCCACCGTGCACCACGACGACGACCGGCGCGGGCCCGCGGCCGGGCGGCAGCGTCAGCTCGAGGAACTGGTCGGGGTGCGGGCCGTAGGCGACCTGCGTGACGCTCACGCGCCCGGCGCCGGCGGTGTCGGGGTGCCGCCCTGCCGCCGGGCCGCCTGCTGGGCGGCCACCTGCGCCGCCGCCTGCGGGGGCAGCGTCAGCGGCAGCTGCTCGCGCACCGGCATCGGCTCGTGCCCGCGGACGACGACGATCCGCCGGAAGGCCTCCTCCAGCTGCGCGGCCGCCTCGGGGCTCTCCGCGGCGGGGCCGCTGAGCATCCCGCGCAGGAACCAGCGCGGGCCGTCGACGCCGAGGAACCGGGCCGCCCGCCGCACCGGCTTCGGCGCCGGCTGCCCCTGCTGCGCGGGCTGGCCCACGAGCACGGTGCCGGCCAGCTCCGGGCCGAACGGTCCGTCGACCTCCCGGAGCGACCCGCCCTGGCCCGACGCGCTGCGGGCGAGGTCGGCGCGGACGTCGTCCCAGATGCCCCCCGCGCGCGGCGCGGCGAACGCCGACACCTGGAGCATCGACTCCCCCGCGCGCAGCGTCGCGCCGACCACCTTCTGCTGGGCGTTGACGTCGACCCGCAGCTCCGTGCCCGGCACCGCGGGCAGGCGCAGCGACCCGAGGTCGATGCGGGCCACGCCGTCCTGCGGCGCGTCGGCCTCGTCCCAGGGCCCGGAGGTCTCCTCGACCTCCCGGGGGCGGACCTGCGGCTCGGGGGGCACGCCCCGTTCCCGCAGGCTGCGGTCGATCCGGTTCCGTCGCCGTCCGAACGGCATGTCAGCTCAGTCCCTTCGACTGTGCGCTCCCGTGGCCCCCGGTGGAGCCGTGCCCGCCGGCTCCACGGGCGCTCTCCGGCAGCCGCTCCACCGGGACGAACCGGGCCCGCGCCACCGGCTGCACGACCAGCTGCGCGACGCGGTCGCCGCGGCGGAGGGTGAGCGCGGTGGTGGGGTCCAGGTTGACCAGGTTGACCTTGATCTCGCCGCGGTAGCCCGCGTCGATCGTCCCCGGCGCGTTGACCAGGCTCAGGCCCAGCCGGTGCGCCAGCCCCGACCGGGGGTGCACGAAGCCGGCGTAGCCCTCGGGGATCGCCACGGCCACGCCGGTGCCGACCAGGGCCCGCTGGAACGGGGCCAGCTCGAGGTCCTCGGCGATGGCGAGGTCGGCGCCGGCGTCCCCGGGCAGGGCGTAGGCCGGGACGGCGGCCTCCGGGGAGGTCAGCCGCACCGGCACCTCCACCTCGGGGACGACGGGGTGCGGCACGGCGGGGTCGGGCACGTCGGCGATCCTATGAGGACCCCCGGCGCCCCCACCGTGGAAGGACCCCGTCCTCCTCACCGCTCGCAGGCTCGCGGCGAGCCTCGGGACGGGGCCGTGGCGGGACCCTGCACGGGGCCGGGCCCGTCAGGTGGTGCGGGGACGCCGCAGGTCGGCGAGCACCCGGCGGGCCAGGGTCTCGGTGGCCCTGCGGTTGCCCCGGCCACCGAGCGCCGCGCCGACGAGGAACGGCGCGGCGGCGGGGACGCTGCGCGCCAGCCGGCGGGTCATCCGGTGGCGCAGCGCCCGCAGGCTCGCCCCACCGAGCAGGACGCCCAGCCCGGGGGTCACCGAGTCGTCGACCGCCCGCTGACCGGACCAGCTGGACAGGTAGGCCAGCGCCCGGGCCCGCGCGTCCCCGGGCGCCGGGCGGCCGTACAGCTCGTGCAGCTCACCGACGAGCACGACCTCCACCGCGGCGGTCAGCACCGTCTCGGCGCCCAGGCCCAGCGGCACGGCCAGCAGGGACGGCGGCGCGACCCACGTGGCGGCGGAGAGGCCGCCGGTGGCCGCCCCGATGCCGGCGGTGAGCCGGGCCGCCCGCGCGACGAGGGCGTCGGCGATCTCGTCGTCGGCCGCCCCCGGGTACGCCTCGCGCAGCCGCCGCGCGTCCCGGATGGGCAGCCGCGGCACGGCGGCGGTGAGCAGGTCGCCGAGGAGCGCGCCGGGTGCCTTCGCGGCCCCCGGCTCGGCGGTGGGCGCGCCGCCGGGTGCCGGAGCGCGGCCGCCCCGGTTGGCGGCGGCGGTCGCGACCGCGGAGACGACGTCGCGCAGGGTCGAGGACGCCGACCGCCGTCCGTCCCCGGCCGGGGCGGCGTCCCCGTCCCGGCCAGGGGCCCCGCCGAGCAGCCCGGAGACCGCGTCGGCCAGGACCCGGCCGGCGCGGCCGAGGGGGCTCTCCTCCGCCGGCGTCGCGGCGGTGCTGCCCCCCGCGACGGGCCGCGGCGGCGGGACGTCCCGCACCGCGCCGGTGCGCTGCTGGTCCTGGGTCATCGGCTCCTCCGGGAAGCTCGGTGGCCCCGTCCCGGCCCCGCCCCGAGCGTGCGCGGGGTGGGCAGGACGGGGTCCTTCGTCAGGCGGCGCAGTCGCGGCAGAACAGCTGGTCGCCGCGGGTGGCGGCCAGCCGGCTGCGGTGCTGCACGAGGAAGCAGCGGGAGCAGGTGAACTCGTCCTCCTGCTTGGGGAGGACGCGGACGGTGAGCTCCTCGTTGGACAGGTCCGCGCCGGGGAGCTCGAGGTTCTCGTTGAAGTCGGTCTCGTCGACGTCGACCGACGAGGACTGCGCCTCGGCGCGCCGCGCCTTGAGCTCCTCGAGCGAGTCCTCGCCGAGCTCGTCGGCCTCGTTGCGACGCGGGGCGTCGTAGTCGGTGGCCATGGGGTGTGCCCCTCCTCCGGGGTTCTCGCGGGCGTCGGCGCCCGCATCGTCTGACGGCGGCGCCGGGGCGCCGCCGTCCTGGCCGGTCGCCAGGGGCGACCGGTGGTCGGCAGGTCGGCGCCCGCTGCTCGGGCACCGGCCGGGTGCTGCGGTCCGCGCCGCCGTCCGCGGACGGGGCGGTGGTCCACCAGCGGACCCCCCAACGTCGCGCGGTCCCCGTTTGTGCCCGGCTCGCGACGGGACGACCACCTCGGCGCCGGATCGGTCGGGACGGCTGCGGAGCGCCAGAGGTTACCCTGCGCCCGTGTCGACTCCCGTGGGTGCTGACCCGGCCGTCGTCGGGCCCTACCTGGCCTCCGTCCTGGGCGACGAACGCTGGCGATCGGTGCGCATCGACCTCATCGCCGCCGGCATGTCCAACCTCACCTACGTGGTCACGCCGGACGGCGACGCCGGCGGGGAGCCGGTCATCCTGCGCCGCCCGCCGACCGGGGCCGTGCTCGCCACCGCCCACGACATGGCCCGCGAGCACCGCGTCATCACCGCGCTGGGCCCCACGCCCGTCCCGGTCCCCCGGACCCTGCACCTGTGCACCGACACCGAGGTGCTCGGCGCCCCCTTCTACGTCATGGAGCGCGTGGTCGGGCTGCACGTCGTCGACGAGATCCCGCCCGGTTACGCGGACGACCCCGGCCAGCGGCGGCAGGTCGGCGAGGGGCTGGTCGACGTGCTCGCCGACCTGCACTCGGTGGACCCGGGGGCGGTCGGCCTGGGCGACTTCGGCCGGCCCGAGGGGTTCATGGCCCGGCAGGTGCGCCGCTGGACCCAGCAGTGGGAGGCCACCCGCGACCAGGACCGCCCCGGCCTGGACGCCCTCGCCGCCCGGCTGGCGGAGACGGTGCCCGCGACGCAGCGGGACGGCGTCGTCCACGGGGACTTCCGGCTGGACAACTGCCTGCTCGACCCCGACCGCCCCGGCGGCATCCGCGCGGTGCTGGACTGGGAGATGTCCACCCTCGGCGACCCGCTGGCCGACCTCGGCATGCTGCACGTCTACTGGCCGCAGGCCGGTGAGGAGAGCGTCGCGGGCCAGAGCAGCGTGACGGCGCTGCCGGGCTTCCCCACCCGCGCGGAGATCGCCGAGCGCTACGCGTCGCGCACCGGCCTGGACCTGGGCGACCTCAACTGGTACGTCGGCTTCGCGTACTTCAAGTTCGCCGCGATCGTCGCCGGCATCGTCGCCCGGTCCAGGGCGGGGGCGATGGCCGGCAAGGACACCTCCGGCTACGCCGAGCGCATCGACCCGTGCGTGGAGCGCGGACGCGCCGCACTGGACGACGGTGCGATCTAGCACCGCGGCACGGCCCTAGACTCCCGCCGACCCGCCAGCCCTCCGAGGGGGAGAACAGCCCGTGAGCGCGCCGCCGACCGACCGTCCCGCGGTGCGCCCCCGCAGCGGCCGGCGCCCGATCCCGCCGTTGATCTTCCTGCTCGTGCTGGCGCTGGCCGCCCTCGCCGTGTGGTGGAACGTCCTCCAGGACCAGCAGGACCGCGACGCCGCGCAGGCGGCCGCGTGCACCACCGCGTCGGCCGCTCCCCCGTCGCTGGACCCGACCACCCTGTCGATCCGGGTGTTCAACGCCACCGACACCGCCGGGCTGGCGCAGTCGGTCGCCGCGGACCTGCAGGCGCGCGGCTTCGTGGTCGAGGAGGTCGCCAACGACCCCACCGACCGCGAGGTGACCGGCGTCGGCGAGATCCGCCACGGCCCGCGGGGCAACGACGCCGCGGCCTACGTCGGACTGTTCCTCCGGGGCGCCGGCGACCACCTCGACACCCGCGCCACCGCCCAGGTCGACCTCGTCATCGGCCCGGAGTTCGTCTTCCCCGACAGCCTCGCCACCCCCGAGCAGGTGGCCGCCGCGCTCAGCACCGCCTCCAGCGCCGCCGCCGCCTGCTGAGGGGCGCCCCGTTCAGTCGGCGTGGAGCCGCGCCAGCAGGGCGGTGAACTCGTCGGCGACCGAGGGTGCCACGGCGATGCCGAGGGGCTCGGCGAACGGGCGCCCGGGCAGGCCGGTGACCACGACCCCGGCCTCGGCGGCCACGAGGGCGCCCGCGGCGAAGTCCCACCGGTTGAGGTGCAGCTCGTAGTAGGCGTCGACGCGGCCGGCCGCCACGGTGCACAGGTCGAGCGCCGCCGACCCGTGCCGGCGGATGTCCCGGACGTGCGGCAGCAGCCCGGCCACCACCGCGCCCTGGGCCCGGCGCTGCTCGGCCCGGTAGCCGAACCCGGTGGCGACCAGGGCCTGCTCCAGGGACGCCGGCCGGCTGCCGCGCAGCACCACCGGGTCGGCGCCCGGCGCCGTCAGGTGTGCGCCCCCACCGGCCGTCGCGGAGTAGAGCTCGCCGGTGGCCACGTTGAGCACCACCCCGGCCTGCACCCGCCCGTCGACCTCGGCGGCGATGGACACCGCGTACGCCGGCAGCCCGTAGACGAAGTTCGTGGTGCCGTCGATGGGGTCGACGATCCACCGCACCCCGCTGCTACCGGTCCGCGTGGCGCCCTCCTCGCCCAGCAGCCCGTCGTCCGGCCGGGCGGCCAGCAGCCGGGTCACGACCAGCTCCTCGCAGGCCCTGTCCACGGCGGTGACCATGTCCACGGGGCTGGACTTCACGTCCACCTGGTCGGCGGCCGAGGCGCGGCCGCGGGCGACCAGGCCGGCGGCCTCCCGGGCGGTGGCGACGGCGAGGTCGAGCAGGGCGGTGGGCTCGGGCGCGGCGGTCACGACCCCGATCCTGCCCGAGGCGACCGTGCTGGGACGGCCCCGTGCAGGGGCCCACCCTGAGCCTGCGAAGGGTTGGGGGGCACGGGGGTCCTTCTTCTACCCTGACCGCGTGCTGGGCTTCGGGGTGGACATCGGTGGTAGCGGGATCAAGGGGTGCCTGGTCGACCTGGACACAGGAGAGCTCCAGGGTGAGCGGCTGCGCATCGAGACGCCGCAGCCCTCCCTGCCGGAGCCGGTCTACGACGTGGTGGCGCGGATCGTGGACTCCTTCGGGTGGGAGGGGCGCATCGGCGTCACCTTCCCCGGGGTGCTGAAGAGCGGGGTGGTGCACACCGCCGCCAACGTGGACAAGAGCTGGCTGGGCACGCACCTGGCCGAGGGGCTGGCCGACCGGATCCCCGGCACCGTGCAGACGCTCAACGACGCCGACGCCGCCGGCTTCGCCGAGATGCGCTACGGCGCCGGCCGGGACAAGCGTGGCGTCGTCCTCATGCTGACCTTCGGCACCGGCATCGGCAGCGCCCTGTTCACCGACGGGGTCCTCGTGCCCAACACCGAGTTCGGCCACATCCAGGTCGACGGCGAGGACGGCGAGAAGCGCGCCTCCGCGTCGGCCCGCGAGCGGGAGGACCTCAGCTACCCGCAGTGGGCCAAGCGGGTCGACCGCTACCTCGACGTCCTCGAGGCCAGCGTCTGGCCCGACCTGATCATCGTCGGCGGCGGGGTGAGCAAGAAGGCGCACAAGTGGGTGCCGCTGCTGTCCACCCGCACCCCCGTCGTCCCCGCCGAGCTGCTCAACGACGCCGGCATCGTCGGTGCCGCGCTCGCCGCCGAGGAGCGCATCGGGCAGTGACCCCCCGCCCCGGTCCGCCCACGCGGCCGGCGCACCACGGAGGGTGGGGACGCTCCCACCCTGGGAACCGCACCCGTGCGAGCGATCCCCGCAGGTCCGCAACGGTGGTTTCGCCGAGGAGCGTCGTTACAATGGACGAGCCCCGCGCCGTCGCTCCCCAGCCGAGAGGCATCCCCCACCCGTGCACCGGTCAAACCCGGGCCCGGTCTGCTGGGGCACCTCCCGCTCCGGACGCCGGCCGAGGCCGCTGCCCGGGGACCAGACGGCCCCCCGGGGAACGCACCCAGCACGGGAAGGAACCCTGAGTGCCCGCCGACAAGCCAGCACCGGAAGCCGCAGCGAGCACCCCGGGGCGCTCCAGGACGGTTGCCGCCGCCCCCCGGGCCACCCGGACCAGCGCACCGGTATCCGCGGGTCCCGCCTCGGCCGGCCCGGCCAAGGCCCCCGCTCGCAAGAAGGCAGCGGCGAAGACCACCGCCGCCAAGGGCAAGCCCAGCATCACGCCGTCGCCGGGCACCGGTGAGGGCGCCGTGCTGACCGCCGTGGCCACCGAGGACTCCGCCGTCGCCGTCGTCGACGGTGGCGAGGGCCTCAAGCTCGACGAGACCGTCGTCGCCGGGCCCGACGGTGTCGCCGTCGAGGCCGCCGCCGAGGAGGAGGCCGCCGCCGCCGAGGGCGGCGACTTCGAGTGGGACGACGAGGAGGAGTCCGAGGCGCTGCGGCAGGCCCGCAAGGACGCCGAGCTCACCGCGTCGGCCGACTCGGTCCGCGCCTACCTCAAGCAGATCGGCAAGGTGGCCCTGCTCAACGCCGAGGAGGAGGTCGACCTCGCCAAGCGGATCGAGGCCGGCCTCTACGGCGCCGAGCGGCTGCGCCAGGCCGAGGAGGAGGGCCAGAAGCTCTCCCCGCAGATGCGCCGCGACCTCAACTGGATCGTCCGCGACGGCGAGCGGGCCAAGAACCACCTGCTGGAGGCCAACCTCCGCCTCGTGGTCTCCCTCGCCAAGCGCTACACCGGCCGCGGCATGGCGTTCCTGGACCTCATCCAGGAGGGCAACCTCGGCCTGATCCGCGCGGTCGAGAAGTTCGACTACACCAAGGGCTACAAGTTCTCCACGTACGCCACCTGGTGGATCCGGCAGGCGATCACCCGCGCCATGGCCGACCAGGCCCGCACCATCCGCATCCCGGTGCACATGGTCGAGGTCATCAACAAGCTCGGCCGCATCCAGCGCGAGCTGCTCCAGGACCTCGGGCGCGAGCCCACCCCGGAGGAGCTGGCCAAGGAGATGGACATCACCCCGGACAAGGTGCTGGAGATCCAGCAGTACGCCCGGGAGCCCATCAGCCTGGACCAGACGATCGGCGACGAGGGCGACAGCCAGCTCGGTGACTTCATCGAGGACTCCGAGGCCGTGGTCGCCGTCGACGCGGTGAGCTTCACGCTCATGCAGGACCAGCTGACCAGCGTCCTGCAGACGCTGTCGGAGCGGGAGGCCGGCGTCGTCCGGCTGCGCTTCGGCCTCACCGACGGCCAGCCGCGGACGCTGGACGAGATCGGCCAGGTCTACGGCGTGACCCGTGAGCGGATCCGCCAGATCGAGTCGAAGACCATGTCGAAGCTGCGCCACCCGAGCCGCTCGCAGGTGCTGCGCGACTACCTCGACTGAGCGAGGACCCACCGACGGGAGGCCCTCCGAGCAGCGATGCTCGGGGGGCCTCCCGTCGTCCGGGCCGCGGCACGACCGGCCCCGGCCGGCCTGTGGCGTTCGCCACACCTGCGCGCCGGTGTCCACGGGCGGCCGGGCCCGCACCCCGACCCGGCGCCGGGGGCTCCCGCCGACGTCGTTCCAGGCGTGTTGCGCCGGACGGCCGCCCGTGACGGCCACATCTCGGGACGGTCACGATCTCACCCCGATGAGCCGGTGGGGCGGTGTGAGCCGTCGCCCACCGGGTAAGCGGCGTAGCGTGAGGGACGTCAAGACAGCAGCGGACCCACCAAGCCGGACGACGACCGGCGCACGGAACTGACGACTACGAGCACCACGACCACAGACCTGCACCACCCAGTGACGTCCCTGCTGACCCCGCTCCACCGCATCGACGACCCGGACACACCGCCCACGGCGCGTCCGACCGTTCGATCGGCAGGATCGGGAACAGAGGGGTCCATCCTGGCGCTGTGCAGGAGGCCGATCCGCAGCCGCGGGTCCGTGCGGTAGAGAGCGAGTGATGACCCAGATGACCCAGACGCTGACGACGACCCCGCCCGCCGACGACCTGGTCGTCCCCTTCCACTGTGACCGCTGCGGTGCGCTGGCCAAGGTGCGGGTGGTCCTCGCCAGCGGCAGCGACCTCGTGTTCTGCGGGCACCACGCCCGTGAGTACGAGGGCAAGCTCCGCGACATCGCCGTCGACATCATCGACACCGACGGCGAGCAGCGCATCACCTCCTGACCGAGGGGTTATCGTCGCTCACAGCGATGAAGCCCTCACCCGACGCCGCCGCCGGCGCCCCGGATCCGCCTGACGCGGACGGGACGCCGGCGGCTCCGTCGTTCCCGGGATCTCCCGGTCGACGGCGACCCGGAGATCCGCCGATGTCTCAGTCCCCCACCCCGTCCGACCAGACCGCCCGGATCGAACCCGAGGCATTCTCCGACGACACCCGTCCGGTGCCGCGCGACCGCGGCCCCATCGGCCCGGAGGCTCCCCGTCCCCCGGCCGCCGACACCACCCCGGCCCCCGAACCCCCCGCCGCCGCTCCGGCACCCGTCGAGGACGGCGAGACCCAGGACATCCAGGTCGCCCCCGGCGAGGTCCCCGGCCGCCTCCCCGCGGCCGACGACGCCGCGACGACCGGCGTCCTGCCGCCTGCCGCGGAGCCCCCCGCCGACCCCGTCGACGGCGACACCGCGCCCGGCGGGCCCACGCAGACCGGATCGGCGGACGGTCCGGGAGACGGTGGGCAGCCCCCGGCCGGGGACGCCGCACCGCGCCGACCCTGGTGGCGCCGCCCGGCCGTGGTCACCCCCGTCGCCGCCGTGGGGGTCCTCGCGGCCGCCTACGGCATCGACCTCGCCGTCTCCGGTGGCGACGTGCCCCGCAACACGGTGGTCGCCGGCGTGGACATCGGCGGGCTCTCCACCGCCGCCGCCGCCGAGCGGCTGGAGACCGAGCTCGCCCCGCGGGTGACCGCCGACCACGTGGTCGTGGCCGGTGACGTGGAGGCGACCCTCTCCCCCGCCACCGCGGGCATCACCCTGGACGTCGACGGCACGGTGGACGCCGCGGGCGAGCAGCCGGTGAACCCCTGGACGCGGCTGGTGTCGCTGTTCAGCGAGCGCGAGGTGGCCCCGGTCATGACCGGCGAGGAGACCGCGCTGGCCGCGCAGATCGACGCGATCGCCGAGCAGGTCGACCGCGCACCGGTCGACGCCACCATCGCGATCGAGGAGGCCACCGCCCGCGTCGTCGCTCCCGAGGACGGCCGCACCCTCGACCGCGAGGGCGCCGCCGCCGCGGTCACGGACTTCCTGGCCACCGGCGGCGACCCCAGCACGCCGATCGAGCTGCCGGTCGAGGTCACCGAGGTGACGGTCGACGCCGAGGCGGCCCAGCGGGTGCTGGACGAGACGGTCACCCCCGGCCTGGCCGCGCCGGTCACGGTGCGCAGCGAGGACGGCGCGACGTCGGTCGAGGTGCCGGCGACCGCGATCGCCGCCTCGCTCACCTTCACGCCCCAGGACAGTGGCGAGCTCGCCGTCGCCGTCGACCCCGCCCGGCTCCAGGAGGCGATGGGGGGCGACTTCGCGGAGTTCGGCACACCCGCGCAGGACGCCCGGTTCGAGCTGTCCGGAGGCGCGGTGACCGTCGTCCCGTCGGTGGACGGCACGGGCGTCGACCCCGCCGCGCTCGCCGGTCAGCTGCTCGAGGTGCTCCCCCAGCCGGCCCCGCGCACCGTCACCGCCCAGCTCGGCCCCGTCGAGGCCGAGTTCAGCACCGCCGACGCCGAGGCGCTGGGCATCCGCGAGGAGATCAGCACCTTCACCACGAACTTCACCAGCGCGGCCAGCGGCACCAACATCCGGGTGGGCGCCGCGGAGATCGACGGCGCGATCGTCCGGCCGGGCGAGACCTTCAGCCTCAACGGCCACACCGGCCCGCGCGGCACGGCGCAGGGCTACGTCGAGGCCGGGGTGATCAACAACGGCCAGTTCACGACCGCCGTCGGCGGCGGCATGAGCCAGGTCGCCACCACGCTGTTCAACGCCGTCTTCTTCGCCGGGCTCGAGGACGTCTACCACAAGCCGCACAGCTACTACATCAGCCGCTACCCGGCCGGCCGCGAGGCGACGGTCTACTACGACTCGATCGACCTGAAGTTCCGCAACGACAGCGACACCGGCGTCTACATCGACACCCAGTGGACGCCGGGTTCCCTGACCGTCACCTTCTACGGGACCAAGCGCTACGACATCGAGTCGATCAGCAGCAACCGGTTCAACCTGCGCCAGCCGGTGGTCCAGGAGAAGCCCGACGACGGCAGCTGCAGCCCGCAGGGCGGGTCGACCGGGTTCGACATCACCGTCACGCGCGTGTTCAAGGACCCGCAGAGCGGCGCCGAGATCCGCCGGGAGGACTTCCGGACCCGGTACGCCGCCGAGCCGGTGATCCGCTGCGTCCCCGTGGCCCCGGCGCCGACCGCCCCCGAGGGCACCGCGCCGGCGTCCGCACCGGCCCCGGGCGGCCGCCGCCCGCCCCGCCGGACGGCGGCCTGACCGCTCGCCCGATCGGGGGGAGGTCCGGGCGGACCGCCACCGCCCGGACCCCTGCCGTGGCTCTGACGTGCACACTGGGCCGGTGAGCACCGTCCTGCCCGGGGGGTCACCGGCCCCCGCGGGGAGCCCGGACGGTGCCGACGCCGGTCCTCCCGGCGCCGCGGCGTCCTCGGGGACGCCGGCGGAGCTCCCCCGGCGGGAACGGCTGGCCCGCTGGCCGGCAGCGGTCCGCGTGCCGCTGCAGGTGCTCGGCCGGACCGTCGGCAAGGCCTGGCAGGACCGGATCCTCGGCCTGTCGGCGGAGGCCGCGTTCTGGCAGATCCTCTCGGTCCCGCCGCTGCTGATCGGGCTGCTGGGCTCCCTGGGCTACCTGGGCAGCTTCATCGGGCAGCAGTCCGTGGCGCAGATCGAGGACCAGCTGCTCACCGCCTCCGCGCAGGCCCTGACCCCGGACGTGGTCGACTCGCTGGTGCGGCCCACCCTGGCCGACATCCTCGGTTCCGGCCGGCTGGAGCTCGTGAGCGTCGGCTTCCTGGTGTCGCTGTGGGCCGGCTCCTCGGCGACCGCGACGTTCATGAACACGATCGTGATCGCCTACGACCAGCGCGACGTGCGCGGCCCGATCCGCACCCGGCTCAAGGCGCTGTGGCTGTTCGTCGTCGGCATGGTGATGGCGGTGCTCACCCTGCCCCTGCTGGTGCTGGGCCGCGAGGTGCTGGTGTCCCTGCTGCCCGCGGACTGGCGCGGAACGGCGACCGTGCTGGTCAACGCCGTCTACTGGCCGGTGGTGCTGATCGGCCTGGTGCTGGCGCTGACCAGCTTCTACCACGTCGTGCTGCCCCGCCGGCTGCCCTGGCACCGGCACCTGCCGGGGACGCTGCTGGCGGTGGCGTTCTTCCTCGTCGCCGCGCTGCTGCTGCGCGCCTACGTGGCCGACATCCTCACCGCGACGCTGCCCTACGGGGCCCTGGCCACCCCGATCGCGGCGCTGCTGTTCTGCTTCTTCTTCGGCATGGCGGTGCTGCTGGGCGCCGAGCTCAACGCGACCGTGCAGGCCCGCTGGCCGGCGCCCCTGCGCCGGCACCAGAAGCGCCGTCAGGAGCGCCGGGCCGCCAAGCTCGAGCGCGCCCGCCGCCTCGACCTGCTGTGAGTCAGTCCTTCTTGAGCTGCTCGTAGATCTCCTTGCAGGCCGGGCACACCGGGCTGCCGGGCTTCGGGCTCTTGGTCACGGGGAAGACCTCGCCGCACAGCGCCTCGACCATGGTGCCCATGACCGCACTCTCGGCGATCTTGTTCTTGCGGACGTAGTGGAAGACCTCGTTGGCGTTGCCGGTGTCGCCCTCGCGGACGTCGGGCTTCTCGAGGAGGTCGGTGCTGCTCACGCGGGTGCTCCCTCAGGTCACGGGACGGCTGCCGGGGCGTTCCCGGCAGCCGGGTGGCGGGCCGGGTCCGACCACCCCGCCCACCATGATGTCAGGGTGTCCCCTGCAGCCCCGCCGTCCGCCGTCCGCCCGTCGACCGTCTCCCCCGAGGTGGCCGACGCGCTCGCCTCCGGCCGCCCCGTCGTCGCCCTGGAGAGCACCCTGCTGGCCCACGGGCTGCCCCGGCCGGACAACCGGGCCGCCGCCGACCAGGTCGAGGCCGCCGTGCGGGCCGGTGGGGCGGTGCCCGCGACGATCGCCGTGCTCGACGGCGTGCCGCACGTGGGGCTGACCGCCGACCAGGTGGACCGCGTCTGCGCGGACCCCGACCTCGCCAAGCTGGGCGTCCGCGACCTGCCGGTCGCCGCGGCGCTGGGCCGCAGCGGCGCGACCACCGTGTCCAGCACCGCCCTGCTGGCCGCCCGGGCCGGGATCGGCGTGTTCGCCACCGGTGGCCTCGGCGGGGTGCACCGGCAGTCCGCCGACACCTTCGACGAGTCCGCCGACCTGGTGGCCCTCGCCCGCACCTCCCTGGTCGTGGTCTGCGCCGGTGTGAAGTCGATCCTCGACGTCCCGGCCACGCTGGAGCGCCTGGAGTCCCTGTCGGTCACCGTCGTCGGCTACCGGACGACGGCCTTCCCCGGCTTCTACGTCGCCGACTCCGGCGCGACGGTGGACTGGTCGGTGGACGACGCCGAGCAGGCCGCGGCGGTGTTCGCCGCCCGCCGGGAGCTCGCCCCGGGCGCGGTGGTCGTCGCCAACCCCCTGCCGGCCGACGAGCAGCTGGACCCCGCCCTGCACGACCGCGTCCTCGCCGGCGCCCTCGCCGCGGCGGAGGACGCCGGCGTGCGCGGCAAGGCGGTCACCCCGTTCGTCCTCGACCACCTGCACCGGGCCAGCGAGGGCGCCACCCTCGCGGTCAACGTGCGCCTGGTCCTGCGCAACGCGGAGCTGGCCGGCCGGATCGCGGCCGCCCTCGCCGCGCTCCCCCGCTGAGTCCCGCGGTGCTCCCGGTCGTCGTCGTCGGGGACCTCGCCACCGACGTCGTCGTGGTGCTCGACGGCGAGCCGGCGCCCGGCTCGGACCGCCCGGCGCGGATCGCCACCCGCGGCGGCGGCGCCGGGGCCAACGTCGCCGTCCACCTGGCGGCACTCGGCGTCCCGGTGGTCTTCGCCGGCTGCACCGGCGACGACGCGGCCGGCGCGGGGCTGGTCGCGGACCTCGTCGCCGCGGGGGTGGACCCGGCGGTGCGGTCGGTGCCGGACGCCGCGACCGGCACGATCGTCAGCCTGGTCGAGCCCGACGGGCAGCGCAGCATGCTGGCCGACCGCGGCGCGAACCTGGCCCTGCAGCCCGGCGACGTCCCGCCGCTGCGGGCCGGCGGGCACCTGCACCTGTCCGGCTACACGCTGCTCGACCCCCGCCCCCGGACCGCCGGGCTCGCCGCCCTGGCCGCGGCGGCCGCCGCCGGCTGCACGGTGTCGGTCGACCCGGCCTCGACCGGCCCGCTGGCCCGCTACGGCGTGGACCGGTGGCTGGCCGACACGGCGGCGGCGACGCTGGTGCTGCCGAACGCGGAGGAGGCGCGGCTGCTCACCGGGTGTCCGGACGCCGCCACCGCGGCCCGCGCCCTCGCCGGCCGGCACCGGGTCGCGGTGGTGACGCTGGGCGCCGACGGCGCGCTGTGGGCCTCCGGGGACACGCTCGTGCACCGCCCGGCCCACCCCGGGCCGGTCGTGGACACCACCGGCGCGGGCGACGCGTTCGCGGCGGGGCTGCTGTCGGTCTGGCTGGCCGACCCGGCCGGGGACCCCGCGCGGGCGCTGGATGCCGGCCTGTCACGGGCGGCGGCGGTCGTCGCCCGGCCGGGAGCCCGCTGAGGTCAGTGCTCGATGACCCGGCCGGGTCGCGCGGGGTTCTCGAGGACCCGGTCGGGCCGGGGTGGCGCGTAGCGGTTGACGTCGAGCTTCTTCTTGGGCGGCTCGTCGTTGGCCATCATCACCGCGACCCACGGGAGGACGGTGCCGAGGAGGGCGAAGACCAGCGCCAGCCACAGGGTCTGGTAGAAGACCGCGGCCAGGACCAGGGCGACCGCGCGGACGGCCATGGTCAGCACGTAGCGCCTCTTCCGCGCGGCGTGCAGCTCGGCACGGCTGGGCGCGGCCTCGGTGATGAGGACCGGCTGGGGTCGGTGGGAACGCGCAGGCTGCTGGCTCGAGGCCACGGATGTCCTTCCCTCTGCCGACCGCGGGCAGCGGCGCTCGGCAGATCCCTTCCCGGGTCACGGCGCCCGGCGTCCCGACGGCGACGGGTCCCCTGCACAGCCGGGGTGCGCCGCCCATCGTGCCACCGGATCGGGGCCGGTGCAGACGCCGCTGCGCGGTGGTCCTCAGCCGTTCGCGGAGGCCTTCGCGGCCTGCTTCTGCGCCTGCTTGAACGCCCGGACCTCGGCCAGCGACTCGGGGCCGGTGATGTCGGCGACCGAGCGGCGGGCGTCGTCCTCGCCGTACTCGCCGGCGGCCTCCCGCCAGCCCGGCGGGGTGACGCCGTACCGCTTGCCCAGCAGCGCGACGAAGATCTTCGCCTTCTGCGCGCCGAACCCGGGCAGCTGGCCGATCCGCTGCAGCAGGCTGGCCCCGTCGGGGACGTCGGCCCACAGGGCCTCGGCGCGGCCGTCGTAGCGCTCGACGAGCAGCCGGCAGACCGCCTGCGCACGTGCGGCCATCGACCCGGGGTACCGGTGGATCGCCGGCGGGCCCTGGAACCAGGCGGTCAGCTGCTCGGGGTCGGCGTCGGCGACGTCCGCCGCGGAGAGGGTCTCGACGCCCATGCGCTCGGCCAGCAGCCGCGGGCCGGAGAAGGCGCGCTCCATCGGGAACTGCTGGTCGAAGAGCATGCCGAGCAGGAGCGCGAGCGGGTCGCGGCCCAGCAGCTCGTCGGCAGCGGGGTCCTGGGTGATGCGGAGGGTCGGCACGCCGGAGATGGTGCCGTACGCCGGTCCGGGTGCGACGCGGTCCGTCGATGGACGGCGCGCTCGACAGACCCCGACGGGACGTGACGACGGTCGGCACCGGTGGCACCCGGCTCGCACCGGGAGGCGTTCCCGGCCGCCTAGAGCCCCCGCGACAACCGCTCGAGCAGCCCGTCCAGCTGCGCCTCCCGGTCCCGCTCCGACAGCTCCCGCAGGGGGCCCTGCAGGCAGAGCACGGCGAACCCGTGCACCGCCGCCCAGCAGGTGACGTCGGCGCCGGGACGCCGCTCGGCGGGGAGCACACCGGTCGTGACCAGTTCGTCGAGCACGGTGGAGAGCACCCCGTAGGGGCCCTGCCCCGGTGCGCCGTCCTTCGGCCGGGCGCAGGCGAAGGCCGTGGCGAACAGCCCCGGCTCGGCGAGCGCGAAGTACACGTACTCCCGGCCCACCGCCCGCAGCCGCGCGGCAGCCGGCTCACCGCGGTCGTCATCGGGGAGGTCGGCCAGCCGGTCGCGCATCCGCTGCTCCAGTTCGGCCATCCCCCGCTCGGAGACCTCCGCGAGCAGGTCGTCGCGGTCGGCGAAGTGGCGGTACGCCGCGTTGTGCGAGACCCCGGTGCGGCGGGCGGCGTCGCGCAGCACGACGGCGTCGGCGCCTCCGGCACGGGCCTGGTCGACGGCGGTGTCGATCAGCGCGGCCCGCAGGTTGCCGTGGTGGTAGCGACGGGCGGCACCGGGACCCTCAAGCATGTTGACAGTGTCCACCTCTCCTGCCGTGGTGTACATGTTGCCGGTGTCCACATTGCGTGGCACCCCCCGGACCCGTCCGAGGCGCACCTACGGAGGACCACGATGAGCAGGACAGCACTCGCCGGCCGGATGACCGCCGACGCACCGCCCGGGACGGTCGCCTTCCTCATCGGCATGCGGATCAACCGGCTGTGGAAGATCCGGCAGTGGCTGCCGGTCGCCACGGCGATGCCCCGGATGCTCCGGGAACTGGCCGCGCACCCCGACCTCGGCCTGCTCTCCCACCGCACCTACGTCAGCGGGCGCACGGTGCTCACCGTCCAGTACTGGCGCAGCGCCGACGACCTCGACCGCTACGCCCGCGCCCGGGACCACGCCCACCTGCCGGCCTGGCGGGAGTTCAACCGGCGGGTCCGGGACAACGGCGACGTCGGCGTCTTCCACGAGACGTACGCCCTGGACCGCCACGAGACCGTCTACGTCAACATGCCCGCCGACTTCGGTCTCGGCGGCGCCACCAGCCTGGTGTCACTGGCCGACCGCGGACAGCGCGCGGCCCACCGGCTGGACCCGTCGGTGCCCGACGTCCCCGCGGTCGCCCCCTACTGACCGGCGAGCCGCTCAGGACCGCGAGCGGGCCCGCGCAGCGCGGCCAGCTCCGAGCGCAGGGACACCGCCGGCTCACCGGCACGGTCCTCGCGCGGGACGTGCCGGGCGATGAGCGGCACGGCGACCACGGCGAGAGCGGCCAGCGCCCAGAGCGGCCCCCGCCACCCGGACAGCTGCCCGGCGAACGCCCCCAGCGGCACCCCGACGACGTTGGCGAGCATGCCCCCGGCGCCGACCAGCCCGAGGGCCCGGGCGGAGGCGGCCGGACCGGCGGCGCGGGTCGCGACGACCGATGCCACCGACCAGAACGCCCCGGTCGCCCACGCGGTGACGAACCGGGCCCCCAGCAGCAGCGGGAGGCTGGAGCCGAGGGCGACGACGACGTGCCCGGCCGCGAACACCGCCAGGGCGAGCACCAGCGTCGTCCGTCGGGGCATCCCGCGGGTGAGCAGCGCCATCGTCGGTGCGCCGACGATCATCCCGACCGCGAACACCGTGATGAGCAGCCCGGCCTGGGCCACGCCGATCCGCAGGTCGCCGGCGATCTCGGGCAGCAGGCCCGCGACGACGAACTCGGTGGTGAGCATGAGGAACGTGCCGACCGCCAGCACGTACACGACGAACGGGAGCCGCGCCGGCGCCCCGCCGTCCCCGGCCGGGCAGGCGGACGCTGCCGCCGACCCGGCCGGTCAGTCGACGGGTGGGGCGGCGGCGTACTCCTCGTCGGTGACGGGGGTCAGCCAGTGCACGACGGCGTGCTCGGCGTCGGCCTCGTTGATGGCCAGGTGGACCATGAGCCGGTTGGCCGCGGCGCCGTGCCAGTGCTCCTCGTCGGCCTCGAACAGGACGCGGTCGCCGGGTCGGATGACCTCGACCGGCCCGCCCCGGCGCTGGCACAGGCCGACGCCCTCGGTGACGAAGACCGTCTGGCTCAGTGGATGGCGGTGCCAGTGGGTGCGCGCGCCGGGCGTGAAGTGCACCAGGTTGGCACTGACCCGGGACGGCGCCGGTGCGGCGGCGACGGCGTCGATGTACACGTCGCCGGTGAACCAGTCCGCGGGGCCCTTGACGGTGGCGGTCGAGCTCCGGGTGATCTGCACGGGAGTCCTCCTCGAGGGGAAGGCGGAGCGGTGGGTCAGGGGCGCAGCAGCGCCTTGATGGCGCGGCGCTCGTCCATGGCCCGGTAGGCCTCGGGGGCCTCCTCCAGCGGGAGCTCGAGGTCGAAGACCCTCCCGGGGTCGATCTCGCGCCGCCAGATTCGGTCGACCAGGTCGGGCAGGAAACGGCGCACCGGCGCCGGGCCGCCGTGCAGGTGCACGCCGGAGAAGAACAGCTCCTCACCCGGCAGGGCCACGTCGTGGGAGACGCCGACGTAGCCGACGTGCCCGCCGGGGCGGGTGGCCCGGATGGCCTGCATCATCGACTCCTGGGTGCCGACCGCCTCGATCACCGAGTGCGCGCCCAGCCCGTCGGTCAGCTCCTTGATGCGGGCGACCCCCTCGTCGCCGCGCTCGGTGACGACGTCGGTGGCGCCGAACTGGCGGGCCAGTTCCTGCCGGGGCTCGTGGCGGCTCATCGCGATGACCCGCTCCGCGCCGAGCTGCCGGGCGGCCAGGACGCCGAGCAGGCCGACCGCGCCGTCGCCGACGACGGCGACGGTCCTGCCCGGGCCGGCCTCGGCGGCGACGGCGGCGAACCAGCCGGTGCCCAGCACGTCGGAGGCGGCCAGCAGGCTCGGGACCAGGTCGTCGTCCGGCGTACCCGGGGTGGCGACCAGGGTGCCGTCGGCCAGCGGGACCCGGGTGTACTCGGCCTGCGCGCCGGTGGCCGCGCCGGGCTGCCGGTTGACGCAGTGGGTCTGGTAGCCGGCCCGGCAGATCTCGCAGGTGTTGTCGGAGGCGAAGAACGAGCCGACGACGAACTGGCCCGGTCGCAGGGTGGTGACCTCGCTGCCGACCTCCTCGACGACGCCGACGTACTCGTGGCCCATCGGGGACGGTCCCTGCACCTCCTCGATGCCGCGGTAGGGCCACAGGTCCGAGCCGCACACGCAGGTCGCGGCCAGCCGGATGACCGCGTCGGTCGGCTGCTCGATCGCCGGGTGCGGACGGTCCTCGACGCGGACGTCGCCGGGGGCGTGGAGGACGGCTCCTCGCATGACGGTGCTCCTTCGGGAGTGGTCGGGCTGGCCACTCCACGAAACCGCGCCGGACGCCCGCGCGGGGGGTCGGGTCCATGGGGGGAGAAGCACGACCTCCCTCCACCAGGCGGTCGCCGTACCGTCGATCCGGTGGACAACCGCTCCGACATCCGCGACTTCCTCGCCAGCCGGCGTGCCCGGATCACCCCCGAGCGGGCCGGACTGCTCCCGGGTGGCGGCCGGCGGCGGGTCCCCGGGCTGCGGCGGGAGGAGGTCGCCGTCCTGGCCGGCGTGAGCACCGACTGGTACACCCGCCTGGAGAAGGGCCACATCGCCGGCGTCTCCGAGGACGTCCTGGAGGCCGTGGCCCGGGCGCTCCAGCTGGACGAGGCCGAGCGGCTCCACCTGTCCAACCTGGCCCGCGCCGCCAAGCCGACCCGGACGCCACAGCGACGCGGCAGGGCCCGGATCGCGCCGCGCGTGCAGTGGATGCTGGACTCGATGACCGGGTCGGCCGCGTTCATCGCCAACGGCCGCCTGGACGTCCTCGCGACCAACACGCTGGGGTGGGCGCTGCACGCACCGCTGTTCGGGGACCCACGCCGGCCGGCGAACTTCGCGCGCTTCCAGTTCCTCGACCCGCGGGCGCGCGACTACTACCAGGACTGGGAGAAGGCGGCCAGCACCACCGTGGCCCTGCTGCGCACCGAGGCCGGGCGCGCCCCCGACGACAAGGACCTGCGCGAGCTGGTCGGGGAGCTGTCCACGGTCAGCGAGGAGTTCCGCACCCGCTGGGCCGCGCACGACGTGCGCATCCACCACGCCGGGGCCAAGCAGTTCCGCCACCCCGCGGTCGGCGACCTCGAGCTGGTCTACCACACCCTCGACCTGCCCACCCCCGACCACGGGACGCTCGCCCTGACCGTCTACACCGCCGAACCCGGCACCCCGTCTGAGGACGGCCTCAAGCTCCTGGCCAGCTGGGCGGCCACCCACGCGGCCCCGCTCCCCGGCCCGGTCACGCCCGCGGCCGACCCCGCCTGACCCGATCCCTGCTCGACCCGCTCGCCGGTCGGGGACTCCGCGCGGCTCGTCCATGTAGATCTCGGGCTGGCCGACCACCACGCCCTCGTGCACCGCGGCGTGCGGTGAGCGCCTGCCCGGCAGCGTCCTGTCCGCCGGTACGTGGTCCGCGCCGGCCTGATCGAGCCCTGACCACGCCGGCGGGCGCCGACGGGGAGACTCGACCGGTGCGCGCGGTGGTGAGCAGGGTCGGGACGGCGGCGGTTTCGGTGGACGACGTCGTCGTCGGGGAGATCGGGCACGGGCTGCTGGCGCTGGTCGGCGTCGGCCGGGACGACGACGCCGAGCGCGCCCGGGTGCTGGCCCGGAAGATCCACGAGCTGCGCATCTTCCCCACCGACGACGGCGCGCGGTCGGTGTCCGACCTGGGCCTGCCGGTGCTGGTGGTCAGCCAGTTCACGCTCTACGCCGACACCCGCAAGGGCCGCCGTCCCTCCTGGGACGCCGCCGCCCCCGGGGAGGTCGCCGAGCCGCTGGTGGACGAGGTCGTCGCCGAGCTGCGGCGGCGCGGCAGCGAGGTGGCCACCGGCGTGTTCGGCGCCCGGATGCTCGTCTCGTCGGTCAACGAGGGGCCGATGACCTTGCTCCTGGAGGTCTGATCCGCCGATCGCGGGGTATCGCAGGGTGACACAACACACGCCCTGTGCGTTTGCTGGGAACCCGGCATCCGTGGAACACGCAGGCCCCGTGCGGCCGTTGTGCAGGGCGTACCACAACGGACACCTGAGCGAGGGCTGCGGCCGGTTGACGACCGGACGACCGGGCCCCCACCCACGACGCCCGGACGCGCGCCGCCGCCACCGACGAACCGGCGGCACGCATCCGAACCGAAGGCAAGGACGAAGACAGATCGTGACGCTGCTGCAGTCTTCCCCCACCGACACCCTCGAGGTGCGCTCGCGCTCGACGCGCCGCGAGCCCGACACCACCGGCCTGGTCTCCACCGACCTCGTGCGGGTGTACCTCAACACCATCGGCAAGACGGCGCTGCTGACCGCCGAGCAGGAGGTCGAGCTCGCCAAGCGGATCGAGGCCGGCCTCTACGCCGAGCGGCTGCTCGCCGAGAAGCAGGGCCTCTCCCCCAGCTACCAGCGGGACTACAAGGCGCTGGCCATCGACGGCAAGGCCGCCAAGCGGCACCTGCTGGAGGCCAACCTGCGCCTGGTCGTGTCGGTCGCCAAGCGCTACACCGGCCACGGCATGACGTTCCTGGACCTCATCCAGGAAGGCAACGTCGGCCTGATCCGCGCGGTGGAGAAGTTCGACTACACCAAGGGCTTCAAGTTCTCGACGTACGCGACGTGGTGGATCCGCCAGGCCATCACCCGCGCCATGGCCGACTCCGGCCGCACCATCCGGCTGCCCGTGCACCTCGCCGAGCAGGTCAACAAGGTGGTGCGCACCCGGCGCCGGATCCACCAGGAGCTGGAGCGCGAGCCCACCCCGGAGGAGCTGGGCCTCGAGCTCGACATGACCCCGGAGCGGATCACCGAGCTGCTCGAGTACTCCCGCGACCTGGTCAGCCTCGACCAGACCGTCGGCGCCGACGAGGAGTCCCGCCTCGGTGACTTCATCGAGGACGCCGACGCCGCGGTCGCCGAGGACGCCGTCGCCTTCCAGATGATGAAGGGCGACGTGCGCAACGTGCTGTCCACGCTGGAGGACCGCGAGCGCGACGTCGTCGTCCTCCGCTTCGGCCTGGACGGCGGCCAGCCGCGGACCCTCGAGCAGATCGGCAAGCAGTTCGGCCTCTCCCGCGAGCGGGTGCGCCAGATCGAGCGCGAGACGATGGCCAAGCTCCGCGACCCGGAGCGGGCCGACGCCCTGCGGGACTACCTCGCCTGAGCGGACCCCGTTCCCCCCGCCCGCTCGGGCGAGCCTCTGGACGCAGCCGTCCGCACCACCGGGAGCCGGCCACCACGCGGTGGCCGGCTCTCGGCGTCCCCGGGTGCGGTGACCCGGTGACGGGGCGCCCCGGCGGGTGGATCCTCGGGGGTGCACCGCACCGGGGAGCGCGCCATGACGACACCGCGAGCCGCGACCGAGACCTTCCAGATCAGCGCCGAGGCGGCCGAGTTCTACGAGGCGCGCTTCGTGCCGGCGATCTTCGCGCAGTGGGCGCCGCTGCTCGCCGACCTCGCCGGCGTGCACCCCGGGCAGGACGTCCTCGACGTCGCCTGCGGCACCGGCATCGTGGCCCGCACCGTCGCCGACCGGCTCGGCGGCACCGGCCGGGTCGTCGGGGTGGACCTCAACGAGGCCATGCTGGCCGTGGCGCGCCGGGTCCGGCCCGACCTGGAGTGGCGGCGGGGGGACGCCGCCGACCTGCCGTTCCCCGACCACACCGTCGACGTGGTGCTGTGCCAGATGGCGCTGATGTTCTTCCCCGACCGGACGGCGGCGCTGCGCGAGGCGGCGCGGGTGACCCGCCCGGGCGGCGTGGTCGCCGTCTGCGTCCCTGCCGCCCTCGCCGACCAGCCCGCCTACGGGCCCTTCGTCGAGATGGCCGTGCGGCACGCCGGTCCGGAGGCCGCGGCGCTGCTCGGTGCGTACTGGGCCTGCGGTGACCTGGACCAGCTGCAGGCCACGTTCACCGGCGCCGGCCTGACGGTCACCGCCACCCGCACGCACCTGGGCACGGCGGCCTTCGACTCCGCCGACGCGCTGACCACCACCGAGGTCGAGGGGTCACCGCTGGCCCAGCGGATCACCCCCGAGGTCCACGACCGCATCCGGACCGGCGCGCGGGAGGTGCTGGCCCCCTTCACCGCACCGGACGGCACGCTGGCCGCTCCCCTGCGCTGCCACCTGGTCGCCGCCTGCACCCCGAGCGGCTGAGCGGTCACACGCCGGGGCTGCGCATGCGCCGCGGGCCGGGCTCGACGCGGGCGGTCGGCGGGCCGACCCGGACCACGGCACCGGCGACCACCAGCGAGCGCCCGCCGTGCCAGGGGTGGGGCGGGCCGACGATCACCGGTTCGAGGCGCAGCTGCAGAACTTCCGGCAGGTCGTCGGCCAGCCGCGCGACCCGCAGCAGGAGGTCCTCGAGGGCCGCGACGTCGACCGGCTCGGAGCCGCGGTAGCCGTTGAGCAGCGGCCACGCCCGCGGCGCGCGGACCAGCTCGGCGGCGTCCAGGTCGGTGAGCGGGAGGGTCCGGTACGCGCGGTCGCCGAGCAGGTCGGTGGCCACGCCGCCCAGGCCGAAGCTGACCAGCGCGCCGAAGGACGGGTCGTCGACCACCTCCACGACGGTGGCCACGCCCGGGGCGGCCATCTCCTGCACGATCACCGGGTCACCGGAGGGGATCGCGGCGAAGGCCGTGCGGACGGCGTCGGCGTCCCCCAGGTCCAGCCGCACGCCGCCGAGGTCGGAGCGGTGCCGCAGCCACGGCGCGGTCGACTTGAGCACCACCGGGTACCCGATCGCCTCCGCGGCGGTCACGGCCGCCTCCGCGTCGGTCACCGTCCGGGTGCCCAGCAGCGGCACGCCGTAGGCGGCCAGCAGCGCGATCGTCTCCTCGTCGGTGAGCGACCGGCCGCCGGGCTCGTCGGCCAGCGCCGACAGGACGACGTCGCGCCCGGCCCGCTCGTCGATCCCGTCGAGCTCGGGCACCTCACCGACCGGGCGCCGCCGCCAGCGGGCGTACTGCGCCACCTTCGCCAGCGCGATGACGGCGCGCTCCGGGGTCGAGTAGGAGGGCACCGAGCCGCGGTCCGGCGTCCCGTCGGCACCGGGGACGGCGAGCTCCGGCGGGATGCCCTCGGTGGACAGGAACGTCGCGACGACCGGCTTGCCGGCGTCCCGGGCCACCTCGCGCAGCACCCGGCCGAACTCGGTGGACCCGCGGCTCACCGGCGGCAGGAACACCGCGACCACGGCGTCCACCCCGGCGTCGTCGACGGCGTCCTGCAGGGCGGCGCGGAACTCCTCGGCCGTGCCACCGGCGCCGATGTCCGTGGGTGCCTCGCGGGCCAACGCCAGCCCCTCCTCCAGGACGGCGTCGGCGACCAGGACGCCCATCGCGGTGGAGTTGCCGACCACGGCGACCCGGTCGCCCTCCGGCAGCGGCTGGTGGGCCAGCAGGGTGCCGACGTCGAACAGCTGCGCGAGGGTGTCGACCCGGATGACGCCGGCCGAGGCGAACAGCGCTGCCACGGACTCCTCGGGCACGGCCACCGACGTCCCGGCCAGGCCCTCGGTCATGCGGACGTGGCGGCCGCTCTTCACCGCGACCACCGGCTTGCTGCGGCCCACCCGGCGGGCCAGGCGGGCGAACTTGCGCGGGTTGCCGAAGCTCTCCAGGTGCAGCATCACGACCTCGGTGCCGGGGTCGGTGGCCCAGTACTGCAGCAGGTCGTTGCCGCTGACGTCGGCGCGGTTGCCGGCCGAGACGAAGCTGGACAGGCCGATGTTGCGGGTGCGCGCCTGCTCCAACAGGGCCGACCCCAGCGCGCCGGACTGGGCGAAGAAGCCGACCCGGCCACGCCCGGGGATCCGCGGCGCCAGGCTGGCGTTGAGCCGCACGGACGTGTCGGTGTTCACGATGCCCAGGCAGTTGGGGCCGACCACCCGCATCCCGGACGCGCGCGCGGAGGCGACCAGCCGCCGCTCGGCGGTCCGCCCCTCGGGCCCGGACTCACCGAACCCCCCGGAGATCACCACCAGCCCGCGGACCCGCTTGCGCCGGCAGGCCTCCACGACCGCCGCGACCTCGTCGGCCGGCACCGCGAGCACGGCGAGGTCCACGTCGTCGGGGATCGCCTCGATGGAGGCGTACGCCGGGACCCCGCGGACGTGCCGGGCGCCGGGGTTGACCGGGTAGACCGGACCGCGGAAGCCGTAGTCGAGCAGGTGCCGCAGGACGGCGTGGCCGATCTTCTCCTCGTCGTTGCTGGCCCCCACCACGGCGACCGAGGACGGCGTGAGCAGCCGGGCGATCGACCGGGACTCGCTGCGCTGCTCCCGTTCGTAGAGCACGGCCAGCGCGGTCTCGGTCGGCGCGATCGGGAAGGTCAGGTGGACCACGCCCTCCTCGTACGTGCGCTCGGGGGTGTAGCCGGCGTCGAGGAAGACCCGCACCATCCGGTTGTTCTGCGCCAGCACCTCGGCGACGAAGCGGTCGATGCCCCGCTCGCGCGCCGCGGCGGCCAGGTGCTCGAGCAGCACCGACCCCAGGCCACGGCCCTGGTGGGCGTCCTCGATGAGGAAGGCGACCTCGGCGTCGTTGGTGCCGGGGTACCGGTCGTAGCGGCCGACGCCGATGACCTGGTCGCCGAGCACCAGTACGAAGGCCACGCGCGAGTCGTGGTCGACGTGGGTGAACCGGTGCAGGTCGCGGTCCGAGAGCCGCTTCATGGGGCCGAAGAACCGGTAGTAGCGGGTCTGGTCGGAGCTGCGGTCCATGAGCCCGACCAGGCCGTCGGCGTCCTCGGGGCAGATCGGGCGCAGGTGCAGCGTGCCGCCGTCGGCGGCGATGATGTCGGCCTCCCAGTGCGCGGGGGGCACGTGCTCGGCCTCCGCGGTCCCCACCGCGGGGGCGGTGCCGGTCTGCGGCTCAGTCACGGGGGTCGTCCGGGTCGAGGCCGAAGTAGGGGAAGGACGCCTTGCGGGTGCGGGAGACGGCGCGGTCGACGCGGGACTCGGTGAACGGGTCCCAGCGCGAGAAGCCGGTGTAGCCGCCCTCGGTCATGTGCGTGGGTGGCCGGGCCCGCAGCCCCCGGCGGACGACGTCCTCCCGCCACGACTCCGGGATCTCCGTGGCCGGGTCCAGCCGGTCGCCGCCGGCCTCGGCGATGAGGTGGGTCCAGGCGCGGGGCACGCAGCGGACCAGGCCGTACCCTCCGCCGCCGAGGGCCAGCCAGCGGCCGTCGCAGATCTCGTGGGCGAGGTCGTGCAGCGCCCGGTAGCTGGCCCGCTGCCCGTCGACGGTGAGCGACAGGTCGGCGAGGGGGTCCTCGTGGTGGGCGTCGCAGCCGCACTGGGTCACGAGGATCTCCGGCTGGAAGGCCCGGAGCACGCTGGGCACGACGGCGTGGAAGGCGCGCAGCCAGCCGGAGTCGTCGGTGCCGTTGGGCAGGGCGAGGTTGACCGCGCTGCCCAGGGCGGTGGTGGGGTCACCGGTCTCCTCGGGGTAACCGGTGCCCGGGAAGAGGGTCAGCGGCGTCTGGTGGACGCTGACGGTCAGCACCCGGGGGTCGTCGTAGAAGGCGGCCTGCACGCCGTCCCCGTGGTGGACGTCGACGTCGACGTAGGCGATCCGCTGGTGACCCTGGGCGAGCAGCCAGGCGATGGCGACCGCGGCGTCGTTGAAGACGCAGAAGCCCGAGGCGCGGTCGCGCATGGCGTGGTGCAGGCCGCCGGAGATGTTGACCGCGTGCTGGGCGGTACCGGCGTGCACCTGCTGGGCGGCGAGCACGCTCCCGCCGGTGATCAGCGCGGCGGCCTCGTACATGCCGTCGAAGATCGGGTTGTCCGGCGTGCCCAGCCCGAACCCGACGTCGGGCTCGGCCGGGGCGCGCCGCACCGCCTCGAGGTAGGCGGGGTCGTGGACGAGGGTGAGCAGGTCGACGTCGGCGGTGGCCGGCTGCAGGACCGTCAGCCGGTCGGAGGCCAGGACGCCGAGGGAGTCGGCCAGCCGCATGGTGAGGTCCAGCCGGACGGGGTGCAGGGGGTGGTCCCCGCCCATCGTGTAGCCGAGCAGCGCGTCGTCCCAGACGACCGCAACGGAGTCACTCACCGGCTCTCCTCGCTGGCGCGGGACGAGAGGGGCCGTCGACGCCCCCGCTTGCGGTGCGACGCTACCGCCGGGACCCCGCTCCCGGCCCTCCGGCGAGCCGCCGCGTGACCCGGCCCACGGGCGTTCCCCCCGTACCATCGGGGTCGACACGGAGGAGACCTGTGAACGACCTCATCGACACCACCGAGATGTACCTCCGGACGATCTTCGAGCTGGAGGAGGAGGGGATCGTCCCCCTCCGCGCCCGTATCGCGGAGCGGCTGCACCAGAGCGGCCCCACGGTCAGCCAGACGGTCGCCCGGATGGAGCGCGACGGTCTGCTGACCGTCGAGGGCGACCGGCACCTGCAGCTGTCCGACCAGGGCCGGCAGCTGGCCACCGCCGTCATGCGCAAGCACCGCCTCGCCGAGTGCCTGCTCGTCGACGTGATCGGCCTGGACTACGCCGACGTCCACGAGGAGGCGTGCCGCTGGGAGCACGTCATGAGCGAGGCCGTCGAGCGCAAGCTGCTGACGCTGCTGGGCAACCCGACGGTCTCGCCGTTCGGCAACCCCATCCCCGGGCTGGACGCACTGGGGGGTGAGACTTCCGCGGTGCTCGACTCGCTGACCCTGCTGTCCACCACGGCCACCCCCGAGGGGCGCCGCGTGGAGATCAAGCGGATCAGCGAGCAGCTGCAGGAGGACAACGAGCTCATGCGCTCGCTCGCCGACCAGGGCCTGCGGCCCGGCGCGACCGTGGTGGCCCAGCTGGTGGCCGGCACGGTGAGCGTGGACGGCGAGGTGCTGCCCGCCGGCGTTGCCCAGCACGTGTTCGTCAGCGCCCTGGACGAGGAGCTCACCCCGGTCGAGGCCGCCCCCCGGCTCTGAGCCGGGCGCGGGCCCGGCCCGCGACGCGGGGACGGCGCAGCGGTCGGGCTCACTACGGTGGGCCCGACCGCTCCGACCGGACACGAGAGAAGGCCCCGCGTGAGCCAGCCTCCCGCCGCGACCGACCCGTCCACCCCCGCCGGGGACGCCGCCACCCGGGGCACCTCGCCGTTCGCCGACCTCGCCGCCTTCGTCGCGCTGCCGCGGCTGACCGGGCTGGCGCTCTCGCCCGACGGCCGGCGGCTGGCCGTCTCGGTGCAGACCCTCGCCCCCGAGCGCACGACGTGGCACTCGGCGCTGTGGGAGGTCGACCCGGAGGGACGGCGCCCGGCCCGCCGGCTCACCCGCAGCGCCCCCGGGGAGTCCTCCCCGGTCTTCGCACCCGACGGGTCGCTGCTGTTCACCTCCGCCCGCCCCGATCCCGACGCCAAGCCGAACGGCGAGGACCCCAGGCCCGCGCTCTGGAGCCTGCCCGCCGACGGCGGCGAGGCCCGGCCGGTGGTGGTCCACCCCGGGGGCATCGGCGGCGTCGCGGTGGCCGCGGACTCCGGTGACGTGGTGGTCGTGGCCTCGGCGATGCCCGGCGCCGCGGATGCCGAGGCCGACGCCGAGCGCCGCAAGCAGCGCAAGGAGGCCGGGGTCAGCGCGATCCTGCACGAGGCCTACCCCGTCCGGCACTGGGACGCCGACCTCGGGCCGGCCGCTCCGCACCTGTTCTGGGCCGGCCGTCCGGCCGGGGAGCCGCCCGCCGGCGTCGCCGCTGAGCCGCTCTCCCTGCGTGACCTGACCCCCGACGTCGTCCCGCCCGACGAGGCCGGGGACTCCCCCGCGCTCTCCCCCGACGGCACGCTGGTGGTCCGCGTCGAGCCGGTGCCCAACGGTCCGGCCGGCCGCCGCGACCGGCTGGTGGTGGTGGAGACCGCCAGCGGCGCGGCGCGCGTGCTGGTCGACGACCCGCTGGCCGACGTCCACTCCGCCCGCTTCTCCCCCGACGGCACCGCGGTGGTGTGCGTGCGGGAGACGCTGCCGACGTACGAGGAGGCGCCGGACTACACGCTCCTGCACGTCGACGTCGCGACCGGTGCGGTCCGCGACCTCACCCCCGACCTCGACCGCTGGCCCAGCGCCCCGCAGTTCGCCGCGGACGGCGCGGCGGTGTACTTCCTCGCCGACGACGACGGCCGGCACGCGGTGTTCCGCGTACCGCTGGACGGCGGGACGCCCGTGCGGCTCACCACGGACGGCGCCTACAGCGACCTGCAGGTCGCGCGGGACGGGAGCGCCCTGTACGCCCTGCGCTCGGCGTACGACGAGCCACCGGCACCCGTCCGGCTGGACCCGGAGGCCCCCGGCCAGCACCCGGCGCCGCTGCCCAACCCCGGGACCCTCGACGCCCTGCCCGGCACCCTGCACGAGGTGACGGCGACCGCCGCCGACGGCACCCGGGTGCAGTCGTGGCTGGTGCTGCCCGAGGGCGCGTCGGCCGACCGCCCGGCGCCCCTGCTGCTGTGGATCCACGGCGGCCCGCTGATGAGCTGGAACTCGTGGTCGTGGCGCTGGTGCCCCTGGGTGATGGCTGCCCGGGGCTACGCCGTCCTGCTGCCGAACCCGGCCCTGTCCCAGGGCTTCGGCCAGGAGTTCGTGCGCCGCGGCTGGGGCGCCTGGGGGGAGGCGCCCTACACCGACCTCATGGCGGCCGTCGAAGCGGCCGAGCAGCGACCGGAGGTCGACGCCACCCGCACCGCGGCGATGGGCGGCTCCTTCGGCGGCTACATGGCCAACTGGGTGGCGACCCAGACCGACCGGTTCCGGGCGATCGTCACCCACGCCAGCCTGTGGCACATGGACTCCTTCGTCGGCACCACCGACGCGGCGTACTTCTGGGAGCAGGAGTGGGGCGACCCGCTGCAGCGACCCAAGCGCTACGAGCAGAACTCGCCGCACCGGTTCGCCGACGCCATCCGGACGCCGATGCTGGTCATCCACGGCGACCGCGACTACCGGGTGCCGATCGGGGAGGCCCTGCGCCTCTGGTACGACCTGCAGAAGCGGGGCGTGCCGTCGAAGTTCCTGTACTTCCCCGACGAGAACCACTGGGTGCTGACGCCGGGCAACTCGCGGATCTGGTACGAGGCGGTGCTGGCCTTCCTCGCCGAGCACGTGCTCGGCGAGGAGTGGCAGCGACCGGAGCTGCTCTGAGGGAGGACGACGTCCGGAACGGCCGGCACCCGGTCACCCGGCGGCCCAGACCTCGCCGGGCTCCTCGGCGGTCGCGGTGATCATCTCCCGGAGCTGGGCCGGGGGCAGGCAGGCGGCCAGCCCCTCGGCCAGCAGCCGGGCGAAGGTGTAGGTCGGCCGGCTCGCCAGTGCCCGCTCCAGTGCCACGTTGGCCATGGCGTCGTCCCCGCGCAGCCACGCGCTCACCGCGAGGAGGGTGGCCGGTGGGGCGTCGAGCGGGACCGGTGCCCGGCGGGTGCACTCGGTCCACAGCGCCTCGGCCGCGGCGGCGTCGTCCCCCAGTGCCAGGGTGAGCGCGCGGTCGCGCACCCGGACGTCGGTCAGCGCCCACAGCACCCGTGCGACGTCCCGGTCCGAGGGCCGGCCGCCGCCGTCGGCGCCCGGCCGGCAGCGGCCCAGCACGCCGACGACGGTCTCCCACGAGCGGCGGGCCGCGGCGTCGCGGTCGGCCGACGCCGACCGAGCGGCGCGCTCCCCCAGCTGCCAGGTGAGGGCCTCCACCGCTGCGGCGGCCGCGTCGTCGACCCGGGCGATCCGGGCCTCCAGCGCCGCGCGGTCCCGCTCGACCACCACGCCGCCGGCCACGGAGGCGACCGCCAGCTCCGAGACCCCGGCCGGCAGCGGCGTCCCGGCGCCGGGGGCGCAGCAGGGGTCCGGGCAGTCGTAGGACCACCACCGGCCGCGGCGGACCAGCACCGTGTCGACCACGGGGACGCCGAGCTCGGTCAGCGCCACCACCGCGTCGTGCACGACGTCGCGGTGCGGCAACCCGGCCACGACCTCACCGGAGGGCTGCCCGGGGAGTGGTTCGAGGTCGTCCGGGGACTCGGAGACCACCGCGACGACCACCCCCGAGGGGTCGTCGGTGGCGACGCTGCGGGCGAGCAGCCGGGCCGCCGGGGCCGATGCCGCCCGCGACGGGAGGTCGGCGCGCACGGTGAGCCCCACCCTGCGGCCGCTGGGCCCGCCGAGGCCGACCAGCAGCACCGACTCGTGCGGGTGGAAACCGATCAGGTGGGGCAGCGCCGCGGCGATCCCGCCGATGTCGGAGATGCGCACCTCGGGGCGTGGGGTGTCGTCCATGCCCCGACCCTCGTGGCGGGACGGGCCTGGCTGGGCGTCGGCGCGGGACCTGTGGACCGCGGCCGGGCCTGTGGAGGGCGCCGGCCGGGATGTCTCAGCCCAGTGCCTCGGCCTGCACCCGGTGGGCCTCCGCCAGCCGGTCGGCGAACGCCTGCGCGTCGAGCGCGCCGCCCTCCCGCGTGGTCGTCGCCAGGGCCATCACCCGGTCGCCGTCCTGCACCAGGGCGACGAGGGCGGGCGCGGTCACCCGGCGGCCGTCGGGTGCGGTGGCGTCGACGGTGAGGGCGACCTCCACGGCGGCGTCCCCGAGCTGCGGCTCGCGGACCTCGCCGACGGTGACGGTCCCCGCCCCGCGCCCCGGGACGCTGCCCGACGCCGTCCGGCAGTCGTCGAGCGCCCCGGTGACCGTGGCGACGACGTCCTGGGCGGCCGGGCCGGAGACCAGCCCCTGCACCGTGGCCTGCGCGCCCTCCAGGACCGCCTGGCCGGCGACGTCGTCGACGCCCGCAGCGACGGCGGCCCGCACCTGGGCCAGCAGGTCGGCACAGCCGCCCAGGTCGAGCTCGGTGCCGGGCGGCACGCCCCCTGCGTCGGGGCCGCCGGCCGAGTGCAGCAGCTCCTCGGTCAGCGGCAGCACCGTGGCGCCGGGCGCGAACGCCGACGCCGGCAGCAGCCCCGCGGACAGGTCGACCGCCGGGTCCGCCGTCGCCGCGGCCGGCGCGGCGGCGGCGCCCGTCGCCGCGGCCTCCTCGACCACCGCACCCTGCCCGCAGCCGGCCAGGACACCCCCGGCGACGAGCCCCGTGGCGAGGACGGCGATCCGGTGGGAACGGCGGGCACCCCTCATGCCCCGACGGTAACCCCTGCAGGGGCGGCCGCAGCGGGTTCAGACCTCGTACTGGGCCACGGTCCGCGAGGCGAGGAACGGGGTCACGTGCTCGGCGACGACCTGCAGGTGCACCGGGTGCTCGGCGTAGCGCCGCCAGGCCTCGACGTCGGGGAAGTCGGCGACCAGCGCGGTGTGCGCGTTGCCCTCCCGCAGCCCGGCGTCGGGCCCGACGTCGAAGGCGGTCATCCCGCCCACCTCCTCGGGCAGCCGCCGCAGCGCGGCCAGGGTGGTGGCCCGGCGCTCGGGGTCGGTGTCGTCGGACCAGGTGAAGAGCACGACGTGGCGCAGCATGGCCCCACCCTGTCAGCAACGGACCGCCGTCCGCAGCCGGGGCTACCGGAACCGGCGCGTCACACGTGGAAGTTAGAGTCGCCGACCATGGGACGGTCGTTGCGCGTCGCACTGCTGTCCTACCGGAGCAAGCCGCACAGCGGCGGCCAGGGCGTCTACGTCCGCGCGCTCTCCCGCGAGCTCACCGCCCTCGGCCACGCCGTCACGGTGTTCAGCGGCCCGCCCTACCCGGAGCTGGACGACGGCGTACCGCTGGAGCAGGTGCCCAGCCTCGACCTCTACCGCGAGCCCGACCCGTTCCGCACCCCGCGGCCCAGCGAGTTCCGCGACTGGGTGGACCTCACCGAGTGGGCCCTGATGTGCACCGCCGGGTTCCCCGAGCCGCTGACCTTCAGCCTGCGCGCGGCGCGGGAGCTGCTGCCCCGGGCCACGGAGTTCGACGTCGTCCACGACAACCAGAGCCTGGGTCTGGGTCTGCTGCGGCTGGTCCGCGCGGGCGTGCCGACGGTGGCCACCGTGCACCACCCGGTCGCCATCGACCGCGCGCTGGAGCTGGCCGCCGCCCCCTCCCTCCGCCGCCGGCTGACGCTGCGCCGCTGGTACGCGTTCACCGGCATGCAGGCGCGCGTGGCGCCGCGGCTGGACGGTGTCACCACCGTCTCGGAGAACTCGCGCCGCGACATCGAGACCCACCTGGGTGTGCCCGCTGCCGGCGTCGAGGTGATCCCGGTGGGCATCGACCCCGACGTCTTCACCCCGCCGCCACCCGGACGCGCACGCGACCGCCGGTCGATCGTGGTCACCACCAGCGCCGACGTGCCGCTCAAGGGCCTGGTGCACCTGCTGGAGGCGGTGGCGAAGCTGCGCACCGAGCGGCCGGTGCGGCTGACCGTCGTCGGCACCGCGCGGCCGGGCGGGCCGGCCGACGCGGCGCTGGACCGGCTGGGCCTGCGCGACGCCGTCCGCTTCACCGGCCCCCTGCCGGAGGCCGACCTGGTGGCGCTGCTGCAGGGTGCCGCCGTCGTGGCCATCCCCTCGCTGTACGAGGGCTTCTCCCTCCCCGCGATCGAGGCGATGGCCTGCGGCACGCCACTGGTCACCACCGACGCCGGGGCGCTGCCCGAGGTCGTCGGCAGCAAGGCCGGTCTGCGGGTGCCCGCCGGCGACGTCGGGGAGCTCACCGCGGCGCTGCAGCTGGTCCTCGACTCGCCGTCCCTCGGCGAGCAGCTGGGCCGGGCCGGCCGGCGCCGGGTGCTGGCGTCCTACACCTGGCGGGCCACCGCCGAGCGGACGGCGGAGTGGTACGCGCAGGTGCTGGAGCGAAAGGGACGGGGGACCCCGTGCTGACCGTCGACTACGACCGGCTCGACCTGCGGCCGGGCATGACCGTGCTCGACCTGGGGTGCGGCGAGGGCCGGCACGCGTTCGAGGCCTACCGCCGGGGCGGGCGGGTGGTCGCGGTCGACTGGGGCGTCCCCGAGGTGGAGACGACGAAGCGCTGGCTGGGCGCCATCGCCGAGGGCGGTGAGGCCCCGGACGGCGCTCGGTACGAGGTGGTCCGTGGCGACCTCCGCGCCCTCCCCGTGCCCGACGCCAGCGTGGACCGGGTGATCGCCTCCGAGGTGCTCGAGCACATCCCCGACGACGTCACGGCGATGGCGGAGATCGCCCGCGTGCTCAAGCCCGGCGGGCGGGTCGCGGTCACCGTTCCCCGCTACCTCCCGGAGCGGGTCTGCTGGGCGCTGTCGGACGCCTACCACGCCAACGAGGGCGGACACGTCCGCATCTACCGCGGCGACGTGCTGCGCACCCGGCTCGCCGCCGCGGGCCTGGTGCCCGGCGGTCAGCACCACGCGCACGCGCTGCACGCACCGTTCTGGTGGCTCAGGTGCGCGGTCGGGGTCGACCGCGACACCGCCGCCGTCCGTGCCTACCACCGGCTGCTGGTGTGGGACCTGACGCAGCGGCCGTGGGTGACCCGCACGGCGGAGCGGCTGCTGGACCCGCTGCTCGGCAAGAGCCTGGTCGTCTACGCGGACAAGCCCGTCACCGGTGCGGACGAGCCGTCGGCCGCCCCCGCCGCGCGGACGGGGACCGAGCGGGAGCGGACCGCTGTCTGAGCTGCTGCCGGAGCTCCCGGGGGTGCTGAGCGGGGAGCAGGTGCGCGCGACGGTGGCGGCGATCGCCGCGGAGCAGGACGCCGACGGCGCGCTCCCGTGGTTCCGCGGCGGCCAGCTGGACCCGTGGGACTCCGTGGAGGCCGCGATGGCCCTCGACGTCGGCGGCGAGCACGACCGGGCCCGGGCCGCCTACCGGTGGCTGGCCGGCCGGCAGAGGCCCGACGGGTCGTGGGCCGCCGAGTACCGGGCCGGCGCGGAGACCGCTCCGTTCGCCGAGAGCAACCACGCCGGCTACCTCGCCGTCGGCGTGTGGCACAGCTGGCTGTGCACCGGGGACGAGGAGCTGGTCACGGAGCTGTGGCCGGTGGTCCGCCGCGGGCTGGACCTGGTCACGCGCATGCAGCTGCCGGGCGGGGCGGTCGGTTGGGCGGTGCGCCCGGACGGCACGCCGGACGACACCGCACTGCTGACCGGGAACGCCAGCCTCTTCCAGGCGCTGCGCTGCGGGGTGGCGCTGGCCGCCCTCGCCGGGGAGCCGCAGCCGGACTGGGAGCTGGCCGCCGACGACCTCGGCACGGCCCTGCGCACCCGCCCGGAGGCGTTCGCCGACCGCTCCCGCTACTCGATGGACTGGTACTACCCCGTCCTCGGCGGCGCCGTGACCGGGCCCGCGGCCACCGCGCGGCTGGCCGCCGACTGGGACCGCTTCGTCGTCCCCGGCCTCGGCGTCCGGTGCGTCACCGACCGCCCGTGGGTGACCGGCGCGGAGACCTGCGAGCTGGCGCTGGCACTGGCCGCCGCCGGGCAGCGGGACGCCGCGGTCGAGCAGGTGGCCGCCATGCAGCACCTGCGCCACGACGACGGCTCCTACTGGACCGGCTTCGTCTACCCCGACGACGCCCGCTGGCCGGTCGAGCGGACCACCTGGACGGCGGCGGCGGTGGTCCTCGCCGCGGACGCGCTGGCCGGCGCCACGCCGGCGTGCGGGCTGTTCCCCGACCCGGGCGCGCTGCCGGCGGTCGGCACGGACGTGTCACAGGGCGCGGTGGATTGGCTGGCGGGGGGCGCGGGCACGGTGCTGTCGTGACCCCGCCCGACACCTCCGCCCACCCCGGACCGCCCGTCACGGTCGTGGTGGCCAGCCGCAACCGCCGTGAGGACCTCCTCGCCTCGCTCCCCCGCCACGAGGCGCCGGTGGTGCTGGTCGACAACGGCTCCACCGACGGCACCGTGGACGCCGTCCGGGCGGCGCACCCCGAGGTGACGGTGCTGCCCCTGGAGCGCAACCTCGGCGCCCGGGCCCGCACTCTGGGCGCCCAGCAGGCCGGCACCCCCTTCGTCGCGTTCGCCGACGACGACTCGTGGTGGGCGCCCGGCGACCTGGCGCGGGCGGTGGAGATCATGCGCGCGCACCCGAGGCTGGCGCTGCTCAACGCCCGCATCCTGGTCGGCCCGGAGGAGCGGCTGGACCCCGTCTGCGCCGAGATGGCCGACAGCCCGCTGGGCACCGCCCCCGACCTGCCCGGCCCCTCGCTGCTGGGCTTCGTCGCCTGCGCGGCACTGGTGCGCACGGAGGCGTTCGCCGCCGTCGGCGGGTTCGACGCGGTGGTCCGCTTCCCCGGCGAGGAGGAGCGGGTGGCCCTCGACCTCGCCGCCGCCGGCTGGGGGCTCGCCTACGTCGACGAGGTCACCATCCACCACCACCCGTCCCCGCGACGGGACGCCCCGGCCCGCCGGCAGGCCGCGATCTGGCGCAGCCGGGTGCTCACCGCCGTCATGCGCCACCCCCTCCCGGCACTGCCGCCGCTGCTCGTCTCCGCCGTCCGGGCCGGACGCCCGGGGCTGCGGGGGCTGCTGCGCGCCGTCCCCGACGTGCCGGCTGCCGTGCGAGGGCGCCGCCGGGTGCCCGACGAGGTCTGGTCCGACGTCCGGCTGCTCGCCGGCGACGCGGCGTGACGGCCACCGAGGCCGCGCCCGGGCCGCTGCAGGAGGGCCGGCCCGATCCGCGGGTCGCCGTCGTCGTCATCACCCACCAGCGCCGCGGCGAGGTGCTGCAGGCGCTGGCGCGGCTGCGCGCGCTGCCCGAGCAGCCGCACGTGGTCGTGGTGGACAACGGCTCGACCGACGGGACGGCGGCGGCGGTCGCCGAGCGGTTCCCCGAGGTGGAGCTGGTCGCCAGCCCGGAGAACCTGGGTGCGGTGGGCCGCAACGTCGGCGTCGCCCGGGTGAGCACCCCCTACGTGGCCTTCTGCGACGACGACACCTGGTGGGACCCCGGCTCGCTGCGCGCCGCGGCCGACGCCCTGGACGCCCACCCGCGACTGGCCGTCGTCACCGCGCGGATCCTCGTCGAGCCGGGCGGCCGCGAGGACCCGATCGTCCCGGAGCTGCGCGACTCCCCCGTCCGGGGCGCGGACTGGCTGCCCGGTCCGGCGCTGGGTTCCTTCCTCGCGGGCGCGTCGGTCCTCCGCCGGGAGGCCTTCGACGAGGTCGGCGGCTTCTGCGAGCGGCTGTGGCTCGGTGGGGAGGAGGAGCTCATGGCCGGTGACCTAGCCGCCCGCGGCTGGGAGCTGTGCTACCTGCCGGAGCTGACCGTGCACCACCAGGCGAGCACCGCCCGGGACCCGCACAAGCGCCGCCGCGACGGCATCCGCAACACCCTCTGGACGACGTGGCTGCGCCGCCCGCTGCGCCCGGCCCTGCGCCGCACCGGCCACCTGCTGCGCACGATCCCGCGGGACCGGCTGAGCCTGCTCGGTGTGCTGGACGCGCTGCGCGGCCTGCCCTGGGTGCTGCGGGAGCGCCGGGTGCTGCCGGCGCACGCCGAGGCCCGCTTCGCCGCGCTCGAGGAGGCGCAGCGCACCTCGACCGCCCGCCGCTACGTGAGCTGAGAAGGCCCCGTCGCCCGGACGACGACGTGTGCACGCGGCGTCGTGCCCCGGGCCGTCGAGACGACGCGTGCACACGGCGCCGCGACCCGGGGCTCAGCGGGCGCAGTCGATGCAGGTCCGCGCCGCGGGGCGGGCCGCCAGCCGCTCGGGCGCGATCGGCCGCCCGCAGCTCTCGCAGGTGCCGTAGTCGCCCGCCGCCCGCCGGGCCAGGGCGGCGTCGACGTCGGCCAGCCGGCGCCGGGCGGCGTCGAGGAGGGCGGCGACCTGCTGCCGCTCGAAGGCGATGGTCGCACCCTCGGGGTCGTGCTCGTCGTCGGCGTTGGACGCCTTCGAGGCCTCGACGACGGCGTCGAACTCCCCGGTGAGCGCCGCGATCTGGGCGAGGACGGCGGCCCGCTCGGTGGCCAGCGCACCGCCCCCGCCCGCCTCAGCGCTCACGGCGCAGCAGCCGCAGGGAACCGGTGCCCGGCAGCTCGGTGAACTCCCCCGACGCCAGCACCCGCCGGTACACCCCGTAGGGCGCCTGCCCCCCGTCGGCCGGGTCGGGGAAGACGTCGTGGATGGCGAGGGTGCCCCCGACGGCGAGCTTGGCCACCCACGCGTCCTGGTCGCGGCGCGCGGACTCCTCGGTGTGGCTGCCGTCGAGGAACAGCAGCGCCAGCGGGGTGCTCCACAGCGGTGCGAGGACCTCCGACCGGGCGACGACGGCGATGACGACGTCCTCGGCTCCGGCGTCGGCGATGGTCCGGCGGAACCGCGGCAGGGTGTCGATCAGCCCGACGGCGGGGTCGACCAGCGACGGGTCGTGGTACTCCCAGCCCGGCTGGTGCTCCTCGGAGCCGCGGTGGTGGTCGACGGTGACCACCTTCCGGCCGGTCTCCCGCGCGGCGGCGGCCAGGTAGAGCGCCGACCTCCCCATCCAGCTGCCGACCTCCAGCAGCGGGCCGGGCACGGCGACGGAACGGGCGGCCTCGTACAGCGCCGTCCCCTCCTCGTCGGGCATGAAACCGGGCGCGGCGCGGGCGGCGGTGAGCAGGTCGGGCACGGGCACAGCCTCGCTCACCGGGCGAACCGGGCGCGCAGCGCGGTCATCCGCCGGTCGGTCGCGGCCCCGGCCTCGGTGCCGGCGGCCTTGGCGAAGAAGGCGCCGGCCGCCGTCGTCACCGGGACGGCGAGGACGAGGGCGATCGCCCCGACGAGGGTGCGGATGACCTCCTCGGCCATGGCCGAGCTGGTGAGGACGACGTCCCACGGCTGGGCGTACAGCTCGAACAGCAGCAGCAGCGGCAGCGCGGCCCCGGCGTAGGCGAAGACGATCGTGTAGACCGTCGAGGCGATGTGGTCCCGGCCCACCGCCATCCCGCGCGAGTACAGCTCCCGCCAGCTCATGTCGGGGTCCACCTCGTGCAGCTGCCACACCGCCGAGGCCTGGGTGATCGTGACGTCGTTGAGCACCCCCAGCCCGGCGACGACGACCCCGGCGAGGACCAGGCCGGAGAAGTCCAGGGTCGGGTCGTAGCCGAGCAGCGTGGTGGTCTCCTCGCTGGTCAGCCCGGTCAGCCGGGCCGTCGCCACGGCGAGGGCGCCCATGACGGCGACCAGCGTCAGCCCGAACAGGGTGCCCACCAGCGCCGTCGTCGTCCGGGCGGAGAAGCCGTGGGCGAGGTAGAGGACGACGAACATGATCGCGGCCGACCCGACCAGGCTGGTCAGCACCGGTGACTGCTCGGTGAGCAGACCGGGGAGCACGAACTGCAGGAGGACGGCGAAGGCGAAGGCCAGGCCCAGCAGCGAGGCGAGTCCGCGCAGGCGGGCCACCAGGCCGACGACGACGGCGAAGGCGATCGTCAGCACGACGATCGGCACGTCGCGGTCGTAGTCGAAGAACGCGTACGCCGCCGGGCCCTCCGCGCCGGCGTCCCGGGTGAGGACGAGGACGTCGCCCTCGGCGACCCCGGCCGAGAACACCTCCGCCGGGAGGTCGACCTGCACGAACTCGCCGGCACCCGGGCCGTCGAGCACCTCGGTGACCACCGTGGCGCAGGTCAGCTGCTGCGCCGGCTGCCCCTCCCCGCCGGGCAGTGAGCAGTCGAACGGCTCCACCGACGCCACGCGGGCGTCGTGGTAGGTGGTCCCGGGCGGGACGTACAGCTCGGCCGCCTGCTGAGCCCGGGACGGTTCGTCCCCGGGCCACAGCACGACCAGCCCCACGACGGTGGCCAGCCCGACCGGCACGAGCAGCAGCAGCATCAGCCGGACGGCGCGGCGCCGGCGGAGGAGCACCTCCGGACTCGGCGGGGGCGCGTCGGGGTCGGGACCGTGGCTGTGGGGGTGGCTCGGCGGCACCCGGTCAGGCTAGGAGGTGTCGCCCGGCGCTCACTCCTCGACGGGGAACCGCAGCCACAGGCCGGACAGCTGCAGCGGCCGGGCCACCGCCGAGGGCGGGGCGACGAGCACCAGCTCGACCCCGCGCGGCTGCCCCAGCTTCTGCAGCTGCACCAGCACCGCCATCCCGGCGGAGTTCACGTAGCGGACCGCGCGGGTGTCCAGGCGCACCCGGTGCAGCCCCGGCTCGGCGAGCAGGAGGTCGGTCATCGTCCGGACCAGTGGCCGCCGCGCCTCCTCGGTCAGCTCGCCGCTGACGGTGAGCGTCGCGACGTCGCCCGTGAGGCTGGTGGTCACCTCCGTCGTCCCGTTGCCGGCCTGTTCCTGCCCCGTCTCCCCCTGCGCTGAGGGGACCATGCGCTCGTCCACGGGGGACCACTGCCCCGTGCGCCCGGTGATCACGCGCGCGCGGGGAAACCGGGCACGGACAGCGGGAACAAAGTTCGCCGATGGACGTTTACACAGGTGCGCGTCAGAGGTAATCTCCAGTCGCCACTAGAGGTTCACCTCGGGCAGCGAACTCGACAGGACCACACACAGGAGGTTGCACAGCCATGGCGATGCTGACCGCCTACGACCCGTTCGCCGCCACGTCCGCCGCCTTCCGGGCACTGGACCAGCTGACCGGCCGCGCCGGTTCGATGACCGCCCGCCCGCTGTCGGGCATGCCGATGGACGCCTACCGGGTCGGCGACAACTTCGTCGCCCACTTCGACCTGCCCGGCGTCGACCCCGGCTCGATCGACCTGTCGGTCGAGGGCACGACGCTGACCGTGACGGCCGAGCGCACGGTGCCCCAGCTCGAGAACGCCGAGTGGAGCATCGCCGAGCGGCCCTACGGCAGCTACACGCGCCAGCTCGTCCTCGGCCGGAGCCTGGACACCGACCGGCTCGAGGCCAGCTACCACGACGGCGTGCTCACCGTGAGCATCCCCGTCGCCGAGAAGGCCCGGGCCCGCAAGATCCAGGTCACCCGCGCCGACACGCCGGTCGCGGTGGAGGGGCGCACCATCGAGGGCGAGGCGTCCCAGTCCAAGGCCGTCGAGAGCTGATCGGCCACCCGGCGGCCCTCGGCCGCCGCGCGACAGGGGCCGGGCCCGCGCGGGCCCGGCCCCTGCGCACTCCGGGAACGGGAGGAGCGTCATGAGCGAGCAGCACCGCGGGGACCCCGGCGCGGGCGGCGACGCGCTCCGACGCCTCGACGACCCCGACTTCCCGGCGCTCACGATGAGCCAGGCGGCGGAGCTGCTCGGCGTCCAGGCGGCCTTCCTGCGCAGCCTGGACACCGCGGGGGTGCTCCAGCCGCACCGCTCCCCCGGCGGGCACCGCCGCTACTCCCGCCACCAGCTCACCCTGGCCGCGCGACTGCGCGGTCTGCTCGACGACGGGCACACCCTCGCCTCCGCCGAGGTGATCCTCGGCCTGCAGGACGAGCTCGCCGACGCCCGGGCCGACAGCGAGCGGCTGCAGGCCACCGTCGACCGGCTGCGCGCCGGCAACCGCGGTCGGGACCGGCACGACGCGCCCCCCGGCGGGGACGACGCGGCCGGGCGCCCGGCGCCCCGCGCACGAGGGTGACCGACGCCACCGCCACGCATGAACCCTAGGGGGGTATGGTTCAGGCTCAGGAGCACGAGCCGCCAGGAGGACCCCCGTGGAGACCGCACCGCACGGCTACATCCACCGCAAGGACGACTACCTCAAGCGCCTGCGCCGCATCGAGGGCCAGGCCCGCGGCCTGCAGCGGATGGTCGAGGACGAGAAGTACTGCATCGACATCCTCACCCAGGTGTCGGCGATGACGAAGGCACTGCAGTCGGTCGCCCTGGGCCTGCTCGAGGAGCACATGTCGCACTGCGTCGTCCAGGCGGCCCAGGCCGGCGGCCGCGAGGCCGACGAGAAGGTCCGGGAGGCCTCCGAGGCGATCGCCCGGCTCGTCCGCTCCTGACCCACCCCGCTGAGAGGAACCCCCGTGAGCACCGCCACCTACACCGTCGTCGGCATGACCTGCGGCCACTGCGTGTCCGCCGTCACCGAGGAGGTCTCCGCCGTCCCGGGCGTCACCGCGGTCGACGTCGACCTGGCCACCGGCGGCCTGACCGTCAGCAGCACCGACCCGGTCGACGACGGCGCCGTGCGCGCCGCGGTCGAGGAGGCCGGCTACGAGGTCGCCGGCAGCTGACCGGCACACCGGCGAGGAGATCCCCATGGACACCCCGGCGCGACTGGCCGTCGTCGCCCTCGGCCTGACCGCCGTCTTCGGCGCCGCCGTCGGCGTCGGTGCCGCGGTGGGCCCGATCGACGCACCGCAGCCACACGCCACGGGAACGGACACCCCGGCCCCCGCCCCCGCCGGGGACGCCTACGGCGGTCTCGCCGTCGCCGAGTCCGGGTACCGCCTGGAGCTGGCGGAGCGGCAGCTGCCCGCCGGGGCGGCGACCCTCGCCTTCCGCGTGCTCGGCCCCGACGGCGACCCGGTCCGGGCCTTCGACGTGGAGCACGACGAGGACCTGCACCTGGTCGCCGTCCGCCGCGACCTCACCGGCTACCAGCACCTGCACCCGGAGCTCGGCGCCGATGGCACGTGGCGGACGCCGGTCACGCTGACGCCGGGCAGCTGGCGGGTCGTCGTCGACGCGACCCCGACCGCGCTCGGCGAGGACCTCGTGCTCGGCACCGACGTCGAGGTCGCCGGTGCCTACGACCCGCAGCCACTGCCGGCACCCGATCCGGTGGCCGGGACCGACGGCTACACCGTCGTCCTGACCGGCGACCTCGTCGCCGGCCGCGAGTCGGAGCTGACCCTCAGCGTCAGCCGCGACGGCCGGCCGGTCACCGACCTGCAGCCCCACCTCGGCGCCTACGGACACCTGGTGGCCCTGCGCGAGGGCGACCTCGCCTACCTGCACGTGCACCCGGTCGAGCCGGCCGACGGGACCACCCCCGCCCCCGGTCCGCACGTGGCGTTCGCCGCCACCGCGCCGTCCCCCGGGTCGTACCGACTGTTCCTCGACTTCCGGCACGGCGACACCGTCCACACCGCCGCCTCCACCCTCCGGGTCGACCCCGGCGGCGAGGCCCCCGCCGAGCCCGGCCCGCACGGGCACGGTGGCTGAGGAGACCCCCGATGAGCACCACGCACGCCCCGGTCGGCGAGATCGAGCTCGCCATCGGCGGCATGACCTGCGCCTCGTGCGCCGCCCGGATCGAGAAGAAGCTCAACCGGCTCGACGGCGTCACCGCCACGGTGAACTACGCGACCGAGAAGGCGAGGGTCAGCTACGGCGGCGCGGTCACGCCCGCCGAGCTGATCGCCACGGTGGAGAAGACCGGCTACACCGCGACCCTGCCCCAGCCGCCGCGGGCGGAGGCGGAGCCGGCCGAGGACGACCCCGTCGGCCCGCTGCGGCGCCGGCTGGTGGTCTCCACCCTGCTGACGGTGCCGGTCGTCGCCATGGCGATGGTCCCGGCGCTGCAGGTCACGTACTGGCAGTGGCTCTCGCTGACCCTGGCCGCGCCGGTGGTCGTGTGGGGCGGACTGCCCTTCCACCGCGCCGCCTGGACCAACCTGCGCCACGGCGCGGCGACCATGGACACGCTGGTCTCCCTCGGCACCGGCGCGGCGTTCCTGTGGTCGCTCTACGCGCTGTTCCTCGGCACCGCCGGCGAGCCCGGGATGACGCACCCGTTCGAGTTCACCGTCGCCCGGGGCGACGGCAGCGCGAACGTCTACCTCGAGGCCGCCGCCGGCGTGACCACGTTCCTGCTGGCCGGGCGGTTCGCCGAGGCCCGCTCCAAGCGGCGCGCCGGTGCCGCCCTGCGCGCCCTCCTGGAGCTGGGCGCCAAGGAGGCCTCCGTGCTGCGCGGCGGCACGGAGCGGCGGGTGCCGGTCGACCAGCTCGTCGTCGGTGACCTGTTCGTCGTGCGCCCCGGCGAGAAGATCGCCGCGGACGGCGAGGTCACCGAGGGCGCCTCCGCTGTCGACGCCTCGATGCTCACCGGCGAGTCGGTGCCGGTCGAGGTGGGCCCGGGCGACGCCGTCGTCGGGGCGACGGTCAACGCCGGCGGCCGGCTGGTCGTGCGGGCCACCCGGATCGGCGCGGAGACGCAGCTGGCGCAGATGGCCCGGCTGGTCGAGGACGCCCAGAACGGCAAGGCCGAGGTGCAGCGGCTGGCCGATCGGGTCTCCGGCGTCTTCGTGCCGGTCGTGCTGGCCCTCGCCGTCGCCACGCTCGGCTTCTGGATCGGCGCCGGCGCCGGGCTGCCGGCCGCGTTCACCGCGGCGGTCGCCGTGCTGATCATCGCCTGCCCCTGCGCCCTCGGGCTGGCCACGCCGACCGCACTCATGGTCGGCACCGGCCGCGGAGCCCAGCTCGGCATCCTCATCAAGGGCCCGGAGGTGCTGGAGTCCACCCGCACCGTCGACACCGTGGTGCTCGACAAGACCGGCACGGTGACCACCGGCCGGATGACCCTCGTCGACGTCGTCGCGGCGGCCGGCGCGGACGCCGACCGGGTGCTGCGGCTGGCCGGCGCGCTGGAGCACGGCTCGGAGCACCCGATCGCCCGCGCGGTCGCCGCCGCGGCCGCCGACCGGGTCGGCCCGCTGGCACCGGTCGAGGGCTTCACGAACCTGGCGGGGCTCGGGGTGCAGGGCCTCGTCGAGGGCGCCGCGGTGCTCGTCGGGCGGCCCCGGCTCCTCGCCGAGCGGGAGGTGCCCGTGCCGGCGTCGCTCGTCGCGGCGCAGGCCGACGCCGAGTCGCGGGGGGCCACGGCGGTCCTCGTCGCGGTGGACGGTGCGGCCGTCGGCCTCCTGGTCGTCGCCGACGCGGTCAGGCCCACCTCGGCTCGCGCGGTCGCCGACCTCCGCGGCCTGGGCCTGCACCCGGTCCTGCTCACCGGTGACAACGCGGCGGTCGCGCGGACCGTCGCCGCCGAGGTCGGCATCGACGAGGTGGTCGCCGAGGTGCTGCCGCAGGACAAGGTGGACGTCGTCCGGCGGCTGCAGGCCGAGGGACGGGTCGTGGCGATGGTGGGGGACGGCGTGAACGACGCCGCCGCCCTCGCCCAGGCCGACCTGGGGCTGGCGATGGGCACCGGCACCGACGTCGCGATCCAGGCCTCCGACCTCACGCTCGTGCGCGGCGACCTGCGCGCGGCCGCGGACGCGATCCGGCTGTCCCGCCGCACGCTGGCGGTCATCAAGGGCAACCTGTTCTGGGCGTTCGCCTACAACGTCGCGGCGATCCCGCTGGCCGTGGCCGGGCTGCTCAACCCGATGATCGCCGGCGCCGCGATGGCGCTGAGCTCGGTCTTCGTGGTCACCAACAGCCTGCGGCTGCGCCGGTTCGCCCCGCTGGCGCGCCCCGGGGACGAGGCCGCCGTCCCCGCCGGACGCCGGGCCGCCGTTCCCGCCTGACCGGGACACCTCCCCGGAGCACACCTCCGCCGCGCGGCGGCGCGCCCCGCTCAGAGCGCGGGCAGGAGCAGCAGCGCCGTCGGCAGCAGCAGGAGCAGCCCCGCCGACAGCAGCGCGGCGCCCCGGGCCCAGCCCGGCAGCGGGGACGGCGGCTCCAACAGCCGCGCCACGCGCGCCCCGAGCGCGCTGCCGGTGACCGCGAGCGCGCCGTCGGGCACCCCCGCTCCCCCGGCGCCGCCCGCGGCGACCACGATCGCCTGGGCCAGCGTGCGCCGCGGCGCCGACCCGGTCAGCGAGCCCAGCGCCACGTCGTCGGCCCGCATCTCGACCAGCGCCCGCACGGCCTGGTGCGCGCGGCCGGCCGCGGGCAGCACCGGCAACGCCGCCTCCCAGGCGACGAACGGCAGCAGCAGCAGGTGGTGGTGCTCCCGCAGGTGGGCCCGCTCGTGCGCGACGACGGCGGCCAGCTGGCCGTCGTCGAGTTCGGCGACCATCCCGGAGGACAGCACGAGGAGCGGCTTGGCGCCGGGGATGCAGAAGGCGACCGGTGCGGGGTGGTCCAGCAGCCGGGCGTCGGGCACGGCGGCCGGCTGGACGACCAGCTCCAGCAGCTCCCGGTGCCGTCGGCGGGTGCGCGCGGTGCGCAGCCACGACAGCAGGAGGACGCCGAGCAGCTCGGCCGCGAGCACGGCCGCGAGGGTCTGGGTGACCCAGTGGTCGCCGCGGACCGGCGCCTCGGCGGGGTGGCGGGTGACCCAGTGCCACCAGGCCTCGGGCAGCGAGTGGCCCCACGGCGCCAGGCCGTGCACGAGCAGCGCCCCGATGATCGACAGCCCGCCGGCGAGGCCGATCGCCTGCCAGCAGACCAGGGCGACGAGCGGGTCCCGCCGCGGCCACCGGGCCCGGGCCAGCAGCGCCGGCACCGGCCACGCCAAGAGCGCGGCCAGCACGGCGAGGGCGGCCGCGGTGGCGGGGAGCACGGCTCAGGCGGTCAGCGGTCGGCGTCCGGCCCCGCCGCGGCCAGCAGCTCCCGCAGCAGCCGGGCCTCGTCGGCGTCGACGCTGCCGACGAAGCGGGCCAGCACCGCCTGCCGATCGCCGGCGGAGCCGAGCACCTCGTGCATCAGCTCGGCGGCGTGCTCCTCACGGGTGGCCCGCGGCCGGAACCGCCGCGGCCGCGCGTCGTCGTGGACGACGAAGCCCTTCTGCTCCAGGCGGGTCAGCACCGTGTGCACGGTGGTCAGCGCCAGCCCCCGGTCGGCCAGCCCGTCCCGCAGCTCGGCGGCCGAGACGGCACCGTCGGCCGACCACAGCCGGTCCATGACGGCCCGTTCCAGCTCACCCAACGACGCCACGTCCACTCCCTGTCCTGCGACTCACACCCGCTTCTTCTACGTCGTGTAGAAGTAAGTGTTCTACTTGTCGTAGAACATCGTACGTCGCCCAGTGAGGGGAGCGGCCGTGGACGTCCTGGACGTGGCGCGCTGGCAGTTCGGGATCACGACCGTCTACCACTTCCTGATGGTCCCGCTGACCATCGGGCTGGGGATCCTGGTCGCGGTCATGCACACGATGTGGGTGCGCACCGACAAGCCCGAGTGGCTGCGGATGACCCGCTTCTGGGGTCGCATCTACCTGATCAACTTCGTGCTCGGCGTCGCCACCGGCCTGGTGCAGGAGTTCCAGTTCGGCCTGGCCTGGAGCGAGTACAGCCGGTTCGTCGGCGACGTGTTCGGCTCGCTGCTGGCCCTGGAGGCGCTGCTGGCCTTCTTCCTCGAGTCGACGTTCCTCGGCCTGTGGATCTTCGGCTGGGGGCGGATCCCGAAGCGGCTGCACCTGGCGGCGCTGTGGGCGGCGGTGATCGGCTCGATCGTCAGCGCGTACTTCATCATCGCGGCCAACTCGTGGATGCAGCACCCGGTCGGCGTCGTCGCCGACGACGCCACGGGCCGGCCGGTGCAGGTCGACTTCCTGGCCGTCCTGACCAACAACACCGCGCTGGCCGCGTTCAGCCACGCCATCGTCGCCGCGCTCATGGTCGCCGGGGCGCTGCTGGTCGGCGTCGGCCTGTGGCACCTGCGCCGGCGCGCGCTCGCGGAGCAGCCGACCACCGACGTCTCGGGCGGGCGGGTCGACGACTCGGTGTGGCGCCGCTCGGTGCGGCTGGGCGGGTGGGTGTCGCTGGCCGCCTTCGTCCTCGTCGCCCTCACCGGCGACTGGCAGGGCAAGCTCATGTACCAGCAGCAGCCGCTGAAGATGAGCTCGGCCGAGGCGCTGTGCGAGACCGAGGCGCCGGCGTCCTTCTCGATCTTCGCCTGGGGCAAGCTCGGCAACAACGAGTGCGACGACGTCCACTCGATCACCGTCCCGTACCTGCTCTCCTACCTCGCCCACGGCGACTTCTCCACCGCCGTGCCGGGCGTCAACGAGCTGCAGGAGGAGTACGGCGCCGTCTACGGCGAGACCTACCCCGACGACCCGTCGCGCTTCGGCGCCCTGGCCGGCGAGGAGATCGACTACACCCCGCTGCTCGCGGTCACCTACTGGAGCTTCCGGCTGATGATCGGCATGGGCGCGGTGTCGGCGGCGGTCGCCGCGTACGCGCTGTGGGCGACGCGGAGGGGCCGGGTGCCGACCTCCCGGATCGGCGTCCACGGCGCGCTGCTCGCCGTCGCCGCGCCGTTCGTCGCCAACGCGACCGGCTGGATCTTCACCGAGATGGGCCGCCAGCCCTTCGTCGTCCACCCGAACCCGGACGTCCCGGTCGACGAGCAGGTGTGGTTCTTCACCGCGCAGGCCGTCTCCCCCGGCGTCAGCGCCGCCGAGGTCTGGACGTCGCTGTCGGTGCTCACCCTCGTCTACGGCGCGCTGGCCGTCGTCGAGCTGTGGCTGATCACCCGCTTCGTCCGCCGCGGCGTGACCACCGGGGACGGCGCCCCGACCCCCGGCACGCCGCCGGAGGGGGCGCCTGGGTCCCGCCGTGACGCCGACGACGACGTCCTCTCCTTCGCCCACTGAGCTGGAGCCGACATGGACCTGCAGACCCTCTGGTTCGCCGCCGTCGCGGTGCTGTGGACCGGTTTCCTCCTGCTCGAGGGCTTCGACTTCGGCGTCGCCGCGCTGCTGCCGGTGCTCGGCCGCCGCAGCGCCGACCGGCACCTCATGCTGCGCACCATCGGCCCGCTCTGGGACGGCAACGAGGTCTGGCTGATCACCGCCGTCGGCGCGGTGTTCGCCGCCTTCCCCGGCTGGTACGCCACCTGGCTGCCGGCGCTGTACCTGCCGTTCGTGCTGGTGCTGTTCGGGCTGATCATCCGCGCGGTCGCGTTCGAGTGGCGGCACTCCCACTCCACCGAGGCCTGGGACGCGACGTGGACGCGGGTCATCACCGCGGGCTCGCTGATCGCCGCCGCCGGGATCGGTGCCGCCCTGGGCGCCACCACCCTCGGCCTGCCCATCGGGGCCGACGGCATCCGTGTGGGCGGCGCCCTCTCCGGGTTGAGCTGGCCGGCGCTGCTGGGCGCCGTCGCGGTGCTCGGCTTCTCCCTCGTGCACGGCGCGCTGTTCCTGGCGCTGAAGACCGACGGCCCGGTGCGGGTCGCCGCCCGCCGGTTCGCCGGGCGGTGGGCGCCCGTGGCCGCGCTGCCGCTGCTGGCGTGGGCCGGCGTGGTGCACCTGCGGTACGGGACGCCGGTCACCGCGGTGCTGTGGCTGGTCGCGGCGCTGGCCGTGGTGGTCGCCTGGGCGCGGCTCCGGGTGGACCGCGAGGGCCAGGCGTTCACCGCCTGGGCTGTGCTGCTGGTGGCCGCGGCCGCGACGGTGTTCGGCGCGGTCCACCCGGTCGTCGTCCCCTCGACGATCGACCCGGCCTTCGACGTCACCGTGGCCGACGCCTCGGTCAGCGACTACACGCTCACCGTGATGACCTGGGCGGCCGGCATCGGCCTCCCGGTGGTGCTGGGCTACCAGGCCTGGACCTACTGGGTCTTCCGCAAGCGGCTGACCGCCGAGCCGGTGCACGCCGACGTCCCTTCGCACGCATGACCGGCCACAGTGGCCACGAAGGCCGCTCCCCGCACGGCCGGAGTGGCCACGACGGCCCTCGGGGGCCGCTCGCGGCGCTGGCCGGGGTGCCGGGGCTGACCGGGGCGCTGGTGCGGCAGGCGGTGGCCGCGCTGGGCCAGGCGGCCGGGCTGGTGCTGCTGGCCGCCGGGCTCGCGCACGCGGTGGCCCGCGCGGCGGGGCACGCCGACGGCACCCTCGCCGGACCGCTGCTGGTGGCTGCCGCCGGCGTCGGGCTGCGCGCGCTCGCCGGGTGGGCCGGCGAGCTCCTGGCTGCCCGGGACGCCCGCCGCGCCGAGCAGGACCTGCGCGCCCGGCTGCTCACCCGGCTGGCCGTCTCTCCCGCGGCGGTCGAGGCCGCGGGCGGCCCCGGCCCCGCGGCGGTGCTGGCCACCACCCGGCTGGCCTACCTCGGCCCGGGGCTGGCCACCCGCCTGCCGGCGCTGGCCTCGACGCTCGTGGTGCCGCCGGTGCTGCTGGCCGTCCTGGCCTGGACCGACCTGCTCTCGGCCGTGCTGGTCGCGGTCACCCTGCCGCTGGTGCCGCTGTTCATGGTGCTGGTCGGCCTGACCACCCGGGACGGCACGACCGCCGCCGCCCGCGCCCTGGACCGGATCGCCGCGCACGTCGCCGAGCTGGTCAGGGGACTGCCCGTGCTGGTGGGCCTCGGCCGCGCCGCCGAGCAGGCCGCCGCCCTCGCCGAGCTCGGGGAGGCCTCGCGCCGGCGCACCCTGGCCACGCTGCGGCTGGCGTTCCTCTCCTCGCTGGTGCTGGAGCTGCTCGCCACGCTGTCGGTCGCGCTGGTCGCGGTGACCGTCGGCCTGCGGCTCGTGCACGGCGACGTGGCGCTGGCCGTCGGCCTGACCGCGCTGCTGCTGGCACCCGAGGCGTTCGCCCCGCTGCGCGCGCTGGGCGCGGCCCACCACGCCGGCGAGGACGCCGCGCTGGCCGCCGCCGAGGCCCGCGCCGTGCTGGCCGCCCCCCTCGCACCCGCACCGGGGGCCGGGCCCGACGACGACCCGCGCGGCGCCGACGTCGCCGTCCACGGGCTGACCGTCCGCTTCGCCGGCCGGACCGCACCCGCGCTGCCCCCCGTGGACCTGGCCGTGCGCCCGGGTGAGCTCGTCGCCGTCCGGGGCGCCAGCGGATCGGGCAAGTCGACGCTGCTCGCCGCCCTGGCCGGACTGGTGCCGCCGGCCGCGACGGTCGAGGGCAGCGTCACCGGCGTCCCGGCAGGCGCCGTCGCGTACGCGCCGCAGCACCCGCGGACCACGGCGGTGACCGTCGCCGACGAGCTGCGGCGGCACGCCGCACCGGGCCCTGGCGTGGACGAGGTCGTCGGCGAGGCCCTCGTCGTCGAGGCGCTGGCCCGGGTGGGCGCCCCCGCGCTGGCCGGCCGGCGCTGCACCACCCTCTCCCCCGGCGAGCTGCAGCTGGTGGCACTGGCCCGCGCGCTGGTGCGCATCCGCCGCGGGGCGCGGCTGCTGCTGCTGGACGAGCCGACCGCGCACCTGGACGCCGACGCCGCCGCCCGCGTGGCCGCGGTGCTCGCCGGTCTGCGCGGCACGGTGACCGTGCTGCTGGTGACCCACGACCCCGCGCTGGCCGCCCTCGCCGACCGGACCGTCCACCTCGCCGCGGCCCCGGCTCCCCCGCTTGCACCGGGGCCTGCGCACGCGGGGCCATCAGCACCCGATCGCCCCGGGTCCGCAGGTCGCGGGAACACGCTCCCCGCCCCGGACACCCCGACCGGTGCCGCGCTGCGCTGGCCGCGGCGGGCGCTGGCCCGGGCGGTGGCCGCCGGCACCGCGTCGGCCGGTGCCGGGGTCGCGCTGACGGCGGTCTCCGGGTGGCTCATCGTGCGGGCCGCGGAGATGCCGCCGGTGCTGACACTCCTCGTCGCGATCGTGGGGGTGCGGGCCTCCGGGCTGGGCCGGGCCGGCCTGCGCTGGACCGAGCGGATGGCCGCGCACGATGCCGCGCTGCGCCTGGCCGCCGACCTGCGGGTGCGCCTGTGGGCCGCCCTGGCGCGGCAGGGCCTCGCCGCCGACCGCACCCCCGGTTCCGCACTGGCCCGGGTCATCGGCGACGTGGCGCTCGTGCAGGACCTGTCGGTGCGCGTCGTCCCGCCCGCACTGGTCGCCGGGGTGGTCACCGCCGGCACCGTGGGCGCCCTCGCCCTGGTCTCCCCCTCCGCCGCGGGGGCGACCGGCCTGGTCCTCCTGGGCACCGCCGCGCTGGTCGCCGCGGCGCACCGGCGGGTGGACGTCGGCGCGGCGCGGGCCGAGGCGGCACTGCGGGTGGCCGCGCTGGACGAGACCACGACCGCACTGGAGGGCGCGGCCGACCTGCGGGCGCACGGCCTGGCCGCGCACACCGCCGCCGACCTGACCGCGCTCGCCGCCCGTCGCGGCGCCGCCGACCGCGCCACCAGCGCGGCGGCGGCGCTGGGCGGCGGCCTGGTCGCCCTGGGCACGGGCCTGGCCGCGGTGGCCGGTGCCGCAGTGGGAGCGGCGTCGGGGGTCACCGGCCCCGCCATCGCGGTGCTCGCGCTGGCCCCGCTGGCGCTGGCCGAGCCGCTGACCGGGCTGGTCGGCGCCCTGCAGCGGCGGGGCGCGCTCGCCGACGCGCGGGCCCGCCTCGACGCCGTCCTCACCGCGCCGGTGCCGCATGACCCGGCCGCGGCACTGCCCGCTCCTGCACCGGTCCGGACGCTGGCCACCGACGGCGTCACCGCCGGCTGGCCCGGCGGTCCCGACGTGCTGCACGGGCTCACCACGCGGGCGGCCGCCGACGGCGGCTGGCTGGTCGTGCGCGGCCCGTCGGGATCGGGCAAGTCGACGTTCCTGGCCGTGCTCATGGCGGCGCTGCGGCCCCGCGGCGGCGACTACACGCTCGCCGGCGTGCCGGCCGGCCGGCTGGGCGGGGACGACGTGCGGGCCCGGATGGCCTGGCTGCCGCAGGAGGCGCACGTGTTCGCCTCGACGATCCGCGCCAACCTCGCCCTCGCCGGCCCCCGTGGCGAGCTCGCCGGGCCGGCGGGCGAGGAGCGGATGCGGGCGGCGCTCACCTCCGCGGGGCTGGGCGGCCTGCTGGCCGGCCTGCCCGACGGCCTGGACACCCCGGTCGGCACCGGGGGCACGGCCCTGTCCGGCGGCGAACGGCGCCGGCTGGCCGCGGCGCGCGCGCTGCTGGCCGACCGGGACGTCGTGCTGCTCGACGAGCCGACCGCCCACCTGGACCCGCCCACCGCCGCCGCGCTGGTCCGCGACCTGCGGACGGCGCTGGCCGGCCGGGTGGTCGTCTGCGTGACCCACGACGACGACGTCGCGCAGGCCGGTGACACCGTCGTCCGGCTCGGGGAGCCCGTGGCCGCGCCGGCCCGCTGACCCGGGTAGGGGGCGCTCAGGCCGCGGCGGCGTGCGGCGGGACGACGCCGGCGGGCCGGGCGCGGACGACCTCGAAGCCCGGGCACGCCGGCAGCTCCGGGTCGACGACGAGCGGCACCCCGGGCGGCGGCCCGAGGGTGGTCGGGGCGCCCCCGGTCGGGCCCAGCTCCGCCACGACCCGCTCGTGGAGCTCGGGTCGCACGCGGATCTCCCGCGGCGCAGCGGCGCCGGGGGTCAAGGCGGCGGCGACGAGGTCGCCGGCGACGTCGGGCCGGGCCCAGTGCCGGGAGTGGGCGGAGCCGGGCGGCGGCCCGCTCGCGCCTGGGTGGTCGGGTGCCTCCGGCACGACGTCGGAGGCCGGTCCCCTGCGGACGATGACCTCGAACATGGCAGCCCTCCTGGGCACGTCCCCCGCGCACCTGTCCAACGCTGGGGGAACCACGGCCATGCCTACCCCGGAGCACCGACAGTTCCCGCGGGATACGCGATCGGGGAGCTCTCTTCGTCGGTCCCCTCGGGCACGCTGCGGGCATGGACGCACCCTTCACCGGTTCGGTCTTCCTCGGCATGAGCGTCGACGGGTTCATCGCCCGCCCCGACGGCGACCTCTCCTGGCTCACCGGCGACACCGAGGTCGGGGGTGCACCCGACGACGGCGCCGGGGGCGACTTCGGCTTCACCCACTTCGTCGCCGGCATCGACGCGCTCGTCATGGGTCGCGGCACCTACGAGGTGATCGCACCGATGGACCAGTGGCCGTACCAGGGCAAGCCGGTGCACGTGGTCAGCACGACGCTGGACCCCGGCGCCGACGCCCGCATCACCGTGCACGGCTCGTTCGACGACGCGGTCGCCGCGCTGACCGCGGCCGGGTACCGCCGGGTGTACGTCGACGGCGGCCGGCTGGTGCACACGTTCCTCACCGCGGGGCTGATCGGCGACCTCACGCTGTCGCGGGTGCCGGTCCTCATCGGCGCGGGGCACACGCCGTTCGGCGCGCTGCCGGGTGACGTCCCGCTGGAGCACGTCGGCACCCGCACCTTCCCCGGCGGCATGGTGCAGACGACCTACCGGGTGCGCCGGCCGGGCTGAGCCGCGGCGCTCAGGCCGTGGGGACGTCGACCGGGACCTCCGGGCCGAGCCGGGCGCCCTGCAGCAGCCGCAGGTCGTCGCCGGACCAGAAGCTGCCCGGGTCGTAGGCGTTGCGCGGCCGGCCGCCGTCCAGCAGGCCCATCGCGGTGTAGGTCGCGGCGACCAGTTCGGCGCAGAACACCGTCTCCGCCGACGTCCGGCGCCGCAGCCGGCCGTTCACCCAGCCCACGGCCAGCCCGCGGGTGGTGGGGAACGGCTTGCCGTCCAGGCGGGCGACGGTGCGCAGGACGGCGTCCTCCATCTCCGGGGTCACGCCGCCGTCGTCGGCCGGGCCGACCAGCTGGCGCAGCCAGGCGCGCTGCCCGTAGCGCTGCCGCCAGGTGCGGACGGCGTCGGCGAGGTCGTGCAGCTGGACGCCGCGCTGGTGCTGGCCGGTCCAGACGTCGGGCAGGGACCGGCCGAGCTCAGCGTGCCAGAGCAGCGGGGGCAGGTCGTCGAGCACCACCGCCATGCCGACGTGGTTGACCGGCGCGTTTGTCAGCGCCTGGATGGCGCGGTCGGCGACCGAGGCGCCGCGGAACACCCAGACGTCTCCGGTGCGGGTCAGCTCGACCGCGTCGTCCAGCGGCAGCGCACGGGGCTGGGGCACGCGGCTACGTTAGGCGACCGTGCGGCTCTGGAAGCTCCTCGGACTGGCCGGCCTCGCGGGCGTCGCGGCGAGCGGGGCGGTGCTCGCCCGCAACGAGCGCCAGCGCCGCGCGCACACCCCGGAGGAGATCCGTGCGCGCCTGCGGCAGCGCCACGCCGCCCTCGCGGAGGCACCGGATGCGGCGCCCGCCCAGCAGCCCGCCGTCCGCCGTGGCCGCCTGGCCCGCCTGCTGCGCCGACGCTGACACGGACGGCGACCGCCACACCGGGCTCCGACCGATCGCCTTCCGGCACGGGGCCGCCGGGTCGACACTGCTCGCGCCCGCCGGTGTCGCCGGGCGTCTGTCTGGGTCATCCGTCCGGCGACGCCGACGCGGTCTCCACCCGTCACGGGGGGACTGCGAGGAGGCAGCCATGTCCGAGCACCCCAACGTGCAGCGACTCGAGGACGGCTACGCGGCCTTCGCCAAGGGCGACATCGCCGCCCTGGACGACCTGTTCGCCGAGGACATCCGCTGGCAGGAGCCAGGACGCAACCAGCTGTCGGGCACCTACGAGGGCCGGGCAGCGGTGTACCAGCTCTTCGGCCGCGTCATGGAGGTCACCGAGGGCAGCTTCCGCCTCGACGTCCGCACGGTCCTCGCCGACGGGGACGACGCCGTGGTCGTCTGCGGGGTCACCGCGCAGCGGGGCGGGCAGAGCCTCGACACGGTGAACGCGCACATCTGGCGGTTCGCCGGGGACCGCGCCGTCGAGTTCCGGGAGGCCTCCGGCGACCAGCACGCCACCGACGCGGTCTTCGGCTGACCGGTCCCCGCTCGCCGGTCAGCCCGCGCCGGCGGGCAGCGCGGGGCCCTCGTCCTTGAGCGCCACCCCGGAGGCCCCGAGCTCCCGGGCGGCCGACAGCAGCGCGGCCACCGTGTCGGCGGCCTGCGCGTAGGACAGCCCGTGCGGCGGCCGGACGTTGGACACGCAGTTGCGCTCGGAGTCCGCCCGCCCCGGGCGCGGGTCCCAGGTCAGGTAGACGCCGAGGGAGTCCGCCGAGGACAGCCCGGGGCGCTCCCCGATGAGGACGACGACCGCCCGCACCCCGAGCGCCGCACCGACCGCGTCGCCGAGCGCCACCCGCGCCTGGGAGGCCAGCACCAGCGGGGCGAGCGTCCAGCCGGGCAGCCGGTCGAGCAACGCCGTCGTCAGGCCCGCGGCGTGCTCGTGCACCGCCCGCGGGGAGAGCCCGTCGGCGATGACGACGGCGAGGTCGGCGTCGGTGCGCGGCAGCGTCGTGCCCTCGGCGAGCTGCCGGCCGAGGTCGGGCCGCTGCAGGTAGGTGGCCCGGTCCCCGGCGGCGGAGTGCACCTCCAGCAGGTCGTGCCCGGGCAGGCCGGCCCGCACCAGCCCCGGGTCCAGCGGCTGGTGCACCGCGTCCCGGGCCGCGGCGTGCGCGGCGCGGAACTCCAGCTCCCGGGCGGTGGGCAGCGCGTCGCCGGCCCGGCCGAGGGCGACCCGTGCCCGGGTGGCCGCCCGCAGCACCGCCCAGGGATCACTCTCCGGAGCGGCAGAGATGGCCATCTCTGCCGCTCCGGGGTCGCGGACGCTCATGCCTTCGCCGCCGCCAGGAGGGCCCGCGCCGCGGGGGCGTCGGGGGCGAGCTCGCGGACGCGGCCGGCGTCGTCGAGCAGCTCCATCCGGGCCAGCCACTCCTCGAACTCCGGTGCCGGCCGCAGCCCGAGCACCGAGCGGGTGGTGAGCACGTCGGAGAAGGCCAGGGACTGGTAGTGCAGCATCACGTCGTCGGCGCCCGGGACGGCGATGAGGAAGGTGCAGCCGGCCGCGCCCAGCAGCAGCATCAGGGCGTCGGTGTCGTCGCCGTCGACCTCGGCGTGGTTGGTGTAGCAGACGTCGACGCCCATCGGCAGGCCGAGCAGCTTGCCGCAGAAGTGGTCCTCCAGCCCGGCCCGCAGCACCTGCTTGCCGTCGTACAGGTACTCCGGGCCGATGAACCCGACGACGGTGTTGACCAGCAGCGGCTCGAAGTGCCGGGCGACGGCGTAGGCGCGGGCCTCCAGCGTCTGCTGGTCGACCGGCCGCCCGCCGATCCCCCGGTGCGCGTCGGCCGACAGCGCCGAGCCCTGGCCGGTCTCGAAGTAGGTCACGTTGGCGCCGACGGTCCCGCGGCCGAGCGCCAGCGCACCGGCCCGCGCCTCGGCCAGCAGGTCGAGGGTGACCCCGAAGCCGCGGTTGGCCGGCTGGGTGCCGGCGACCGACTGGAACACCAGGTCGACCGGCGCGCCCTGTTCCAGCGCCCGCAGCGTGGTCGTGACGTGTGCCAGCACGCACGACTGCGTGGGGATCCCGTACCGGCTGATCACCGCGTCGACCAGTTCCAGCAGTGCGACGGTGCGGGCCGGGGAGTCGGTGGCCGGGTTGATGCCGATGACGGCGTCCCCGCAGCCCTGCAGCAGCCCGTCCACGATGGAGGCGGTCACCCCGAGCGGGTCGTCGGTCGGGTGGTTGGGCTGCAGCCGGGAGGCCAGCCGGCCCGGCAGGCCGAGCGTGCTGCGCAGGCCGGTGACCACCCGCGTCCGGCGGCCCACGGCGACCAGGTCGGCGTTGCGCATCAGCTTGGACACCGCCGCCACCATCTCCGGGGTCAGCCCGGGGGCCAGCCCGCTGATGGCCGCCTCGTCCCCCGCGGCCGCCCAGGCCAGCAACCGGTCGCGGAACTCCCCCACCGTGAGGGAGGCGACCGGCGCGAACGCGGCCCGGTCGTGGGTGTCCACGACGAGCCGCGTGACGTCGTCCTCCTCGTAGCCCACCACCTGCTCCTCGAGGAAGGTGGCCAGCGGGAGGTCGGCGAGCACGGTCTGCGCGGCGACCCGCTCGGCGGCGGACTCCGCGGCGCAGCCGGCCAGGACGTCCCCCGACCGCGCCGGGGTCGCCTTGGCCAGCAGCTCGACCAGGGTGGGGAACTCGTAGGTGTGCCCGGCGACGGTGCCCCGCCGTCTCATCGGACGTCCTCCTCCGCCTCGGCCAGCAGCTCGAACTCCTCCTCCGGCGCGGAGGCGACCAGGTGGTGGCGGCTGTACAGCGCGAAGTAGGCGAGGAAGACCGCGTAGGCGCCGAGGGTCCACAGCGCCGCGGTGACGTCGACGAGGAAGGTGGCCACGACCGCGGCGGCGGCCAGCACCAGCGCGACCCCGGTGGTGGCCACGCCGCCGGGCGTCCGGTACGGCCGCTCCAGGTCCGGCTCCCGGCGGCGCAGCACGATGTGGCTCACCATCATCAGCACGTAGGACACCGTCGCCCCGAAGACGGCCATGTTCAGCAGCATCGCGCCCTGCCCGGTCAGCGACAGCACGAAGCCGATCGCCCCCGGGACCAGCAGCGCCAGCATCGGCGCCTTGCGGGAGTTGGTCACCGACAGCGCTCGCGGCAGGTACCCGGCGCGGGAGAGGGCGAAGGTCTGCCGCGAGTACGCGTAGATGATCGAGAAGAAGCTGGCCACCAGCCCGAACAGGCCGGCGTAGTTGACCACCCGGGTGATGCCGTCGGGGGCGGCGGAGCCGGCGAGCGCGTCGACCGGCGGGTTGCCCGAGGCGGCGATCGCCGAGGAGCCGGCCGCACCCGGGGTGAAGACCAGCATGAGGACGGCGAGGACGACGAGCACGCCCATCGCCGCGACGATCCCCCGCGGCATCGAGCGGGCCGGGTCGCGGGCCTCCTCGGCGGCCAGCGGCACGCTCTCCACGGCGAGGAAGAACCAGATCGCGAACGGGAACGCCGCCCAGATGCCGATCAGCCCGTACGGCAGGAACGACGAGGCGCCGGCCGCGTCGGTGGGTGCGATGTCGAGCAGGTTGCCGGCGTCGAACTGCGGGATCGCGCCGACGAGGAAGACCACCAGGCCCAGCAGGGCGACCACCGTGACGGCGAACATGGCCTTGAGCGCCTCGCCGACGCCCATGAGGTGGATGCCGATGAACAGCGCGTAGACCGTCAGGTACACCCACCAGCCGTCGGTGATGCCGAACAGCCCGAGGGACTCCACGTAGGCGCCGATGAAGGTGGCGATCGCGGCGGGGGCGATGGCGTACTCGATGAGCACCGCGATGCCGGTGGCGTAGCCGCCCCACGGCCCCAACGCCCGGCGGGCGAAGGTGTAGCCGCCGCCGGCGGTCGGCAGCGCCGAGCCGAGCTCGGCCAGGCCGAACACCATCGCCGTGTACATGACGGCCATGAGGACGACGGCGACGAGCAGCCCGCCGAACCCGCCCTCGGCCAGCCCGAAGTTCCAGCCGGCGTAGTCCCCGGAGATGACGGCGGAGACCCCGAGCCCGGCCAGCAGCAGCCAGCCCGCCGTCCCGGTGCGCAGTTGCCGCTTGTGGAGGTAGCCCTCGTCGACCCGCTCGGCCTCCACCCCCGCGTGGTGGCCCGGGCGGCCGGGGGTCGGACGGGTACCGGGTCCAGCGGTCATGGCAGACCTCCCGCGTCGGCCCCCGGGGACGGGTGGGGTCAGCGTTCTCGCAGCGCCGGGCGCGGTCAACCCGCAGCGTGCGACCGGAACACGGTGTTCACCGGCCCGACGCGGGCGGCGCCGCGGGTGGGACGGGCGGGCGGGGGTGACGGTGGACACGCCGCGGGGCGACCGCGTGGCACGCGCCATGTCGGTTGGGCACAATCTTCCTCGACGCGGTGGCCGATGGAGGAGTACGACCGGTGGGGACGCCCGACACGACGCCCGTGGGCGACGACACCGATCTGCTGGCCCTGCTGGCCTCCGGCGGTGACCTCGACTCCTTCCTCGCGGACCTCGTGCACCTGGCCGTGGGGCACACGCCGGCCGCCGAGGCGTGCGGGCTGACGCTGGCCCGCGCCGGCGGCGGGGTGACGGTGCACGCCACCGGGCCGCTCGCCGCGGAGGCCGACGAGCGGCAGTACGAGGTGGACGACGGTCCGTGTCTGCAGGCGATGCGTGAGGGGGTCGTCGTCCGGGTCGAGGACATGCCGACCGAGCGCCGCTGGGGTCCCTATCCGGAGCTGGCCGCGCGGGCCGGGGTCCGCTCGTCGCTGTCCCTGCCGCTGGAGGTCGAGGGCCGCAGCCGCGGCGCGCTCAACCTCTACGCCACCCGGCCCGCCGCCTTCGGCGCCGAGGACGAGGCGGCGGCCGGCCGGTGGGCCGCCCAGGCCGTCGGAGCGCTGGCGGTGGCGCTGCGCATCGCCGACGGCGACGACCGGGCCGACCAGCTGCTCGGCGGCCTGGACACCCGGACGACGATCGGCCAGGCCATCGGGCTGGTCATGGCGCGGGAGCGGTGCACCGCCGAGCAGGCGTTCGCCCTGCTGCGGGTGTCCTCGCAGCGCCGCAACGTCAAGCTGCGCGACGTCGCCGCCGCCCTCGTCGCCGCGTTCGAGGCCGACCTGCCGGAGCGCCTGGACCGCTGGTGAGCGACGCTCAGACCGCCCGCCAGGGGCCCTTCACCGCGTTGCCCTCGGGGCGGGAGGCGAAGACGTTGCCCTCGGTGGGCGCGGCGTCGTCCCCGGCGAGGGCGAAGGTCTTGAACAGCGGGCCGACGAGCGCATCGTAGAGCCCGGGCAGGAGCCGGAAGCCGGCCACGATCACGTTGTTGGCGATGCCGGCCTGCACCAGCCGCCGCGGGCGGTCCAGCCGCGCCACCACCGCGCGGGCCACGCGCTCGGCGGTGTAGACCGGCGGGGGCGGCCGTCCGGTGCTGCCCGCCCACGTCGCGCCCTGGTAGTAGATCGGGGTGTTCACCCCGCCGGGGGCGACCGCGGAGACGTGCACGCCGGGGACGTCGCGCACCTCCTGCTGCAGGGTGCGCACGATGCCCAGCTGCCCCCACTTCGCGGCCGCGTAGGTGCCCATCAGCGGTGCGGTGACGGACCCGAGCAGCGAGTTGACCACCACCAGGTGGCCGGCGCCCTGACGGCGGAGGACCGGCAGCACCGACCGGGCCACGTTGGCGGTGCCGTGCACGCCGGTGTCGACGACGGCCTCGAAGACCTCCCGGGGCACGTCCTCGATGCGCCCGTAGGCCATGGTCTGCGCCGCGTGGACGACGACGTCCAGCCGGCCGAACCGGTCGAGCGCGGTGTCCACCACCCGCTGCAGCGCGTCGGCGTCGGTGACGTCCGCGGCGCAGACGAGCACCTCGGCGGCGCCCCGTTCCCGGGCCTCCGCCGCGGTCTCCTCCAGCGGTCCGCGGCCGCGGGCGACGAGCACGAGGCGGGCGCCGCGACCGGCGAGGTCGTGCACGGTCGCCCGGCCGATGCCGCTGGACGCGCCGGTGACGAGGACGGTCAGGGCGTCAGGCGGCATGGGGCTCCTCGGGCTGGGGCCGAGGGTGCTCTGCAGTGCTGGACCGCCCCGGCTCGACGTCCTCCGCCCCTACCCGCGCCGCGGTCCGCTCATGCGGGGCCGTCGGGCAGCACGCCGTACAGCCAGCCCGGGCCGGTGACGGCGGCGTCCTCCGGCAGGCGGGCGCGCAGGCCGCGGTCGGCGGTGACCACCAGCAGCGGGACGCCGTCGGCGGCGAGCCGGGCGGCCCGGTCGGCGAGGGCGTCGTCGCCGCTGCCGGGCGCGCGGACCACGGTGACGCCCTCGGGCACCCGGACGTCGCGCGCCGCCCCCTCGACGACCACCACCAGCTCCCGGCACAGCAGCGTCCCGCCACCGGGCGCGGCCAGCAGGCGGCCGGCGAGGGGTGCCAGGCGCCGCACCAGGCGGGTGGTGGCGCCGGCGCGGTCGCGCCACCACCCGTCGGGCCGGGCCCCGAGCACGTTGGCCACGTCGACCAGCACGACCGTCATCGCACCTCCCGCGGACGTGTCCGATCCTGCCCTCCCCCGGCGGGCCGGAGGCGGCCGTCCGCGCCGGTGGGGGCGGCGGTTTGCGCGGTCCGGCGGCGGGAACCGACCGGGGCGTCCCGCGCCGGTCGGCGCGGGCCTGCCCGGAGGAGGGGCCCATGGCCAGCAGCGACCGGACCGCCCACGACCACGACGCCACCCGCGACGGCGCCTCGGCGACCCGGGGCGTGGCCCGCGACGCGGTGGCCGCCCAGCGCTCCCGGTTCGGTGGCATCAAGTGGGGTGCGGCGTTCTTCGGCTGGCTGTCGGCCAACGGGCTGGCGGTACTGCTCATCGCGCTGCTGTCGGCGGCCGGCGTCGCGCTGGGGCTCACCCAGGGGCTGGACTCCCCGGACGACGCCACGGCGCAGGCCGACACGATCGGGCTGGCCGGCGCGATCGCGCTGCTCGCGGTGCTCTTCCTGGCCTACCTCGCCGGCGGCTACGTGGCCGGCCGCATGGCCCGGTTCGACGGGCTGCGGCAGGGCGTCGCCGTGTGGCTGATCGGGCTGCTCGTGGTGGTGGTGCTGTCCATCGCGGGCTATCTGCTCGGCCGCGAGTACAACGTGCTCGAGGCGCTCAACCTCCCGCGGATCCCGATCGACGAGGGCACCGCCACCACCGGCGGGATCCTGACCCTGGTCGCGATGGCGGTGGTCACGCTGGTCGGCGCCGTCCTCGGCGGGAAGCTCGGCACCCGGTACCACCGCAGGATCGACCGCGCGGGCTTCACCGCCTGAGCCGGTCCGCGGGGGCTGCCCTCCCCAGCGTGGCGCTCCTACGCTGCGGCCATGTGCCGGAACATCCGACCGCTGGCCAACTTCGAGCCCCCGGTGACCGACGAGGAGGTCCAGGCCGCCGCGCTGCAGTACGTGCGCAAGATCAGCGGCACGACCCGGCCGTCCCGGGCCAACGAGGCGGCGTTCGAGCGCGCCGTCGCGGAGATCGCCGAGGCGTCGGCCCGGCTGCTCGCCACGCTGGTGACGACGGCGCCGCCCAAGGACCGCGAGGTGGAGGCGGCCAAGGCGCGGCAGCGGGCGGCGCTGCGGTACGGGAGCTGAGCTGACCGCCGGGCACATCCGGTGGGACGCAACCGGAATGGGGACGGGTCCGGCGGGTACCTGACCCGCACCTCTCCCCCCTTCCCTGGAGCGCCCCATGGCCCGCAACACCCTGTCCCGCGCCATGCACGACCTCGGTCTGTCCGCCTGGTTCGGCGGCACCCTCGCCAACGCCGTCGCCCTCAACGCCGCCGCCGCGGAGGCCGGCGGGGACCGGAGCACCGGACGGGTCGCCAACGTGGGCTGGGACCGCTGGACCCCGGTCAACGCGGTCGCGATCGGCGCCCACCTGGCCGGCAGCGTCGGCCAGCTGCTCGGCAACCGCGGCCGCGTGGCCGGTCAGCAGGGTGTCGCCGGCATGAGCGCGGTCAAGACGGCGCTCACCCTGGCCGCGCTCGGCGTGACCGCCTACAGCCGGGTGCTGGGCCAGACGGTGTCCAACGCCGGCGCGGTGCCCTCGCGGTCCGGTACCAAGCCGGCCCGGCGGACCAAGGTGGCCCGGGCCGAGGTCGCCGCCGCCCAGGAGCAGCTGGACCGGCTGCAGTGGGTGGTCCCCGCCCTGACCGGTGCCCTCGTGGTCGTGAGCTCCTACGCCGGGGAGCAGCAGCGTCCCGGCGAGGTCGCCCGGGGCCTCGCCCAGAGCTGACGCCGGCCGCTCCGCTCCCGGCCCGGCGTCACGACCGCCTCCCGGGTCGCGGTGGGTCGGGGCCGGGCTGCCGTCCGTGGTGCTCGGGCCGGCCCTCCCGGTCCTGCCGGGCCGGCACGACACGGTGGCGGGCCCTCGCGGGGCCCGCCACCGTCGTCATCCGCGGCCGACGTCGCCGGGGTCCGGCGTCCGGAACGGCGGGTCGCCGCGCCGGCCGTCCTCCTCCGCCGGCGACCCGTCGGCCGGCGGCGCCTCCTGCTCCGGCCGGTCGGGTTCCTCCCCGCCGACCCCGAACCCCTCGGCCGGCGCGGGCGCGCCCGCTCCGGGGTCGGCGGCGGGGATGCCGTCGTCCTCCCGGCCTGAGCCGGCCTCCATCGGTGACCACGTCGACACGTCGCACTCCTCCCCCGCCCGGGTGTACGGGCGGCTCCTCCGGCATACCCGCACGTCGGAGCGGGCAGCATCACCGCCCAGGTGAACGCCGGGTGAACACGTCGGGCGGGAGACGGCATGGCGGAGACACGGGCGGCGCACGACGAGGGGGGTGCGCCGGGCGAGAGCCGCAAGGAGCGGATCGACCGGGAGCTGCTGGAACTGCTCAACGAGCTGCGCGTGGCGCTGCCCGGGGTGCAGTTCCTCTTCGCCTTCCTGCTGGTCGTCCCGTTCCAGGACCGCGGCGAGGACCTCACCGAGTTCCAGCGGGACGTCTACTTCGTGACGCTGCTGGCCGCCGCGATCGCGACCGGCCTGCTCATCGCGCCCGCCGCGCAGCACCGCGTGCTGTTCCGGCAGCACGACAAGGAGAACCTGCTGCGGCGCAGCCACCGGTCGGCGTTCGTCGGGCTCATCGTGCTGGCGATCGCCATCTGCTCGGCCGTGCTGCTCGTGACCGACGTGCTGTTCGACCTGGCGCAGGCGTGGGTGACCGCCGGCGCCGTCGCGGCCCTGCTCGCGTGGTGGTGGATCGCCGTCCCGTTCTGGCAGCGGGCGCACAAGGCGCAGGACACCCCGCCCGGCACCAGGGAGCCCTGACCCCTGCCTGCTCAGTCGGGCAACGCCTCGACGACGAGCGCCTGGCAGATGGCCTCGACGACGACGTCCGGGTCCTCGTGTTCCCAGAACCGGAGGACCCGCCAGCCGGCCGACCGCAGCCGCGCGTCGGTGCGGCGGTCGCGGGCGACGTTGCCGGCCAGCTTGGCCACCCACCAGTCCCGGTTCGCCCGGGGCACGTGGCCGCACGTCGGGCAGGCGTGCCAGAAGCAGCCGTCGAGGAACACGACCAGGCGCCGGCCCTTCCAGACGATGTCCCCGCGCGCCCGGGTCTCCGGCCCGGGCCGGACGTCGACACGGAAGCGCACACCGCGGGCGTGCAGCCGCCGGCGGACGGCGAGCTCGTGGGCGGTGTCGCGACGCGGCTGTCGCCGGAACCGGGCGGCCACCACGTCGGACGACGGCGGCGGCGCGGGCCCCGGTCCCCCGCTTCCGGCGACGGCGTCGTTCCTCCCGGACACCCGCGGCTCCTCAGCCGGCCCCGGTGCCGGATGGCGGGCGGGTCGGGGACGTGCGACGGGCGGGCCGGGGACGGGCGAGGGCCGGTCGCCTAGCCTGCGCCTCGTGGACTCGCCGGCGACCCTGGACGCGCCGCCGCGGAACGTCATCCGGTCCCGCAGCCGGTGGACGCCGGCCGAGCTGCTGCCGCCGCTGGTCGTCGGCGTCCTCGGCACGGTGCTCCTGCTGCCGGGGCACGGGCTGTGGTTCGACGAGCTGTTCACGGCGGAGGTCGGGCGCCTGCCGTTGCGGGACATCGTGGCCGCGGTCGTCGAGGGCAGGGGGACGACGAGCTACCTGGTCGACGTGCCGCCGTCGTACAACGCCCCCTACTACCTGGTCGTGCACGCCTGGACGTCGCTGCCGGGGCTGGGTGGGGACACCTCGCTGCGGGTCCTGTCGCTGCTGGCCACCGCGGGCGGTCTGGCGCTGGTGACGCGGGCAGTCACCCGGCTGGCCTCCCGGTCGGTCGGCGTGCTGGCCGGCGTGGTGCTGGCGGCCGGGCCGCTGGTGCTGGAGCAGGCGGTGGAGGCCCGCAGCTACGGGTTGGCCGTCCTGGCCACCGGCGGCGCGGTGCTGGGGTTGGCGCGGTGGCTGCACGGGGCGCCGCGGGGGCTGCTCCTGTTCGGGGTCGCCGGCGCCGGCATGGGGCTCATGCACTGGTACGCGGTCACGGTGCTGGCCGCCTTCGTCCTGGCCGCGGTGCTGCTGCGCGGCCGGCGCGCGCTGCCGGTCGTGCTCACCGGTGCGGCCGCCGTCGTCCCGACCGCCGGGCTGGTGGCGGTCAACCTCCTCAACGGGACCGGGGCCCGCAACGCCGAGCACCTGCGGGACACCGGAGGCACGCTCGCCGACCTCGCCGTCGAGGCGTGGGCCGGTGGCCGCACCCCCCTGCTGTACCTGGGTGTGGGTCTGGCCGTGCTCGGGGCGGTGCGCGGAGCAGGGGTGCGTGTCCTCGGGACCTGCTGGGCGCTGGCCCCGCTCCTGCTGCTGCTCGGCGCCGAACTGGTGCGGCCGGTCTACCTGCCGCGCTACCTGCTCGCCGGCCTGCTCGGGCTCGGCGTGCTCGCCGCGGCCGGCGCCATGGCGCTGCCGCGGGGTGGGCGGGCGCCGGTGGCCGGTCTGCTGGTGGCCTGCGCGCTGCTGGCCAGCTCGCCGCTGGCCGTCCGTGAGCCGCGGGAGCGCGCCGACGACGTGGTGGCCTTCCTCGCCGCGCACCACCGTCCCGGGGAGCCGGTGGTGGCGGCCGACCAGCGGTCGGCGACCGGACTGGACCACTACGTGCGGACGGCGGCGCCGCAGCTGCGGAACGACGTGGTCCTGCCCCCGGATGATGCGCCGGGCTCGGCCGACCGGGTGTGGCTGGTCCGCCGGATCATCGACGGCGCCCCGGTGCCCACCGACGACGACGAGATCCTCGAGGCCGCCGGACTCCGGATGACCGTCGAACGGGCCTTCTCCGGCAGCAAGACCGACCTCGTCGTCCAGCTCTGGGAGCGCTGAGGCCGATCTCCCAGGGGAGTGGCGGACGCTGCGGCGCACCGGGATCACCGACAGGTGGGGTGGGCATCCTGCGGCGTCGTCAGCGCGGGCTCGCGCGGCGTCATCTGCAGGGACGGCCGAGGTGTGGCCGCTCGGTCCGCGTGGTCACCGCCGCGCCGTCTGCTCGACGTTGTACTCCAGGACGGCGTCGATCCAGAACTGCAGATCGCGGTCGTCGGTGAGCGCCTCCTGATCGACGGCGATCCACCCCTCCCCCATCGACCGGCCCGCGCCCATCTCCGCGCGACGGGCCCCGAGCACCTCCAGGTACTCGGCATCGCGGCTGCGGCACACGCGCACCAGCAGGGCACCCCCGCCGGCCGAGACGCAAGCAACCATCTTCTCGTTCACCATGAACGCGAGGCCACCGAACATCCTCACCTCACGCACGTCCTCCTCGTGAGAAACGGCAGCGCGGACGCGGGCTGCGAGGTCGGCGTCGACAGCCACTCTGTCTCCTTCCTGGCGAGTGGAGGAGCTGGATCCTCCGGTCGCTGATCGGCCGATCCCGGGTCCTCCGGGCTCGAGGGTGCTGTCCGTTCTCGGTGTGGACCAGGTCAGGTCAGTCGGCCGCGCAACGTCGGAACGCCGTCCCCGCCGAGGTGGGTGAGTGCGGCCGTGCGGCCGGTGATCGCCAACAGCAGCGCCTCGGCGTCGCCGCTCACGATCGGACCGCTGCCGTGCGCCCAGTCGATGTCGGTCGCCTCGAACCGCAACCCGTCCACGGTGCCCCGGGCGACGACGCCACCGACGGGAGCGGCGGTCAGGTGGGTCAGCGACGTGTGCAGGCGCTCCTCGGGGATGTCGTGCGGCAGCCCCAGGGGCCAGCGGATGTCCAGGCCGTGCACGAGGAGATCGGTGAGCGGCGCCTCGGGACCTGCACCGGGAGGGGTGAACCGCGAGTCGGCCTTCTGACGCAACACCTCGATGATCTCGCCGAAGGGCCGACGCGCCTGCTCGCGGGCCAGCCGGACGTTGGCCCGGTCGAAGTTCCCGCGGCAGGCCAGCATGGCCAGCACGAACTTCGGGATGCCCACCTCCAGGGGCACGACGAGGTGCGCGAGCACGTCGCGCACGCTCCAGCCACTGCACAGGCTCTGCGTCGCCTGCTGCTCACTCGTGAGCCCCGCCATCTGGGCAGCCAGACTGCGACGTTCGTCGGCGATCTGCCCGAATGTGTCCACGACGCATCGTGGCATGCGCACCGGGGCGTGTGGCCCACGTACGGGACCAGGTGAGAACTGCGACCGGCGACAGCCGCCCGTGCGCCCGCAGCCAGGACTGCATGCTCGTGAGCCCGTCGACCTCTGCCGCGATCCTGTTCTGCGCGGCCAGGAGCCTGCGCCAGCGGTCCAGCGGTCCGGCGCCTGGGTCAGCGGCGCTGCCGCAGGGCCCACACCAGGGAGCGCGCCGACTGCACGAGCCGGTCCCGGTGGCTCCACGCCGACCGGCCCTCCGGCCGCCGGTCCCGCGCCACAGGGACGCTGGTCACCCGCCGCCGGGTCGCGCCGACGGCCAGCACCACGCTCGGCGCCCCCCCGCCGAGCACCGCCGCGACGACCGCATCCCGCACCGCCGGCCCCATCGCGAGGAAGGCACCGGCGTCCGGCGGCAGCCCGGTGAGCCGCGCGGCCAGCCGGCGGTGCGCCGTCCCGCTGAGCCGCCGGACCGCCGACTCGTAGGCGCCCCGGCGGCCGGCGAAGACGGCGTCGACGTCGCCGAGGGCCAGGCGGTCCAGGAGCACCGGTACCGCCTCCGGGGGGTCCTGCAGGTCGGCGTCCAGGCACACCCAGACGTCGGCGTCGGGCTCGGCCGCCAGGCCGTGGGCCAGGGCGGCGTGCTGCCCGGAGTTGACGGTGAGCCCGGAGACGGCGATGCGGGGGTCGGCGGCGCTGAGCGCGGAGGCGACCGCCGCGCTGTCGTCGGGCGAGGCGTCGACGACCAGCCGCAGCCGCCAGTCCCGGCCGGCCAGCGCCGCGGCCAGCCGCTGCGCCAGCGGCGCCAGCGTCGCCTCGTTGCGGTACACCGGCACGACGACCGCGATCCGCGGTCCCGGCGGGCTCATGCCCCTGCGGCCCAGGTGCGCGCCAGCCCCTCGGCGAGGTCCACGGTCGGCGTCCAGCCCAGCAGGGCCGACGCCCGCGACGGGTCGCTGACCCAGCAGTCGGTGTCCCACTCCCGTCCCGGGTGGGCACCCGGCGCGGTGGCGATGGGCCGGCCGGTGACCCGCTCGGCGGTGGCGACCAGCTCCTCGGTGGCGGTCTGCACGCCGGTGCCGATGTTGAGCACCTGACCCGGTGGCAGGTCGTCGGCGAGCGCGGCGCGCAGGCAGGCGTCGACGACGTCGCCGACCCACACCCAGTCCCGCCGGCTGACCCGCGCCGGCAGCGGGACGACGGCGCCGCTGCGGGCCGCTTCGAGCACCACGGGGACCAGCCGCGTGGGGTGGTCCCCGGGCCCGTACACCTGGAAGGCCCGCAACACCGCCGTCCGCACGCCGCGCTCGGCGCCGGCGGCCTGCAGCAGCAGCGAGCCGGCGGCCTTGGTGGCGCCGAAGAAGCCCCGCGGCCGCAGCGGGGCGGCCTCGGTCAGCGGTGCCGGGCCGGCGCCGTACTCGGTGGAGGAGCCCAGGCGGACCACGGCGCGGCAGCGGTCGGGCAGGGCGTCGACCAGCCACGGGCTGGTGTTGACCGCGACGGTGGCGGCCCGCTCGGCCGGCGTCGCCTTCGCCCGGCCGGCGGCGAGGGAGAAGACGACGTCGGGGTCGGCGTCCCGCACCGCCGCCGCGCCGGCCACGGGGTCGGCGAGGTCGACCTCGGCCCGGGTCAGCGGGACGACGTCCCAGCCGTCGGAGCGCAGCCGGACGACGAGGTGGCGGCCGACGAACCCACCGGCGCCGGTGACCAGCGCCCTCACACCGGCTGCGCCTCCGGGACGCCGGTCACCGCGGCCACGAACGCGGCCCGCCGGTCGGCCGCCTCCGCGGGGCTCGCGGCGCGCAGGCGGTCCAGCGCGGCGTGCAGGCGGGGCACCTCGACGAACGGGTCCCGGCCGGCCATGTCGGCGGTGAACGAGCGGCGCAGGAAGGTGAACGCGGTGCCGAGGCGGAGCAGCTCGGCGGCGAGCAGCTCCCCGGGTACGGGGAAGCCGCCCCCGGGCAGCGTCAGCCCGCCCACGCCGAAGGGCCGGTCGGTGACCGCGGCGCGGACGGCGTCCACGGTGCCGTCGACCAGCGGCGCGAACAGCTGGGTCGCGCCGCGGTCGATGCGCAGGTCGTTGAGGCCCACGTACACCCGTGACAGCGGCCGCGCGGCGAAGTCGGCGGCGCGGGCGACGGCGTCCTGCGTCTCGATCAGGATGCCGAGGCCGCAGCGGCCCGCGACCAGGTCGAGGGTGCGGTCGACCTCCTCGGTCGTGCGGACCATGGGCAGCATCAGCTCGTCGACGCCGCGGGCCACCGCGTCGTCCACCTCGGCCGCGGTCCAGGGGCCGTACCCGTTGAGCCGGCACAGCAGCCGCCCGTCGGTGGCGGCGCGCATGCGGCTGAGGTCCTCGGGGGTGTCGGCGTTGATCTGGGTGCCTTCGCCCGCCTGCCGCCGGTGCTTGCCGCGGCGCTCCCAGTCGACGACGATCCCGGCCGCGCCGGCGGCCACCACGTCGGCGCCCCAGGTCGGGTCGACGGAGAAGAGGAAGAGGTCCACGCGGGGAAGCGTAGGCATACCTAAGCCGTTTGCGCGCCCGTTTCCGCACGGTGCCCGACCGGCACGGTCCCACCGGCGGGGAACGGCAGCGCCGCGCCGACGACGTGCACCGACACGTCGTCCCCCGCCGAGGGCAGGTCCCGCCCCTCCAGCCGGGCGCTGAACGCGGGACCGGAGTGCAGCTGCAGCCGGACCCGGGCGTCGTGACCGAAGAAGTCCACGCCGCGCACCCGCGCCGTCGGACCGGCACCGGGGGCGCCCAGCCGCAGCTGCTCGGGCCGCAGCAGCACCCGCGCGGGCCCGTCGGGGCACGGCCGGTCCAGCGGCAGGACGCCGAGCGCGGAGTGCGCCTGACCGTCGAGGACCTCGGCGTCCAGGACGACGGACTCCCCCACGAACGTCGCGACGTCGAGGTCGCGTGGGCTGCGGTAGAGGGTGCGCGGATCGGCCAGCTGCACCAGCCGGCCGCCCCGCAGGACGGCCACCTCGTCGGCCATCGACAGCGCCTCGGCCTGGTCGTGGGTGACCAGCACCGCGGTCGCCCCCGACGCGCTCAGCGCCTCGGCCACCGCCTGCCGTGTCTCCTCGCGCAGCGACGCGTCGAGGGAGGAGAACGGCTCGTCGAGCAGCACCAGCGAGGGGCGGGGCGCCAGCGCGCGGGCCAGCGCGACCCGCTGCTGCTGGCCTCCGGACAGCTGGTGCGGGGCGCGCTCGGCCAGCGCCGGGTCCAGGCCCACGAGGGCGAGCAGCTCCGCCACCCGGGCGGTGTCGCGGCGCTGCCGCCGCGGCAGGCCGAAGGCCACGTTGCCGGCCACGCTCAGGTGCGGGAACAGCCCGCCCTCCTGGGGCACGAACCCGATGTGCCGGCGGCGCGCGGCGAGGCTGTGCCCCGGCCCGGCCACCAGCCGTCCACCGAGCTCGATGGTGCCGGTGTCGGGGTCGTCGAAGCCGGCGATCAGCCGCAGCAGCGTGGTCTTCCCGCAGCCCGAGGGGCCCAGCAGCGCGGTGAGGCCGCCCTCGGGGACGTACAGGTCGACCCCGGTGAGCACCGGGGTCGGGCCGTAGGACTTCGTCACCCCGGTGACGGTCAGCGAGCTCATGTGGTCAGACCTCTGCGGGCGTCACGGGACAGCAGGACGGTGGCCGGCGCCGACAGCAGCACCATCACGACGGCGTAGGGCGCGGCCGCCCCGTACTCCAGGGCGCTGCTGGCCGACCAGAACGCCGTCGCCAGCGTCGTCGTCCCGGTGGGGGCGAGCAGCAGGGTGGCGGTCAGCTCGGTGACCACGGCCAGGAAGACGAGGGCGGCTCCGGCACCGATGCCGGGGGCGAGCAGCGGGAGGGTCACCCGGCGCAGCCGGTCCGGGGCGGAGGAGCCGAGGGACGCCGCGACGTCGTCGTGGAGCCGCGGCGACTGCTCGACCGCAGCGCGCACGGGGACGATCGCCCGGGGCAGGAACAGGATCGCGTAGGCGGCCAGCAGCACCGGCACGGTCTGGTAGATCCACGGCGTGACGTCGATGGCGATGGTGACCAGCGCGAGCGCGATGACGATCGCCGGCACCGAGCTGCCCAGGTAGGTGCTGCGCTCCAGCAGGGTCGCCACCCGGCCGCGGGCGCGCACCGCCAGCCAGCCGGTGGGCAGCGCCATCGCGGTGGTGACCGCGGCGGCCGCGGCCGCCAGCCCCAGCGTCGTGCCGGTCGTGGTGACCAGGGCACCCACCTCGAGGTCGGTGGACGAGCCCCGGACCAGCCACGTGGCCAGGCTGGCCAGCGGCACCGCGAGCGAGAGCCCGACCAGCGCGGCCAGGCCCAGCAGCGCGGGGGCCTGCAGTGCCCCCAGCCGCACCGGCCGGCCGGGCCGGGCCACGCCCGCGCCGGTGCGGGCGTACCCGTGGCGGCCGCGCAGCCGGACCTCGGCCAGCAGCAGCACGAGGCACAGCAGCACGAGGACGCCGGCCAGCATGGTGGCGCCGGGCCCGTTGAAGGTGGCCCGGTACTGGTCGTAGATCGCGGTGGTGAAGGTCGGGTAGCGCAGCATCTGCAGGGCGCCGAACTCCGCCAGCACGTGCAGCGCGACCAGCAGGCTGCCGCCGAGCAGGGCCACCCGCAGCTGCGGCAGCTGCACCCGCCGGAACACCGCCCAGCCCGACAGCCCGAGGCCGCGGGCGGTCTCCTCCAGGGCCGGGTCCAGCCCGCGGAAGGCGGCGACGACGGGGAGGTAGACGAACGGGGAGTACGACAGGGTCACGACCAGCAGCGCCCCGGCGTAGGTGTCCAGCCCGGGCAGCAGCGAGATCCACGCGTAGCTGTTGACGAACGCCGGGACGGCCAGCGGCGCCACGAGCAGCACGTGCCAGACCCGCCGTCCGGGCAGGGCGGTCCGCTCCACCAGCCAGGCCGCGCCCACCCCGAGGACGGCGCAGAGCAGCACCGTCCCGCCGACCAGGCGGGCGGTGTTCCACAGCAGCTCGCCCACCCGCGGCCGGAACACCAGCTCCCGGATGCCGCTCCAGCCGACGTCGACGGTCGAGGCGACGATGTAGACCAGCGGCAGCAGCGTGAGGGCGGCGACGGCCGCGGCGAGCACCAGCGTGACGGGGGTGCGGTGCACCGCGGAGCGCGGGCGGGCGCGGCCGCGGGGTGCCGGGCGGTCCGGCGTCCCGGGCCGGGCGACCGGCGGGGCGGGAGCGCTCAGAGCAGCCCCACCTCCTGCATGAGCTCGGTGACCCGCCGCTGGTCGAGCGACCCCGGGTCGACGTCCGGCGCCTGCAGCTCCTCCAGCGGGGGCAGCACGTCGGCGGAGGCGACGCCGGTGCCGACGGCGTACTCCAGCGCGGTGCTCTCGGCCAGCTTCTGCTGGGCCTCCGGGCTGGTGAGGTAGGCGACCAGCTGCTGCGCCTGCTCCGGCTGGTCGGTCGAGGCCAGCACGCCCGCGCCGGAGACGCTCACGAAGGCGCCGGGGTCCTGGTTGCGGAAGTAGTGCAGCCGCGCGTCGTCGCCCTGCAGCGCGTTCTCCGCCTGGTCGCGGTACCAGTAGTAGTGGTACATGACGCCGGCGTCGATCTCGCCCTCGTCGGCGGCGCGCATCACCGCGGTGTTGCTCTGGTAGACGTCGGCGTTGCGCTCCAGACCGGCCAGCCAGGCGCGGGCGGCGTCCTCCCCGCGCAGCGCGAGGACGGCGCTGACGATCGCCTGGAAGTCCGGCCCGCCGGCGGCGATGCCGATGCGGCCCTCCCACGCCGGGTCCGCCAGGTCGAGGATCGACGCGGGCAGCTCGGCCTCGGGCAGCTGCGCCGGGTTGTAGACCAGCACGGTGGAGCGGGCGGCGAAGCCGACCCAGGTGCCCGAGGCCGGGCGGTACGGCTCCCCGACCTGGTCGAGGGTCGCCTGGTCCAGCGGGGCGAGCAGCCCCTCGTCGTCGAGGATGTCGATCGACGGGCTGTTCTCGGTGAGGAAGACGTCGGCCGGCGACGCCTCCCCCTCCTGCACGATCTGGTTGGCCAGCTCCGCGTCGTTGGCGTCGCGGAACTCCAGCTCGATGCCGGTCTCGGCGGTGAAGTCCTCGAGCATGGTGCGGACCAGGCTCTCGTGCTGGGCGCTGTAGACCGTCAGCGTCTCCGTGTCACCGGCGGCGTCGGACCCGCACCCGGTGAGCACGCCTGCGACGGTCAGTGCGGTGGCGGTCGCCCGCCCGAACCTCTTCACCCACGCGCTCCCGGAGATAGGTGAGCCATACCTGACCTGAAGGTGTACCACGGACGGCCGTCGCGGCGTGGGCTACAACTGACGCCGTGCCCCCCGCTCCGCCGCTGCCCATGCGCACCGCCCGCTTCGCCGAGCTCACCCCGTACGAGGTCTACGCGCTGTGCCGGTTGCGGGTCGACGTCTTCGTGGTGGAGCAGCAGTGCCCCTACCCGGAGCTCGACGGCCGGGACGCCGAGCCGACGACGGTGCACCTGTGGTTCGACGACGACGGTGCGGTCGCGGCCACCATCCGGGTGCTGGACGACGGCGACACCCGCGCGATCGGCCGGGTCGCCACCGCGGCGACGCACCGCGGGCGCGGGCTGGCCGCCGACCTCATCCGTGCCGGCATCGAGCTGTGCGAGGGGCACCCGATCACGCTCGGCGCGCAGGCCCACCTGGAGGGCTGGTACGAGCGGTTCGGGTTCCGGCGCAGCGGCCCGGGCTACGTCGAGGACGGCATCCCGCACGTGCCGATGCGCCGCGAGCCCGCCTGACCCCGCGCCCGGTCCAGCCACGTCACGGTCAGCGTGTGCGGGACGGTCAGCGCGGCGAGCACCGGCAGGAGGACGGCGACGAGACCGTGCCCGCCGCCGGTCGTCCGCCAGAGCACGAGCAGGACGACGAGGGCGGCTGCCGTCGGCAGCGCGGCCGCCCGCAGGAAGCGGCGCAGCGCAGCGCGCGGGTCGGCGGCCGGGTCCTGCACCGCGAGCCGCGCCACGTGCCGCAGCGAGTGCCAGGTGCCGAACCAGAGCCCCAGCGCGACCGGCGGGGGGAGCACGAGCACCACCGCCAGCAGCACGGCCACCTCCAGCGCCTCCAGCCGGCGCCGGGCCACCAGCAGCACGGCGCCGAGCACCACGGCGGCCACGACGACCCCTGGGACGACGGCCGACGGCAGCAGCGCCGGTGCCGCGGCGGACCCCGGCAGGACGGCCGCGAGGACGCGCTCGGCCTCCGGCGACGGGCGGGCCAGCGGGACGAGCAGGACCACCGACCCGAGGACCAGCGCCGCCGCCACCCGGCGCCGCACCGGCCCGCCACGGCGCAGATCCGCCACGGCGGTCTCCCCGCTGCCGAAGTGCCACACCGAGAGGGCCACGAACAGCGCCAGGCCGGGGCCGGGGAACGCCCGGAAGAGCAGCCAGGTCACGACGGCGAGCGCGGCGTACCCGCCCACGACGAGCCCCCACCCGCGGGGCGGGCCGGCCGGCCGGGCGCCGAGGAGCACGTGGTCGGCCGCCCCGTGCGGCAGGCCGAGGAGCAGGCCGCAGACCAGCACCACCGGCCCGGCCGCCCCCCACCCGCCGGGCACGACGAACTCGACGGCCAGCCCGGCGAGCGCGGCCGCCAGCGAGACGACGGTCGCCGTCCTCAGGGGCGCCGAGGCGCGGACCGCCGTCGGGGCCGGCACGACCGGTCAGGCCCCGGGTGCCCGGGCGCCGGCGTCCGGGGCGCCGGCGCCACGGGCCGCGCCTAGCCGGTCGGCCACCGCCGGGGAGACCCGGCCCAGCTCGGGGAGCACGCCGTCGCTCTTGTGCACGTTGCTCGACCACACCGGCTCGGGGTGGGTGTCGACGCCCGCGGCGACGTCCTCAGCGGTGCGCAGCTTGGCCACCTTGTGCACGAGCACGCCGAAGCCGATCTTGGCCACGACGTCGGCCACCGAGTAGCCGACCTGCATGGCGGTGAACCAGGCCGGCGTGACGTCGGCGAACACCGGTACCGCGTAGACCAGCGGGTAGATGCCGAAGCTGCTGAGCAGCACGATCGTCGCGTTGCGCAGGCTGGCCGCGGCCTCGGCGCCCATGGTGGGCAGCGACCGGCGCACCGCGCCGATGAGCGCCACGTACAGGTAGGCGAAGAACAGCGTGCTGATCAGGCCCCACACGACCAGGGCCAGCGTGTCGCGGCCCTGGTCGACGACCTGGGCGCCGATGTACCCGGTGACGATCATCAGGAAGGCCGCCGCCATCGTGGTGAACCGCAGCCGGCGGGCGGCCGCGCCGGCGATCGAGCAGACGGCGAGCAGCTCGACGGTCAGCAGCGGCACCGTGACCGACCAGTCGATGAAGCGGGTGCCCTCGGTGGTCCGCGCCTCCTCGTTGGGCACGAAGACGCCATCCTCGAGCCGGAACCCGCTGTCCCAGTCGAGGTACAGGAGCAGGTAGGCGACCGTCGCCACGGCGGCCAGGCAGATGGCGGCGTAGGACGAGGGCCGGTAGCGCGCCGAGACCTCGTCCCGGCTGACCCAGGAGTAGAGCAGGTAGGCGAACAGCGCGAACCCGGCGCCCAGGATGGCCAGCTGCACCACGTCGTAGAGGCCCAGCGGCATGGTCTGCAGCTCGGGGACGGACGAGTCGGACGGGTCCACGGGCGGCTCCCGGGGCGCAGGGACGGGACCCGTGCGCGCTACCCGTCCGCACGCCCGGCCCAACCCCGGCGTGGGGCAGCATGCCCCCGTGGACCCCGACGAGCTGCTGCGGACGGCGGCGCGCGGCCTGGAGCGGCTGGCCGCCCGCACCACGCCCGGCGACTGGCGGGCCGGTGGGCTGCTGGCCAGCCGGCCCGAGGTGGTCGCCCACCTGCCCGGCGGCGGGACCGAGCACGTGGCCGAGGCGCGGGCCGGGACGGGCGCGTGGATCACGGCGCTGTCGCCGGCGCTGGCGGCTCCGCTGGCCGCGTGGCTGCGGGCGGCCGCGGACACCGCGCCGGTGGACCCCGTCGCCGAGGCGTTCGCGCGGGCCCTGCTGGAACGCGTGCCGTGAGCGGCCGCGGGGAGGCCCGGCCCCCCCGTGACACCGGATCTCCCCGCGGTGACCGGCCAGTGTACGGAACGGGCCGGTTCTGTTACCACGCGGAACGGCGGACGGGTCGGACGGGGCGGGCCCGTCCGCGGTGGGGCCGGGACGGGGTCGGCGGCGCCCGGGGTCAGACGCGGGCGTCGACGAAGCGGGTGATCTCCGCGGCGAGCGCGGCCTCGGCGCCGCCGTACTCGTGCCCGGCCCCCGGCAGCTCGAGCCACGCCCGGTCGGGCACCTGCAGGCGGTCGTAGAGCGCGCGCCACGCGGCGGCCCGGGTCTCCGCACCGCCCCAGGCCAGCAGCAGAGGAGACGACGACGCGTTGCAGCCGTCCAGCCAGCGGTCCGGGCGCTCGGCGAGGCGTTCCAGGAAGGAGGCGGCCGAGATGGCGAAGTACCAGGCGGGAACGGGGATCAGCAGGTGGCCCCGGCCGCGGTCGACGAGGTCCTGCGCGTGCACCCGGGCCTCCTCCAGGGCGGCGTCGTCGGCGAACCACGCCGACAGCGGGAACCGCACCGAGGTCAGCGGGGAGAGGAACACCCGCCCGGCCACCTCGGGGCCGGGCGCCCAGTCACCGAGGAAGTAACCGCCGGCGGAGTGCCCGACGACGACCACCGGCAGACCGGTCCGCTCCCGCAGCCAGCTCACGCCGGCGCGGAGGTCCAGCGGCCCGTCGTCGAGCCGCTCCCACATGCCGCCGTACGCGGCCTCGGCGCCGGTGGCGATGCCGGCGTCGTCCCCGAGCCGGCTGTAGCCGAGGTCGTGGCAGCGCAGGTTGAGCGCGAGGTGCACGAACCGGTCCGGCGCGACCAGCGGTGGCAGGGTGCGCGGGGGGCCCGAGTAGAAGTTGCCGCCCTTGCCGTGCACGTGCAGCAGCGCGGCCGTCGGACGCGCCGGCGGCGGGTACAGCAGGCCCTCCAGCCGGGTGCCGTCCTCGGCGGGGACGTCCACCAGCTGCGGGCCGCCGGTCGGGAGGTTCACGGAGCTCCTCGGGTCGCGAGGAGGCCCCGGTGCGGCGCCGTTGCCGCACCGGGGCCTCCGGTCAGTCGTCGCTGGTCCGGTCAGTCGTCGATGATCGCGGCGTCGTAGTCGATCTCCTCGTCGACCAGCCCGTACTTGACCATCAGCTCGCCGAAGGTCCGGATCGACTCGGGGTCGTTCTTGCCGCGCCACTGGATGAGGTTGATCTGCTCGGCGAGGGCCGGGTCGATCTCGATCAGCTCCGGCATGGCCTGGCGGAAGGACTCGGGGTCCTCGCGGATGTCGTCGGCGGTGGCCTGCACGGCCCGCCCGAAGGCGGCCACGACGTCGTCGCCGACACGGGCGATGGTCTCGTCGGTCATCACCATGGTGCCGATCTGCAGGCCCGGCTCGATCCCCACCCACGGGCGGTGGACGACCCGCAGGCCCTGGTTCTGCCCGATGGTGGCGAAGGGCTCGATCACGATGCCCGCGTCGACGTCGCCGCGGGTGATGGCGGCGAGGATCTCCGGGAAGGGCAGCTCGACCGGGCTGATCGCGTCCTCGGCGAAGCCCTGCTCGTCGCGGATCCGGCCGATCGCCAGGTCGTTGACGTTGCGCAGCGCGTTGACGCCCATCCGGACGCCGTCGAGGTCCTCCGGGCCCTGGATCGGGCTGTCGGGCTTCACCAGGACCGCGGCGAAGTCGCCGTCGGGCTCCTCGGAGGTGGCGCTGCCGGCGGCGACCATCTTGATCGGCAGGTCCGCGTTGATGCTGGTGATCGCCGAGACCAGGTCCAGGCCCAGGACGTCCATGTCGCCCTGCACCAGCGCGGGGACGGTGGCGGTGCCGCCACCGGGGTTGACCCGCGCCTGCAGGTCGATCCCCTCGTCCTCGAAGTGTCCGCGCTGGACGCCGTAGGCCACGAAGGAGTACGGGCCACCGGGGGTCTCGGCCATGGTCAGCGTGGTCAGACCGCCGCCGTCCCCGCCGCCCGTGGCCCCGGACGCGTCGCTGGAGCCCGCGTCGTCGGACCCGCCACCGCACGCGGCACTGGCCATGAGGACGGTGGCGGTCACCAGCGCCCAGGCGGCTCTCGAGGACTTCATCCGGTCTCCTTGGAGGTCGTTCGTCACGCCGACCCGGCGGACGGCGCGCTGTAACGTACGTCACGGTTCCACGCTGGGCAATCGGCGTGGAGGAAGTTCCGCCAGGTCGAACAGCGGGTCACTTCAGCGAGAAGTGCACCCAGCGTTTGCCCTCCTCCAGCCCGGCCAGCTCCCGGCCGGCGGACTGCATGACGAGCGGCGAGGACGACACGTGCTGCGTGCCGCCGTGCACGTCGCGGAACAGCCGCTGCAGGGTGCCCCGGCGCAGCGCGTCGGTGCCGGCGGAGGTGTAGGCGAACTGGGCGATCCCGGCGACGGAGAACGTGGCGTTGTGCAGGGCCACCCGGTTGAGGGTGTGCAGCCGCAGCGGGATGTCCTCCCCGCGTCCCTGCGTCTCCTCGATCTCCTCCCACACCTCGTAGAGGAGGGCCTTGGCGGCGCGCAGCTGCACCTCGGCCTTCGCGAAGTGCTCGGCGAAGGCGGCGGTGTCGGTCTGCGCCCCGGGCCGGCCGGCCTTGGCCCGGACGACGGCGGCCAGCTCGTCGAGCACCCGGCGACCCACCCCCAGCACCCAGCCGCCGTGGTTGATGCTGGCGAAGTTGCCGATGCCGATGCGGTAGAGGTCGCCACCGGTGACCGGCTCGGTGCTCAGCGAGGGGTAGCTGTACTCGATCGGGACGAAGCAGTCCTCGAGCGTGTAGTCGATGCTGCCGGTGCCGCGCAGGCCGAGGACGTCCCAGTTCTCGATGAAGGTCACCTGCTCGACCGGCACGATGAAGAACCGCGTCTGGCCGGACTCGGCGTCCAGGGCGGCGGTGTGCAGGTGCGTGCAGTGCTTGATGCCGGAGGCGAAGGACCACTCGCCGCTGATCCGGTGCCCGCCGGGGACGGGGACGGCGCGGCCGGGTTTGGTCCCCTGGCCGGCGATGCCCAGCCGCCGCGTGGCGAACAGCTCGCGGGCGGCGTCGGGCTGGAAGAACGCCCCGGCCAGGCCGGTCGCCAGGCCCATGGCCATCGTGACCCAGCCGGTGGAGGGGTCGGCGTGGGAGAGGGTCCGGAACAGGTCCATCGCCTGCCGGGGGGTCATCTCCGCGCCGCCGAGGGCGCGCGGGGTGAAGACCCCGATCGCGCCGATGTCGTACAGCGCCTCGATGACCGGCTCGGCGATGCGGCCGGTGCGGTCGTTCTCCTCGCCGTGCGCGTCGACGAGGTCGTGCAGCCCCTCCGCCGCGCGGAGGACCTCCGCCGGCGTCCGCCCGGGTGCCACCGCCTGCTCCTGCACCGTCATGCCCGCTCCTCCGTCGCCGGTTCCGTCCGCCCAGGAATGTAGGGACGCGGAGGGGCCCGGGACGACGGTCCGGTGATACGGACTCGGGCCGGGCTGATCCCCGTTGGGAATCAGCCCGGTGAGCAGCGCATCCGGCGAGATCGCAGGACACGGGCGAGGGCCCTGCTGGCGCGGTGATGACCGGCAGGAGTCAGTCCGCCGGTGGGAGCTCGCCGTCCTCCCAGGGGCGCAGCGCCAGGAAGTTGTCGAGCACCGCCGGCCGCGGCCCGGCCCGCCAGAGGGCACCCATGGTCAGCGCGAGGTCGCCGTCCTCCAGCGGCACGTGCGCGACGCCCGCCGAGGCGGCCAGCCGCGCCGACGCCGGGGCGAAGGCGACGCCGAGGCCACCGGCCACCAGGCCGAGCGCGATCGAGGTGCTGCTCACCTCGTGGGCCACCCGGGGGCTGAAGCCGGCGCGGTTGCAGGCGGTGACGTAGTAGTCGTGCAGGCCCGGCTCCACCGTGCGGTCGATGAGGATGACCTCGTCGCGGGCGATCTCCTCCAGGCGGGCCGACGACCGCTCGGCCAGCCGGTGCCCGCGCGGCACGACCAGCAGCACCGGCTCCTCGCTCACCACCGCCGTCCGCAGCTCGGGCCGCGGCGGGATCGGCAGCCGGGTGAAGGCGAGGTGCATGGTGCCGTCGGTGACCCGCTCGAGCGCGGTCCGGCTGGTGGCCTCGCTCAGCGTGAGGACGACGCCGGGGTGGTGCCGGCGGAACGCGCGCAGCGACCGGGGCAGCAGGTCGGCCAGCGCGGGCTGGATGAAGCCGATGCTCAGCCGGCCGACCTCGCCGCGGACGACCGCGCGGGCCCGGTCGACCGCGCCGTCCGCGCGGGCGAGCACCTCGACGGCCTCGGCGAGGAAGACCCGGCCGGCCTCGGTGAGCAGCACGCCGCGACGGTCGCGGTCGAGCAGCCGCACGCCCAGCTCGTGCTCCAGGGCGCTGATCTGCTTGCTGAGCGCCGGCTGGGCGACGTGCAGCTTCTGCGCGGCCCGCCGGAAGTGCAGCTCCTCCGCGACGGAGACGAAGGAGCGCAGGTGGCGCAGCTCCACCGGCTACCGCGCCGGGGCGGGCGCCGTCACAGCCACGCGGGGACCTCCGGGATCCCGCCGTCCGCGGCCAGCCCCTCACCCCGGGAGCGCCCGGTGAGCCACGCCGTCACCGACGGCAGCGACCCGGAGACGGCCACCGCGCCGGTCCCCCACTCGCGGTCGCCGGCGAACACCACGACGTCGGGCACCTGGTCGCGGCGGTCCCACATGCGGAACACGTCGTCGACCATCGCCGCCTGGACCTCCTCGTCGATGTCGCCGAAGCCGACCCCGGCGTCGAGGTCCACGGCGTGCACGTACACCTCCCGGCAGCGCATCCAGGGCACCTCCGACGCCGCCACCTCGCGCCCCTGCGCCGTGCGGACCGGAGCCGTCCAGGCCTCCTCCGGCAACCCGTGCACCGCCTCGGCCAGCCGCGCGGTGGCGGCCAGCACCTCACCCCGCAGCGCCGCCGGGGACAGCGCCGCCGCTGCGGCGATACCCGCCTCCCGGGCCTCGGCCGAGGCGTACATCGGGGTCTCGACACCGGTCCTCGCCCAGTGCAGCAGGTTGCACAGGGCGTCGGCGTTGCGGGCCACGTGCGCCAGGAGGTACTGGCGGTTCCAGCCGGGGAGCAGCGACGGGCCCTCGAACTCCTCGTCGGTGAGCCGGCCGAGGGCGGTGCCGAACAGCCGCTCCCCCTCGGCCCACCAGTCGAGCGTCTCCGGCTTGGTCATGCGCTCCTCCTCGGGGCAGGCGCCTCCGCCGTGCCGGAGCGGCTCAGCGGACGGTCACGGCCATCGAGCCGATGCGGCTGACGGTCATCTCCAGCTTCTCACCCGGGGTGATGGGGCCCACGCCGGGCGGCGCGCCGGTGAACAGCACGTCGCCGGGCAGCAGGGTCATGACCGAGGAGGCGTAGGCGACGATCTGCGGCACCGGCGTGAGCAGGTCGCGGGTGTTGACCGCCTGGCGCACCTGCCCCTCGCAGGTGAGCAGGATGTCGAGGTCCGAGCCGTCCCCGACCTCGTCGGTGGTGACCAGCCACGGCCCGAGCGGGCTGAAGGTGTCGTAGCTCTTCCGGCGCGACCGGTCCGCGGCGCTGCGCACGGTGATGTCGAGCCCGGCGGTGAAGCCGAGGACGGCGTCCATGGCCGACTCGACCGGGATGTCCTTGCCGCCGGCGCCGATGACGACGACGAGCTCCGACTCGTGGTGCACCTCGTGCCCGGCGGCGACGACGTCCGGGGGCAGGACGACGTCGGCGCCCGGGCCGACGATCGAGGACGGCGCCTTGAGGAAGACGTCGAACTCCATCATCCAGGACTCGACCCGGCCGAGCGTCCGCTCCTGGACCCCGTGCATCTCCGCCACGTGCTCGCCGTAGTTGCTGGCCGCGGCGAGCACCTTGGACGGGCCGAGGACCGGCGCCCGCAGCGCGACCTCGGCGACCGGCCGCGGCGTCCCCGCGGCGGCGGCCTCGCGCAGCGCCGGGAGGACGGTGGCGGAGTCGCGGCACAGCGCGCGCCACCACCCGGCGGTGAGCGGGTCGGGGTCGTGCGGCCAGGGCAGCGCGCCGGTCACGTCGACCAGCGTCGCGTCGTCGGCGGAGACGACCCCGAGCCGGTGGTCGTCGAAGAGTGCGAGCTTCACGGGTCTCCAGTGTCAGCGGGGGTGGGTGCTCAGCGGGGGGTGAAGGTGCCGGTCACCGTCTGCGGCTCCGGCAGGACCTGCTCGCGGTAGATGCCCAGCGCGCGCAGCACGGGGGCGTCGGTGAGCTGGAAGAGGACGCTCTCCTCGCCGGCGGTGTGCTCGACCGCCGACCAGGACGGCGCGACGAACATGTCGCCCGGGCCCCAGTCGAAGCGCTGCCCGTCGATGACCGTCGAGCCCGCGCCCTGGAACGCCACGAAGACGGCGTTGCCGCTGCGGCGCACCGGGGCGCTGCGCCGGCCGGCGCGCACCCGCAGCACCGAGCAGCCGAGGGTCGGCAGCACGCTGGCGCCCGTGGTCGGGTTGACGTACTCCAGCGCGAGCACCGGCTCGTCGGACTCCGCGGCCAGCCGGTCCAGCTCGGCGGCGGTGTCGGCCCAGCGGTAGACCAGCAGCGGCGAGGGCGCGGGGGTCAGCGGCCCGTCGACCCAGCCCTGCACGTACCGGGTGCCCGGCGGGTGGACCCGCTCGGACAGGTTGTGCTCGGCCGGCTGCGGCTGGCTCTCCCCGGGCCCGGGGTAGGGCTCGAAGAACACCGCGTCCAGCGCCTCGACCATCGGGAGGTCCAGCCCGTCGAACCAGAACATCTCCGAGTCGCCGCCGTTGACGTGGTCGTGCCAGTTCCACGACGGCGTGAGCACCAGGTCGCCGGGGTGCATGTCGCACGCGTCGCCGTCGACCGTCGTCCAGACGCCCTCGCCCTCGAGGACCCAGCGCACCGCGCCGGGGGTGTGCCGGTGCGCCGGCGCGGTCTCCCGCGGGCCGAGGCACTGGATGGCACCCCAGAGCGTGCCGGCGGCGTAGGGCCGGCCGGCCAGGCCGGGGTTGGCCAGGCTGAGCACCCGCCGCTCCCCGCCGCGCTCGACCGGGACCAGCTGGATGGCCCGGCGGGCCAGGGGCTTCATCGTCGCCGCCGACCACAGCCACGGGATGGCCCGCGGCTGCGGTGTCGGGGTGAGCAGCTGCTCGGTGATGGTCCACAGCGGCCGGAGGTCGACCGCGGCGAGGTCGCGGTAGAGCGCCTCCAACTCGAGATCGGTGCGCGTCTCAGGGGTGGCAGTCATCGGCGGACCTCCTCGGTCATGCGGGTCAGGCTAGACAGCAGTTCCACCCTCCACCTAGGAGGCGCTCTACAGTTCCGGCATGTCGAATTCCGCGTCGGCGCCCGAGGGGCCGACCACCACGTCGGTCGACAACGCCCTCGTGCTGCTGCAGCTCGTCGGCGAGAGCCAGGCCCTGCGCGTGGCCGAGGCCGCCGACCAGCTCGGCGTCGCCCGGTCCACGGCGCACCGGCTGCTGACCGCGCTGCGCCGCCGCGGGTTCGTCACGCAGGACCGGCCCAACGGCGCCTACCGCCCGGGGCCCGCGCTCTACGAGATCGGCCTGGCCGCGGTCAACCGCATCGACATCCGGCGCGTGGCCCGCCCGGTGCTCGAGCAGCTGCGCGAGGAGACCCAGGAGACGGTCAGCCTGGCCCTGCTCGAGGGGACGACGGTGCGCTTCCTCGACTGCGCCGAGAGCCCGCGGTCGGTGCGCGTGGGCAACCGCACCGGCGTCGTCCGGCCGGCGCACGCCTCGGCGGTGGGCAAGGCGGTCCTCGCTGGGCTGTCCGACGCCGAGCTGGACCGGCGCTACCCCGGCGGGACCCTCCCGGGGGGCACGACGGCCGCCGCGCTCACCGACCTCGGACAGCTGCGCGCGGAGCTGGCCACGATCCGGGCGCAGGGGTACGCGCTCAACTGGGAGGAGAGCGCCGACGGGGTGTGCGCGGTCGCCGTGGCGCTGCGCGACACGGTCGGCCAGCCGCTCGCCGGCCTGGGCGTGGCCGCGCCCAGCAGCCGGATGCGGGACGTCGAGGCGATCCGCGCGCTGGCCCCGGCCGTCGTCCGCGGTGCCGAGCTGGTGCAGGAGCGGCTCCGGACGCCGTCCTGACTGGACCGCGCGCGGCCGGGTAGCGAGGCGCCATGGCAGAGCAGACGGGGCCCGGGGGTTACGCCGAGCGGCTCGGGGCGGAGGTGACCACCGCCGACGACGGCAGCGCCCGCATCGGGTTCGAGGCGCGCGAGGAGCACCTGAACCCGGCCGGCACCCTCCACGGCGGCGTGCTGGCCACCCTCGTCGACACCGCGATGGGCCAGGCGGTGCGCACCACCACCGGGGAGGGCGAGGTCCCTGCGACCAGCCAGCTGACCGTCACCTACCTGCGGCCGGGCCGGCCGGGGCCGCTGACCGTCACCGCGCGGGGGGGGGCCCCCGGGGCGGACCTGACCCACAGCGAGGGCGCCCACGACAACGACGGGCGGGCCCGGGCCCCCCCGGGGGCCTCCGTGC